>DATMKU010000001.1:0-2450 GCA_035570935.1 Allostellaceae bacterium
GACGCCCGCCAACCTGGCCGCTTCCGCGATCCTCACTGCCGCCATAGTGCATCCCCCAATGCGTGACACTCCGCACTCGGTGCGGCGCTGGGGGAAAGCGCCGTCCCGATGCTGTGCGCACCGGCTGGGGGAAAGCCGTGCTCCCTTTGTACCGCAAATGCGTGGAAGCGGGTGGAGTCCGGTGGATGATTATCCCGCGGCGCAACACGCGGCGGCGCTGGTTCCGGTGACGACCCGCAGCGCCGCGGGATCAGCCGTCACGACTTCTACGACGCGCCGCCGGCCGCGACAGCCGGCGCGATCGCGGTCACCAACCTGCCGTGGTCGGAGGAACGCCTCGACCCGTTTATCGCTCGCGGTCTGGCGCTGGTGGATAGCGGCCATTTGCGCGGCTTGGTGCTGCTCCTCCGCATTGATCACACCGGCGCCGGCGGACGGGCCGCGATTCTCAACCGCGCCGCGGCGATCTGGACATGTTGCTGGCGCCCGACCTGGATCCCCGGCACGAAGGGGAACGGCCGCTGGTGGTGCGTGTGGGTGCTATGGCTGCCGGGCGTAAGCGGGGCGACCGCGATCCGGTTTCTCGAGCCGGCCGAGCTGCGCGCCGCCGGAGTGTGGCCGAGGAACGGCGCCAGCCCCTCGCGCTGCTGACCGGGGCCGCGGCGGTCGTGATGGCGGCGCTGACTTCGTGGTGTTCGACAGGTAATAATTCGCGCCGATGAGTGAAAACCTCGACGACCTCGACCTGATGACCAACCTGTACCCGCGCACCACGGGCTTGCCGATGGTGATTTGGGTGGGCCCGAGCTATGGCGCTGGGCATAGCGCCCGCATCAAGGTGATGCAGCGGCACGGGCAGCAGATGGACCCGGGCGACCTGGCGGTTGTCGCACTGCAGCCGCAGCCGCATGTCGTTGCCGGGTTGCTTTCCGCCGCCGATCTACGGCTTGTCGGCCAGTGGCTCGCGGTGAACCACGACGCGGTGCTCGATCATTGGAACGCGCTCATCGACGGTATCGAATTGGGGCAGCGATTACGCAAGCTGCCGCCGTGAGCTAACCCCCTACCGACTGCCTGCCCCTGATCCTGACCCGCGCCCGCCGTGGTGGCGGCGCTTGGTTCCGGTGATCGTCGCGGTTCGTGGCGATGGTACAAGGGAGCCAACCAACCCAGGAGGCGATTTAATGACCGAAGATACACAAGCCGTAGTTGCAGCCATTTTGGCAGCAGTTCGTATCATGCAAACAGGGCATTCCAGGGGCCGCATCAACTCGCGGCGCTTACGAAGCCGAATATCGCAAGATGCTTGATCGGTGCAAAATCCCCACAGTCGAGAACCGCCCGATCGGCCATAAGCAGGCGACGATGCTGGTGACGTTGACGAGTCGCACCTCAATCTCGGTCCGATCGCGAATTTGCCGCGCCTCGCCGTGGTGGCGGCGCTGGTTCCGGTGACCGGATGAGTTAAACTGACGAAGACGAGCGCCGGCTGAGGAGCGAGCGGATGCAGGCGGCTAACGAAAACAGACCGGCCGACACCGATTACAAGCGTGGCCTTTTGCGCTTCGAGCCGTGGAAGATTGTCATCGCCGCCTTCGCTGCCGCCGGCATCATCTTCGGCGCCCTCGGCTACAAGCTCGGCTCGACCCCGCCGGCACCGATCATCATTCAGAAGCTTCCGCCGTCCGCGGCGCATTGAGCGACGGCGACCTCACCCTCGCCCTCACCGCCGAGGAGCGGGAGGCGCTGATCGGGCTGTTACGGCGGGCGATCGACGATGCCCGTTACCCGTATTCGCGTCGCTACAACCCGATCAAGGCGATCCTGGCGAAGCTCGACCCGCCGCCGCCGCAACCGGAACTCCCGCCGCCTCTGCCTGCCGACGGTGGGCCGCCTGTTGGGCGCGGGAGTCGGAGACGGTGAGGCCCAGGCGTGACTGATCAGCAAAGATACGAGGTCAACCTACGTGTAGCGGCGCGCGCGCAATGATGAACGGTCCGACGCGCAATCAAGGGCGGTTTCCGGTGCAGATTAGCTGAGACTGTAGGGTGATTTCGACGCACGCTGTTTGAGACTGAGCGCACGATCGGTGAGACGGACGCGAGATCGAGCGTTCCGACGCAAAATGCGTGAGACGGGATGGCGTCGCGGGGCGTCGGGGTGCTGAGAGCGCCCGAAAAACGGGCGGTTTCCTGGCGACCGCGCTCGGCCGGCCAATTGCCGCCGCAATCCGCCAGAAAACCCGTTGCGGAATTGATCGCCAAGCTTGCAGGGTGGGCTTCTTCTTTCCTGAGGCTCTTCCGGTGCCGCGATGCTGATTGGCTATGTCCGTGTCTCCAAGTCGGACGGTACCCAGACGCTGGCGCCGCAGCGGGACGCAATGCTGGCGGCCGGCGTCGACCCGACCCGCATCTACGAGGACCTGGCATCGGGCCGTCATGATGGCCGCC
>DATMKU010000002.1:0-10795 GCA_035570935.1 Allostellaceae bacterium
CACCAGCTGCTCGCGCGCCGCGAGCAGCCGATCCTCCTGCGAGGCGAACGACCCGGGTTCGACCTCGGCGAGCGCGGACCCGGCAACAAGCGGCGCCGGCATGCTCAAGGCGCGGCGCGAGGTCAGCCCGGCGATGCGCGCATCGAGCGCGCTCTCGCCGTCGGGGCGTTTGTAAAGGCCTACCATAGCGAGCGGATGGCAAAGAGGCGGCGCTTGGGGGCGGCTGCCGCGGGGCCGGCGACGAGTTCCGCCAGCTGGCGCAGCTCGCGCACGACCGGGCTGCG
Source organism: Allostellaceae bacterium (assembly GCA_035570935.1). GTDB lineage: Bacteria > Pseudomonadota > Alphaproteobacteria > ATCC43930 > CGMCC-115725 > AP-15. The sequence continues at coordinate 285 of DATMKU010000002.1, forward strand.
CGGGGCGGCCACCGGCAATGGCTGACCGCCATTGACCGCGGCGCCGGCCGATTTCGGGTCGAACGACACCGTTAAATCGAGCGCTTTGCCGACGCCTTTTTCGAATTCGCTCTTGCCGATCAGCGCGCGCTGCCCGCTGGCGCCGGCCTCGACCAGCCACAGCCGCACCTGCGGCGCCTGTTCGCGCATCAAGGTCTGCAGCCGGATCGTGTCGCGCAGCCCGGCAAGGCTGCGCTCGCACAGCACGACGACATGGGTCGCCGCGGCCAGCACGACGCGCTGCACTGGTGTGGCGCCGCGCGGCAGATCGACCACCACTCGCGGAAACTTGCGGCGCAGCTCGTAGAGCAGCATGTCGATGGCGCCGGCATCGACGATCAGATGCTGCGCCGCTGACGCCTCCGATGCGAGGACCCGCAAATTCTCGGTCACCTTGACCATCGCCCGTTCGATAAACAGGCTGTCGATCCGCGAGGGCTGCTCCAACGCCTCGCACAACCCGCTGCCGGGCTCGGTGTCGAGCTTCAGCGCAACCGTGCCAAAATGCAGGTCGAGGTCGAGCAGTGCTGTCCGCTCGCCGAAATCCTCGGCCAAGAGCCAGGCGCAGGCGACCGCGGCGGTCGTCGCACCGACCCCGCCGCGGCTGCCGATAAACACCAGAACCTGGCCGAGCCCGCCATCGCCCGCCGCGGCGCGCGCCGGCCGTTTGTCGAGGACCGCGGCGAGCGCGTCGCGGGTCGGCGGCTTGACCAGGTAATCATTGGCGCCGGCCGCCAGCAGGTCGCGGTAGAGCGCCACGTCATTGACGCTGCCCAGCGCCACCAGTTCAAGATCGGGGCCGCCGGCCGCCCGTGCGGCCGCGATTTCGGTGATCGGGGCCGGGAGGTCGGCGATGTCGAGCAGCAGGATGCGGGGCGCCAAGCCGGAGCGCATCCGCCGCAGCCCGACATCGAGCGTGTCGGTGACCGCCAGCTCGTCGTCCAATTGCAGCTCGCGAATGACCCCTTGCAGGCGATCGAGCGTCGCCTGGTCGCGCACAACGGCGAGAACGCCTTCGCGCTCGGGCGCCGCCGCGGCTGCTTGACGAGAGGATCTCATTAGTAACCTGTCTCGGTCGATGGGCCGCTGGGTCCGCCGCCGGTTGTCCCACCCTGGATCGACCCCAAAGTGGTGCCCGGCAGTGGCGGAACCTTATCGTTCAAATAGCGGTTGACGGCGCTTGCAGCCGGCTCGCCGTCGGCCGGCGCCAGCTGCCGCCCGCCAACGAGATCAGCGGGGCTCGCCACCATCAGGCCGAGATTGACCGCGGTGGCGCAGCCGAAATTGCTGGTCTCGGCGTTGGTAAAATCGTTGGCGCGCGGTTGGCTCCAATTAGGGCAAGGGGGGAGGCTCACAGCATAGCGCCCGACGGTCACGACCGCGCGGTCACGAGCCACTGCGGGGAGCGGTTGTGCTTCGGCGACGATGCCCCAGCGCAACAGCTCGCGCGCCACCGCGGCCCCGCGCGCCGCGGCGAGTGCGGGCGGACCGGCGGCAGTGATCCACACCCGATCGGGCGGGCGGATCGCCCCGCTCGCGACGAGCCGATCGAGCCGGCTCGAGGCGGCCGCGGAAAGGCGGCTCGAACCCGGCGCAAAGGCGACCGCGACCATGCTCGCTCCACCCTCGACCTGCAGCCGGGCCGGCGCTTCGGCCTTGGTGTACTCGGCCGCACCAGGCGCGCAGCCGGCGACAGCTAACGCAATCGCCAGCGGATAGCGGCAGTGGATCATGATCCATCTCCCCTTTGCGGCCGCCCCAAAATAGGATCACGTGCTTCGCGGAGTTGACGGTTATTCCCGCAAAAACGCGTGTAACGAAATTGGGCGGCCCGAGCATTGTCATTCCGGGATGCCCGTTTGGGCAGGCCCGGAACCCATGAAAACCGAGTCCTGCAAGTCTTTCCAAAAGCCGTGTGCTTGGGTTCCGGGCTCGCGGGCTGCGCCCGCTCCCCGGAATGACAGGTTTCGGATTTCCTGGGGACGCCGCGGTGGCGGCGTGTGCGGAGGCGAGTCATCGGGGTCGTTCGCATCATGATGCGTCTCCCCTCAATCGAGCCGGAAGCCGGCGGGCCCGATCAGGCCATTACCACCGGCATCGAGCGGGCCGCGCGCGGGCGCCGGCAGGCCGCGTCGCCACGTGTCGCCAGATAACACCTGCTGCGCGTCGTGCGGCGCCTCGAACCCGTCGGTCGGCGCCGCGGCCGCCATTGCCGGCGGTTGCACCAAATAAGGTGTGACGATGACGACGAGCTCGCTTTCGTTGTTCGTGAACTGGTTCGAGCGGAACAACGCGCCGAGAATTGGAATATCGCCAAGCCCGGGGACCTTAGAGATGTTCTGTGTGGTGTTGTGCATAAGCAGTCCTGCCAGCGCGAAGCTCTGCCCGCTGGCGAGATCGATCGTCGTTTCGGCCCTCCTGACGGTCAACCCCGGAACGGGGGGTTCGCCGGCGACTATGGTCACCGCGTTGGTGTAGTCCAACTCGCTGACCTCGGGTCGCACCTTGAGGCTAAGGTGATCGGCGTCGATGATCGTCGGCGTAAAGGTAAGCAGTACCCCATATTGCTGAAATTGAATGGTGATTACCGGTGCGGGCCCTACCGACCCGCCTTGGGCCACCGGGTAGGGGTATTCGCCGCCAGCGAGAAAACTCGCGGTTTGCCCCGACACCGCGGTCAAATTGGGCTCAGCCAAGTCCGTGAGGAAGCCCTCTGTCGCCAACGCATCCAGGGTGACGGTGATCTGCTCGGAACCGGGCAGAAACTTCCCAAGGAGAAAGGTGTTAGCGATGTTGCCGGGGAAGGCGGTCTGAAATTGTACGTTGCCGTTGAGCTTCGACCAGTTGATGCCGAGCTGTTTCATGATGTCGCGGTCGACTTCGGCAATGCGGACCCGAAGATTGACTTGGTTCGGGGTAGCGACCGAAAGCCGGTTGATGACCTTGCCGCCTTTGACCGCCGCTGCGAACGAGGCGGCGATCGCCTGCGCCTTTTCCGCCTGGCCGGCATCGGCGACGGTGCCGGTCAACACAACGTTCGAGTCGACCTGATCGACCGAGATGGCAGATCCCGGCACCACCTGATGCAGAGATTGGTGCAGCTCCGACAGGTCGAGTGATACGCGAACCGGCGCGTTCAGCAGCACGTTGTCGTCGGAATCGACTGCGTAGATCACTGTCGTTCCCGGCGATTTCGCGGTGATGTACACGAGTTCGGGAGATTTGACCTGCACGTCGGCGATGTCGGGGTTGGCAACAAAGACCGTGTTCGCCGGCCGAGCCAGGCGGATCAGCGTGCCTCTTCCGGTTGCGAGCAGGATCGGCCTGCCATTCGCCGGGATCTGCACGGCGCCGCCCGCGGGCGGCGGGCGATTTTGCCGGCTTGGCGGCACGGAGGTCGCACCGGGGTCGACGGCCGCCGCATTGACGGGCATCGGCACGGCCTTGCCGGAGAGCGGCGGGCGATTTTGCATGCTTGGTGCAGCCGCGGTCGCACTGGGATCGGCGTCCGCCGCCTTGGCCGGGATTTGCACGACGTCGCTCGAGGGCAGCGGGCGACTTTGGTCGCCCTGCGCCGCGGCGGTCGTGCCGAGATCGGCGCTGGCCGCATCGGCCGGAGCGAGCGGGCTGAGGGCAGCCAATCCCAACCACATCATGGTTCCGGCAAAAGCGCGGCGCGAAATCGGCTGCATCACAGACCTCAACTGCCTGGTTGCGATCCGGCAGATGTGCCCGAATTGCCGTTACCGCGCAATATGGTTACCTTACCATCGTAATAGTTATGGTTAAATATTAGAGGCTTCGGCACCAGCGGGCTGACTTCGCTGTCGAGCGTCAAATCGCCCGAACCGCGGCCGTCGATCGAATCGACCGGCGGATCGGGTGCGGCGTCCGTGATCGAGTCCGCGGCCGAAAGCAAGGCAAGCTTGTCGTCCGAAGCCGCAACGAGGCTTCGCAAGCTCAGCGACAGCTTGCCCATATCGGCCGCCAGGGCGACCATCTCACTTTGCTTGGGCGTGACCTCGAGCGTAACCGTGCGGGCGACGACCGCCTGCCCGTCCTTGCTATCGAGGCGCTGGTCGATCGCGACGACGCGAGCATCGCGAAGCACGGTCTCCGCCGCCTTACGCTGATAACCATTGCCATTGGCGCTCTCGGCCAGTGACAGGTTGATCAGGACATCGACCCGGTCGCCCGGAAAGATAAAGCCCGAAACATCCGAGGTCTGGTCGACCGCGACCGACACCGCGCGCATGCCGGGCTTTAGCACCGCGGCGAGAAAGCCGCGCTCGCCGGGTGCGACGATCTTGGCCCGGACGATCGGCTCGCCGGCGACAAACGGCTCGCGCGCGACCCAGCCGGCAAAGGATTTTTGCGGCTGCGCGCCCGAGACAATGAAATCGCCGGCAATGGCGGCGTCGGGCCAGGGCCGCCAGACGAGGTCGCCGAGCTTTAGGATCTGCCCGCGCGTGATCGTCACGCCGGCGACAAGGATCGATTTTTCCGTCACCCGCGGCGGCGGCGGTGCCGCGGCGATCGTCGGCCGCTGCGCCAGCCACGAGCGCACCAGGGCTGCGGTGCCGCCGGCCAGCAGCAATGCGATCAGAAACAGGATGACGGTGCGGCCGCGCACATTCGCCTCTCAGCCAAAATAGGGCGGGATCGTCGCGATCAGCGCGGCGGCGGCAATCGCGACACCATAGGGGATCGGGGTGCGGCCGACCCGCAGCGCGCCGCCGGCGGCCGAAACCCCGTCGCCCGCGCGAACGGCGATCAGCCGCGGGCCGAGCGGGGTCAGAAACACCAGCGCCAGAGCGCCGCCAATCAGCGCGGTCAATATCAGCAAACGCGGCAGCGCGCCCGCACCGGTCCACAACGCCGCGACCGCAAACAGCTTGACGTCGCCGCCGCCGATCCATCCGCGCTCGAACAACAGGACGCCGCCGGCCAGCACCAGCGCCGCGCCCGCCGCGGCGAAGAAGGCCACGGCCGGGACCGGCCCCCGCGTGCCCTCGATATGCAGCAGCCACAGGACGCACAGCGCCACGACCAGCCCGTTGGGGATCACCAGCCGGCGGAAATCGACGACGGCCGCCGCAATCATCGCCGCGGCAAACCCGGCGAGCGGCAGCAGATTGGGATCGAACGCCATCAGTTGCGCCAGCTCGCGACGACGCCGGGACGCCGCTGCACGATCGCGCCCAGTGACGCGATAGCGACCACGGGATTTGGCTGTGCAGATTTAAGCGGAGCGGACATGACGTGACCCAAGATGGCAGTCGGTGCGAACGCCATCTTCGAACCGACTGGTAAAGGAGCGATTAAGCTCGCCGACGGCACTCGAGCAGGCTGCCGTCTTCAAGTTTGCCCGGCGAGCCATGATCCCTGAGAGGATCGCAACGTCGCAAACATCGCCAATTGCTCACGTCGGCCGCGAGGCTATATTGCTAAAGCATCATGAAACGCGACGACGTGATCATCCGCCTGAGGCGCCACGGGCCGGAAATTCGCAGCACCGGCGTGGGCGCGCTGTTTATTTTCGGCTCGGTCGCTCGCGACGAGGCCGGCGACACTTCCGACATCGACATGTTCTTCGACCTGGATCATCCGGAAGGTTTTACGTCGTTTGACCTCCTCGCCTTCCGCGAGCGAATGGAGAGCATTCTCGGAGCGAAAGTCGATCTGATGAGCCGCCGCGGCATCCACCCACGCAAGCGTCCCAACATCGAATCTGGCGCCGTGCGTGTTTTCTGAACGGGGATGGCGATAGACGCCCTGTTGGACATTTGGAGCTGGTCGCCCGCATCGAGCGGCAGACGGCCGGACTGACCCGAGAAGCATTCCTCGGCGATGCCGACGCTCAGGACGCTACCGCCTACCGGCTGTTGGCGATCGGCGAGGCAGCGAAGGCCCTCGGCGACGATCTCAAGGCGTGGCATCCGCAGATTCCTTGGCGTCAAATCTTGGGCTTGCGCAATGTTCTCGCCCACGAATATTTCATCCGTGAAAGCGAAATTATTTGGGAGACGATCAGAATTGGGCTCCCGCGGCTAGCGTCGGTCTGCCGCGCAGAGCTCGATCGCGTATGCCGGTCACCGTAACTGACCCGTGCCCCGGCGCCGTCCTTTAAGTCGAGGCGGGGGCGAGATCGAAGGCAGCGGCCATCAGCGCGCGGGTATAGGGGTGTTCGGGTGCGGTCATGATGCGCTCGGTCGAGCCGGCTTCGACGATATGGCCGTCCTTCATCACGAGAATGTCGTGGGCCAGCGCGCGGACCACGCGCAGGTCGTGGCTGATGAACAAGTAGGCGAGGCCGCGGCGGCTCTGCAATTCGCGCAACAGTTCGACGATCTGCGCCTGCACCGACATGTCCAACGCCGAGGTCGGCTCGTCGAGGACGACAAGGCGCGGCTTCAGCACCAAGGCGCGAGCGATCGCGATGCGCTGGCGCTGGCCGCCGGAAAACTCGTGCGGATAGCGGTCGGCCACCCGCGGATCGAGCCCGACCTCGGCGAGTGCCATTTCGATCAGCCGGCGGCGCTCGGCGGGGTGCGCGGCGAGATTATGGACCCGGAGCCCCTCTTCGACGATCTGCGCCACCGAGAGCCGCGGCGACAGGCTCGAATAGGGATCCTGAAAGACGATCTGCATCTCGCGCCGCAACGGCCTGATTCGGCGCTCGGACAACCGCGAAATGTCCCGCCCGGCAAACCGGATCCGCCCTTGCGACGCGATCAGCCGCAGCAGCGCCAGACCCAACGTGGTCTTGCCCGAGCCGCTTTCGCCGACGACGCCGAGGGTGGCGCCGGCGCGCACTTCGAGCGAGACGCCGTCGACCGCCTTGACGTAGCCGCGCACCCGGCGCAGCACCCCGGCGCGGATCGGGAACCAGACGCGCGTCGCCTCCGCCGCGATCAGCAGCGGTGCCGAGGGGTCGGCGGGGGCGGCACGCCCCTTGGGCTCGGCGGCGAGCAGCCGCTTGGTATAGGGATGACGCGGCCGGTCGAAGATCGCCGCGGCCGGGCCCGCCTCGACGATCTCGCCCTCGGTCATCACGCAGACGCGCTCGGCCATCTTGCGGACGATCGTCAGGTCGTGGGTAATCAGCAGCAGCGCCATGCCGAGCCGGTCGCGCAAATAGCGCAACAACGCCAGGATGTTGGCCTGGATGGTCACGTCAAGCGCCGTCGTCGGCTCGTCGGCGATCAGGATGTCGGGTTCGTTGGCGATCGCCATCGCGATCATGACCCGCTGGCGCTGGCCGCCCGAAAGCTGGTGCGGATAGGCGCCGAGCCGGCCCTCGGCATTGGGGAGCTGCACCATCCGCAGCAATTCGAGGATGCGCTCGCCCGCCGCCCGCGCCGACATCCGGCGGTGGACCAGCAGGATCTCGCCGATCTGCCGCTCGATCGTGTGCAAGGGGTTGAGCGAGGTCATCGGCTCCTGAAAGACCATCGCGATCCGGTCGCCGCGGACCTGGCGCAGCGCGTCCGGAGATGCGCCGATCAATTCCTCGCCGGCAAAACGGACGCTGCTTTGGGCGCTGTGCATGGCGAGCGGGTAGGGCAGCAATTGCAGGATCGACAGCGCGGTGACGCTCTTGCCGGAGCCGCTTTCGCCGACGAGGGCCAAGGTCTCGCCGCGGTCGAGCGTGAACGAGACTCCTTTGACCGCCTCGACCGGGGCCGCCCCGCCGCGCCCGGCAAAGGTGACGGCGAGATCGCGGATGTCGAGCAACGGCGTGCCGCCTGGCCCCTCAGTCACGGCGGTTTCCTCGAGATAAAGCAAGCCGGCCGAATAGGTGTCGTCGCCCCCGCGAAAGCGGGGGTCCAGGGCCTGCCCCTGGCCCGAACAGGGGGCGACCGCCACGACCTTGGCCCCCTGGGTTCCTGCTTTCGCGGGAATGACGATTAGTAATCACCTTGATCCAGTTCTTTTCTTTTCACTCGCACTCACACGCTCACCTTGCGCGGGTCGAACGCGTCGCGCACCGCCTCGCCGACAAAGATCAACAGGCTCAGCATCAGCGCCAATACAAAAAAAGCGGTGAGCCCGAGCCACGGCGCCTGCAGATTGGCCTTGCCCTGGGCCAAGAGTTCGCCGAGCGAGGCCGAGCCGGGCGGCAATCCGAAGCCGAGAAAATCGAGCGAGGTCAATGTCGTGATCGAACCATTCAGGATGAACGGCAAAAAGGTGATCGTCGCCACCGTCGCGTTCGGCAGCACGTGGCGCCGGATGATGACCCGGTCGGGAACGCCGAGCGCGCGCGACGCCCGCACATAGTCGAAATTGCGCGCGCGCAGGAATTCGGCGCGCACCACGTCGACAAGGCCCATCCACGAAAACAGCAGCATCAGCCCCAATAGCCACCAGAAATTAGGCTCGACAAAGCTCGCCATGATGATCAGCAGATAAAGCACCGGCAAACCCGACCAGATCTCGATAAAGCGCTGAAAGCCGAGATCGATAACCCCGCCGAAATAGCCCTGGACCGCACCGGCGGCGACCCCGATCACCGACGACGCCGCGGTCAAGGTCAGGCCGAACAGCACCGAGATGCGAAAGCCGTAGATCAGCCGCGCCAGCACGTCGCGGCCCTGGTCGTCGGTGCCGAGCCAGTTGACATGTGACGGTGGAGACGGCGCCGGGCTCGGCAGGCTGTAGTTGATCGTATTGTAGCTGAACGGGATCAGTGGCCAGACCATCCATCCCTTGGCCTCGATCAGCTTCTGCACTTCGGGGTCGCGATAGTCGGCCGCGGTCGGAAAGATGCCGCCGAATTCGGTCTCCGGGTAACCGACGAAAACAGGAAAATACCAGCCGCCGTCGAAACGAACGACGATCGGCCGGTCGTTGGCGATGAACTCGGCGAATAGCGACAACGTGAACAGGATCAGAAAGATCCACAGCGACCAGAAGCCGCGCCGGTTGGCGCGAAAAGCGTCGAGCCGGCGCCGGGTCAGCGGAGAGATTGGCCGCCCGAGAAAGCGGTCGCCGCCACGGGACGCCGCGACCCGTGAGGCCCCCTCCGCCGTCATTCCCGCACCGGCCGGTACCGGGTTTTCTTTCGGCTTACGACTTCAGCAACGCCGCCATGACCCGTTCGCGCGTCAACGGCAAGTCGCGCAGCCGGGCGCCGAGAGCGTGGGCGACGGCGTTGCCGATCGCGGCGACGGTCGGGCCGCCGGTGGCCTCGCCGACGCCGAGCGACGGCAGATCCGCGGCGGCGATGAGTTCGACCGCGACTTCGGGGACCTCGGTGAAGCGGAGGACCGGATAGTCCTCCCAATCGCGCGAGCTGATCCCGGCATTGTCGAGCCGTACGCCTTCTTTCAATGCCCAGCTCGCGGCCTGGATGATACCGCCTTCGAGTTGGTTGATCGCCCCATCGGGGTTGACGACGAGCCCGGCATCGGCGGCGCACCATACCCGCGTTAGACGAACAGCTTCTTCGACTTCGACTTCGACGACGACGGCCGCATAGGCGGCGATGTTCTTGTACCGGGCAAAGCCGATCCCGCGGCCGCGGCCGGTGCCCGACGGCAACCCCGGCTGCCAGAAGCTGATCCGCGCGGCATGCTCGACCACCGCGCGGGCGCGCGCGTCGGACAAGACCGACAGCCGATAGGCGACCGGGTCCGCCCCGGCGCGCTGCGCCAACTCGTCGATCGAGGATTCGATGGCGAAGACGTTGAGCGTCGCCCCGAGCCCGCGCAAGGAGGAGGTCCGCACCGGCGTTTCGGCGATCAGGTGATGGACGACGCGCTTTGCCGGAAAGCCGTAGAGCGGCTCGCCGTTGCGGGTGCCGGCCCCCGGCGGGCTTGACGATTCGGTCGCCGGCGGCGCCGGCGGCGGGTCGGGCAGCGCCTCGGCGGCGAGCAGGTTGCCGCCGCCGCCGGGCCGGCTCGAATGCCGTCCGCTCCAGATTTCGGTCGTCCAATCGACCGGCCGCCCGGCGTCGTCGAGTGCGGCCCGCGCCGTCACCACCATCGCCGGGCTGACCGGTTCGAAGCCGAACTCCTCCTCGCGCCGCCAGCGCACCCGCACCGGCTTTCCGGGGGTCTGCATGGCGATGACCGCGGCATCGGCGGCAGCGTCGTCGGCGCCGTTATGACCATAGCAGCCCGGACCCTGCACGTGCCTGACCGAGATCGTCGCCGGATCGAGCTTGCACGTGCGGGTGAGCGCGTCGCGCAGCGGGTAAACGCCCTGCGAATGCGTCCACACTTCGAGCCGCCCGTCGCGATACACCGCGACACCGCAGGACGGCGCCACCGAGGCGTGCGCGATGTGCATCCGCGTGTAGGTCGCCTCGTAGCGGTTCGCCGCCGGCGCCGGAGCGGAGGGCGGCGGCGGACCGACAACCCGGTCGATCGAGGGCTGCTGCAACAGCCAGCGCGCCTCCTCCTGAAACGGGTTGATCGCATCGATGCCGTCCCACGCGACATGGCTCGGCGCCACCGCCGCGACGG
>DATMKU010000003.1:0-2224 GCA_035570935.1 Allostellaceae bacterium
TAGCGCAAATTGCTGCGGCCGGGGCCGTTTTTGAGGTAGTCGGCCTTGAGTTCGGCGAAATGGTCGGGGGCCGCCCGTTCGGCGTGCTGCTCGAAATTGTAGAGGCGTGCGGTGTTGCCGGCAAAGATGCCCGATTTGATCGGGCCATTGGCGGCGCCGAGCGACGCAAAGCCGTATTTCTTTTGCATGTCCTCGGGGATTTCGAGGCGGCGCAGCCCTTCGATCTGCCATTGCGGGGCGCCGGTCCACACCGCGTCGGTGCCCCATACGACATGGTCGGAGCCGAGCCCCTTGACCAGCATCCCCATCAACGCGGCGGCGAGGCGCGGCTCGGCGACCGCGGTCCAGGCAAAGATCTGCCCGAGATCGCCGTAGACGTTGGTCACACCGAACTTCTCCGGGATCTCGGCGAGGTCGCTGGTCCACGAGCTGCGCCCGGTCTGATTAAATTCGGCCATGCCGTCCGCCGGGGTGCCGCCGACCCAGCGATAGGCCGAGTGGTAGACGAGGAAATTCAGTTGCGGCCAGTCCTTGGCCGCCTTGCCGATGTCAGCGACATCGGCATAGGGGCGCAACCGCGGGAACTGCTTTTCAACGCCAGGGGCGAACAGCCCCTTATGGATGCACACGTTCTTGATGCCCGACTTCGCCGCCTTTTCATAGAACGGGTACATCAGCTTTTCGTCGTCGGCGTGCCACGGCCAGTGTGCCAGCTCCTTGTGGGTGTTGTCGCCGACGGTGTAGCCCTTCCACGAATCGGGCTTGTAGATTTCGATCGCCTGGTCCACCTGGTCGAGCCAGCCGGGCTGGCCGGGGGTGATCGTGAAATGCGCCATCATCCGCCGCGAGCCGGCCTCTTTGTTGACCTTTTCGCGGGTCGCGAAGACCTGCGCCTGCGGGATGAACCAATCCTGCGGCAGATCGGAGGGAGAGTTCGACAGCAACGCCACCTTGGTGTCGCTGTCCATGTAGACCTCTTTGATGTAGTTGGCGTATTTGAGGTCGTCGAGAGTCTGGTCGCCGGTCAGCTGCTCGTTCCAGCCGAGCTTGCCAAAGGCGTTGCGCATTTTGACAAAGCCGACGAGGCGGGTGTCGTCGCGCAGAAAATGCGTGTGGCCGTCGATGATGAACTGGCCCGACAATTTGGTCGCGCGCTCGTTGGCGAGGTCGGGGGTCGCCGCCTCGGCGAGACTCGCGTCAAAGACATGGCCGAAGACCTCGTTGATCGCGACAAACGAGGCCGCCATCCCGGCTGCAGTCTGGAAAAACCGGCGCCGCGAGAGGCCCTGCCCGCGCGCCAGCCGGTCGCCGATATCCTTGAGCCGGGCCTCGACCTGGCGCTGCCGCTCGGTTTGCGGCACCGGCAAGTATTCGTCGCTTGACACGATCTGGGTCGGCACCGGCGACGCAAAGGACGAGGTCTCGGCTGGCAGCAATTCGGCCAGTTGTTCGTCAGTCAGGAATTTCATTGATCTCCTCCCAAAGGCTTCAACTTATCAGGTTTTGCCGCCTCGGCGAAAGCCGAAGCCCCGCGGACATGACCCGCATCCCGGAGCCAGAGCAAGGAAATCCGTCGCATCAGGCGATCCGGCATGGATTTGCAGCGCCGTCCGACATGACAGGCATCGGACGTGGCCGCCGGGGTTCGCCTCGACAGTGAAAAGGGCGTAGGCTCGCAGCGCGCAAAAGGGCGGCGAGATCGGTGGAGGAAGCGATGCGCGGTGTGGTGTTTGCGGGCGAGCGGGAGATCGAGCTGATGGAGTTCCCCGACCCGACGCCGGGGCCGGGCGAGGTCGTCGTCGAAATAAAGGCCTCGGGCATGTGCGGTAGCGATTTGCACCAGTACCGGCGGCCAAAATCGGGCGGCGCCTCGATCGGCGGCTTGCCGGTCAACCCGAACCCGGTGATCGGCGGGCACGAGCCCTGCGGCGTCGTCGCCGCGGTCGGCGCGGGGGTCAGCGACAAGCAGGCAAAAATCGGCCAGCGGGTCATGGTGCACCACTACAAAGGCTGCACCGTCTGCGCCCATTGTCGCTCGGGCTGGTCGCAGCTGTGTCAGGAAGAGCCCGTATTGGTCTATGGCAACAACGCGCATGGCGGCCACGCACGCTGGCTGAAGGTGCCGGATTTCACGATCGTGCCGCTCCACGACGAATTGTCGTTCGCCGCCGGGGCGGCGATCGCCTGCGGCACCGGCACCGCCTATGGCGCGCTGCGCCGGCTC
>DATMKU010000004.1:0-3729 GCA_035570935.1 Allostellaceae bacterium
TGACCAGGGCGGGTTGCTGACCGACGCGATCGACCAACACCCGCATTCGGTGCTGCTGCTCGACGAGATCGAAAAGGCCCATCCCGATCTGTTCAACATTTTGTTGCAGGTGATGGATTACGGGAAGCTCACCGACCACAATGGCAAGAATGTCGATTTCCGCAATGTGATCCTGATTATGACGACCAATGCGGGCGCCTCCGACCTTGCCAAGCCGGCGATCGGCTTTGGCAGCGGCATCCGCACCGGCGACGACCACGAAGCGATCAACCGCATGTTTACGCCTGAATTCCGCAATCGGCTCGACGCGGTCATCTCGTTTGCGGCGCTGTCGACCGAGACGATCGGCCGGGTCGTCGACAAATTCGTGCTGCAATTGGAAGAGCAGCTCGCCGACCGCAATGTCATGATCGAACTTGATGCCGGCGCCCGCGCTTGGCTTTCGGAAAAGGGTTACGACCCGCTGTTCGGCGCCCGCCCGCTGGCGCGCGTGATCCAGGAACACATCAAAAAGCCGCTCGCCGAAGAATTGTTGTTCGGGCGGCTGGCCAAAGGCGGGACCGTCCGCGTGACCAAAAAGCCGGAAGAGGACGCGCTCGACTTCGCTTTCGAGGAAGGCCCCGTTTCGCCCGCCGAACCCAAGGAGCCGGCGCTCGTCGAGTAGCGCGCGTCCACGCCCACTCCGAGCGCGCTGCCGCCCGGGCCTCGGCGATCCTTTCCTGCTCTTGCGATGAAAAAGCCGGGCTAGAGCTGGGCCAGAACCGAACCGAACCGAGCCGGCGCTCGAAGCTGGTGAAGCCCCCGGTCCGCGCGATATGTCGGCCGGCGGCGCCGGCAGCGCCAACAGGTGGCCGTCCCAACGATATCGGTCTACCTGCTCGGCGGTCGGCATCGACGCGCGTCCCTTGATTTCGCGGTAGCCTCCGCCGAGCAGCGCGCCCCGCGCCGCACCCGATCATGCGCCGGGCCGATCCGATGGTGAGGCGGCTATTTATGAACAGACTGCGCCGCATCGCGCAACTCGGCGACGCGCCGCCGATGCCCGGCGCGCCTGCCGCCGCACGGCCGGCAGCGCGCTCGGCGTGGTTGCTGTTGGCCGGCGCCTTTGCCGCGTTCACCGTCAGCGCCGGGCTGATGCATTCCTACGCGGTGTTTCTGGTCGCGTTCATCCAGGCTTTTGCCTGGAGCCGGGCCGAGACCTCGGTTGCCTATTCGGTATCGCAGCTGGTCGCCGGCGCGAGTTCGCCCTTGGTTGGCGCGATGGTCGATCGCCTGGGGCCGCTGCGCCTGCTGTTCTTCGGCAGCTTTCTGCTGATCGTCGGGCTTATCGGGTGCGCCCACATGTCGGCGCTGTGGCAGGTCACCATCCTTTACGGCGTGGTGATGACGTTCGGCGCCAACTGCCTCGGTCTCGTCGTGTTCGTGCCGATCTTGTCGCGGCGCTTTGTGCGGCGGCGCGGCATGGCGATTTCGGTCGTGCAATCGGCGAACGGTTTTGCCCGCGCCTTGTCGGCACCATTGGTGCAGTTGCTGATCTCGTCCTTTGGCTGGCGCCAGACCTATCTGATCCAGGCCGGGTTCATGACGGCGATGGTGCTGCCGTTGGCCGCCTTGTTTCGCCGCAGCGCGCGTTTGCCGGCGCCGGGCGCGGTCGCCGGCAGCACCTCGCCCGCCTCGCTCCCCCAGCCGGCCACCCCGCCGACGCCGGGCTGGACCGTGGCCGAGGCGGTGCGCACGCCGCATTTCTGGCTGTTGTTCGCGGTCTACCTGTTCACCGGGCTGGGCAGTTTTCTGGTGTCGCTGCACCAGCTCGCCTTTGCCGTCGATCGCGGCTTCGACAAGCTCTACGCCGCCGAAGTCTTGGGCATGGGCAGTTTTCTCGCGATCGCCGGGACGATCTTTACCGGCTCGCTGTCGGACTATATCGGTCGGGAATGGGCGGCGATCCTCGCCTATGGGATCTCGATCCTGGGCGTGGTCTGCGCGCTGTTCATCAGCAACCCGCATCAGGGGTGGCTACTGTGGCTGTTCGCGTGCTTTTTCGGGCTGACCTGGGGGGCGCGCGGACCGGCAATCACCGCCAAGACGGCCGATCTGTTTCCCGGCCGCCAACTCGGCACGATCCTCGGCGTGATCACGATCGGCAGCGGCATCGGCTCGGCCGCCGGTTCGTGGGCGGCGGGGTGGATTTTCGACCTGTCCGGCAGCTACGAGCTGGCCTTTATCCTGTCGATCGCTTCCTATGTCTGCGGCTGCATTGCCTTTTGGGCGTTGCGCCGGCCGCCGGCGCGCCGGCGCCAGCCGGTCCGCAGTGCGGCGCGCGACGGGTAGATCGCCGACATCCGTCAGCGCCGGTCCAACCAGCTGCGCCGCGCCTTTCCGATGTAGGTCTCCAACAATTTTAGTTGTCGTGTCTGCTCGGAATCGAGGTTTTTCTTAATCCGCAGACCGTCATACACCTGGGCGATCCGGTCTTTCAGAGTGATCAGAATGTCGCTTTGGTTGCTGGCCGACGTGGAAATGTTCAAGTCCGGCATTTCCGCGACATAATTCCGCTCGCCCAACGATTCGACGACAACCGGGATCGGTCTGATCAGCTCGTAATTGCGCAGCGAGTCGATGGTCAATTCGACCCGCGAAATCGCCGAGGGCGGTTTCGGAGGGGCCGCTTGTGGCTCCGTGTCGGCATTATTCGCGGCGCCGCCGCCGGCGTTGGCGCCCATGCGCGCATCGCCAACGGCGCCGCTATCGGCGGCAAAGACGAGCGGCTCGCGGGCCGGTCCGCGCGTCGCCACCATTCCGCCGACCGACAATGCTGGCTGTACCCTGATCCACAAGAAATGCCGCGCGCGGGTGCCGAGGCTACGAGGTTGGGCGAACCGGTCGAGGCTGACGGCCGCTGTCGAAGCGGTCGTCATCGTCGTGACGAGTTCTTCCGCCGCGGCGCTGAGGCCGGTCATCGTCGTAACCGGGTTCAGCCCGGATGAAACACGCTCCGTCGGCGTCCAGGTCGAGGATTTGACGATATTGAGCCGGTTCACGGTCAAGCCCCCGGCAGACCAGCGGGCTTGGCCGACGAGGGCGGCGTCCTGACATCGGTGATCAGCGTCGATTTCATGCTGTATACCGGCTCGCCCTCCGCCGTCTGCTGGCTGTTTTCACGAAACACGGCGATGACCACCGATTTGACCCGCATCGTCGTGCCATCGGAGAGCCGATATTCGTTCCACCGTTCCTTGGCGTCGAGGACATCGACTTCGGTTGTATTTTCCGAAGACTGTTCGCGAATATCGCTCACCGCTCTCTCCTGCACGAATTTTTTCGAGTGCGCCGTGCTGTCCGGCGATAGCACTCGCACAACGAGTTTCGGTCGCCTTTGTTGACGAAGGGTTGACAGGACGGCTTGTCGCGACGTCGGGTCCCTCGCGCGGAGCGTGGGAGGACGAAATCGACAGGGCGGATCGACTTCGGCCGCCGGCCTTAACCGTCTATCAACACCGCTGTGGGGAAATTGGCGGATCGCTCCCGCATTTCATGGTCATCTCATGTGGACCATCAACTCGAACGACGTCATGCAGGCGAAGGGCCGGATCGAGCGTCGGCGCGCCGAGATCGAAACCCGATATGCCGAGGAGAAAGAGGCGCTCGACGCCGAATTCGCGGTGATCGAAACGCTCGAGCGCGCCGCCTCGGAGTTTGCGGTCAGGCACATCCGCGAGGATCACCCGG
>DATMKU010000005.1:0-6621 GCA_035570935.1 Allostellaceae bacterium
TGCAGGACATGGAGTTCATTCAGTTCCACCCGACCGGCATCTATGGCGCGGGTTGCCTGATCACCGAGGGGGCGCGCGGTGAGGGCGGGTATATGACCAACAGCGAGGGCGAGCGCTTTATGGAGCGCTACGCGCCGCACGCCAAGGACCTCGCCTCGCGCGATGTCGTCAGCCGGGCGATGACGATCGAGGTCCGGGAGGGGCGCGGCTGCGGGCCGCTGAAGGACCACATACTTTTGCATCTCGAGCATCTCTCGCCCGAGGTATTGCATCTGCGGCTCCCAGGCATCACCGAAACCGCGCGGATCTTTTCCGGGATCGACGTGACTCGCGAGCCGATCCCGGTGTTGCCGACGGTGCATTACGACATGGGCGGCATCCCGACCAATTATCACGGCGAGGTGCTGGGTCCGACCGCCGACGATCCCGAGCGGGTGGTGCCGGGACTGATGGCGATCGGCGAGGCGGCCTGCGTCTCGGTCCACGGCGCCAACCGGCTGGGCTGCAACTCGTTGCTCGACATCGTCGTCTTTGGCCGGGCCGCGGCCCATCGGGCGGCCGAATTGGTGCGCCCGGACACGCCGCAAAAACCGCTTTCCTCCAATGCCGGCGAGGAGGCGCTCGCCCGGCTCGACGCGGTGCGGCATTCGCGCGGGCCGCGCAAGACCGGCGAGATCCGGATCGATATGCAGCGCGTCATGCAGAGCAATTGCGCCGTCTTCCGCGACGCCGAGGTGCTGAGGGAAGGCGTCGAAAAAATCGACGGGGTGGCGAACAGCTTTGCCGATCTCGGCATCAATGACCGCTCGATGATCTGGAACAGCGATCTGGCTGAGGCGCTCGAACTCGAAAACCTGCTCGAGCAGGCGGTGGTGACCATGCATTCGGCCGCCAACCGCACCGAAAGCCGCGGCGCGCACGCGCGCGAGGACTACCCCGAGCGTGACGACGCGAACTGGCTCAAGCACACGATCGCCTGGCTCGACGGCGACGGCAAGGTCAGGACCGGCTATCGACCGGTGCACCTATACACCCTGTCGAATGAGGTGCAGGCCTTCCCGCCCAAAGCCCGGGTGTATTGATCATCTGAGCGGCGGATTATTGCGATGGCCGAATTCTCCCTGCCGGCAAACTCCAAACCGGGGCCCGGCAAAACCGTCGCCGCGCCCTCCGAGGCCAAGCGGGTGCGCGAATTCAAGGTCTATCGCTGGAACCCTGACGACGGCAAAAACCCGGTCATCGACAGCTTCGCGCTCGATCTCGACCAATGCGGCCCGATGGTTTTGGACGCGCTGATCAAGATCAAGAACGAAATCGACACGACCCTGACCTTTCGTCGCTCGTGCCGCGAGGGCATTTGCGGCTCCTGCGCGATGAATATCGACGGGGTCAACACCCTTGCCTGCCTCAAGGCGATCGACGACATCCGCGGCCCGGTGCGGATCTACCCACTGCCGCACATGGCGGTAGTCAAGGATTTGGTCCCCGATCTGACCCACATCTACGCGCAGTATCAATCGGTCGAACCGTGGCTCAAAACCTCGAGCCCGCCGCCGCCCGACCGCGAATTTCCGCAATCGGTCGAGGAACGCGAACAGCTCGACGGGCTGTGGGAATGCATTTTGTGCTTCTGCTGCTCGACCGCCTGCCCGAGCTATTGGTGGAGCGGCGAGCGCTACCTGGGGCCGGCGATCCTGCTGCAAGCCTATCGCTGGATCGCCGACAGCCGCGACGAAGCGGCCGGCGAGCGGCTCGACGCGCTCGAAGACCCATTCCGGCTCTACCGCTGCCACACAATCATGAACTGCACCCGGACCTGCCCGAAAAACCTGAACCCGGCCAAGGCCATCGCCGAGATCAAAAAGCTGATGGTGCTGCGCCGCTGACCCTGTTCGGCTTTTCCGCCCGCGAAGGAATGGCGAAGCCTTCACGATTCCTGGAAGGATATCAGAAGTCGGGCTTTGGCAGCGGCCGGGCTGGCGCACGGATCGCCACGGATGCCGGCATTTCATCGGCAATGGCCGCCCAACCCCATTCGAGCAGCGGCATGACGGTATGGGCAAAACCGGCAATGCGGTCGACAACGGCGGGCGAGAGCATGTCCGCGTCACTCAGCGCCTTATGAACCGTGAACGACTTCCAGCCGACATACTCCGCCACCGGCGTGCCCTTGGCGCCTTCGAAGCCCCGAGGCGGACGGCTCAGCCGCTCGTCGCTGGAGATTGAATGACCCGCCTTCTCGAGCCGGGCAGCCATCCCCAGAAATGCCTCGGCATCGACGAGAATGGCTCGCCGCAACTTGGCGAGGAGATCGGGCTGCGGATGCCAGAAGCCGGCCGCCGTCATCGACCCGCCCGGTGCTACGTGCAGGTAAAGCAAACCTGGGTTCCGCTTGTCCCCGGTGCGCGTCAGCACCGCCCCGGCATGGGTTTTGTACAGCCGCTTGTCGGGCGAAAAGCGTACGTCGCGATAGATGCGGAAGATCCCGTGCCTGGGATCGCCGACCAGCGGCAGCCCGGCCCGTTCGAGCGCGTCGGCGACAGCGGCGACCAGATCGCGCAGTGGGGCCAATACTTCGGTCTCGTAGATTGCCTTGCGCGGCTTGAACCAGGTGGGGTCGTTGTGGTCACGCAATTCATTGAGAAACTCAAACGCCGCCGCCCGAAATCCGGCAAATCCGCTGGTGACGGTCATCCTGGCCATACCCCTCTTGCGCCGTGACGGAAGGCTCGGCTGCCGCATATCTTAGGATGCCGAAGATCGGCACCGCACTCGAAACCGCTCTTCCTGCCGGCCTGCGGCAGGCTGGGATGCTGAAGGAATGATGCCGCGCCGGATCATCATCGACACCGATCCCGGCATCGACGACGCCGTTGCGATCCTGCTGGTGCTAGCTGCATCCGAGGAGATCGAGGTGGTGGGGATCGTCGCGGTCGCCGGCAACCTGCCGCTGGCAGAGACCGAGCGCAATGCGCGCCGGGTGTGCGAATTGGCGGGGCGGCCCGACATCGCCGTCCACGCCGGCTGCGCGCGGCCGATGCTGCGTCCATTGGCGACCGCGGCAGCGATCCACGGCGACACCTTGGGCGAGAAGCTGGGTTTGCCGGAACCCACGATGCCACTGCGGGCGCAGCACGGCGTAGACTTCATCATCGACTCGTTGCGCGCCGCAGAGCCGGGCACAGTGGCCCTATGCGCGCTCGGGCCATTGACCGACATTGCCTTGGCATTGCTCAAGGCCCCCGACATCGCCGGCAGGATCGGCGAGCTCGTGATCATGGGCGGCGCCGGGTTTGAGATCGGCAATGTGACACCGGCGGCCGAGTTCAACATTCATGTCGATCCGCACGCGGCGGCCATCGTTCTCGCGTCAGGCGTCCCGATCACGATGATCCCGCTCGATGTAACCCATCGGGTGCTCAGCACGCCGCCGCGCCTCGCGGCCTTGCGGGCGCTGCCCAACCGCTGCGGCCCGGCGGTCGCGACCTTGTTGGGCGATTTCGAAGAGGCCCGCACCAGCCGCTTTGGCGAGCGCGGCAAGGCATTGCACGACCCGTGCGTGATCGCCTATTTGCTGCGCCCGGATTTGTTCCGGGGCCGCGAGGTCAACGTCGCGATCGAAACCGCGAGCCCGCTGACCGCGGGGATGACCGTCGTCGACTGGTGGGGCGTCACCGGCCGCCCGGCCAACGCGAAATTCATGACCGAGGTCGACGCCGACGGGCTGTACGACTTGCTGACGGCCAGGCTGGCGCGCCTGCCCTAGCGCCGATCTCGGACGCCACATTGTGCGGACGCGCGATTGTCGGATTTTTTAACACATCGTTAAAACCCGGGAGGGTCAGCTAACCTCTTGATCCACTTGTCCTGGACCGATGGTGCCGGCAAATCAGAACGTTGGCAGGTGTAAAGTTTTACGACAGCTCAGCCCGCGCGTTTTGCGGTTCGGTTCTTAACCTTTTGATTTAGTATCGGCAACCCGCGCATGGGGGTCTGGCGTGCATGTTGCATAAACCTTAACACGCAACAAGAACCTTGATTATCCCGAAATCGAGGGCGGCTATCATGAAATCATCCGCGCACGAACTCATGGGCTTGCTGGCTCCGGCGAACCGTCTCAGGCTGACCCTGGGCGTATTCGCTGCGGCGGCGTTGGCCTTGGGCGCTCAACCGGCGAGAGCCGGGTATGTGTTTCAGGACATCATCAATAACAACGACACAACGTTCAACCAAGAGTTGGGAATAAACAGTGCCGGAACGATCGCTGGATACTTCGGCGCCGGGAACGGGCTGGCGGGACACCCAAACCAGGGCTACACCGTGGTGCCGCCGTATGGCCAAGCGAACTTCACCAGCGAGAACTTCCCCGGCTCTGTGCAAACCCAGGTTACGGGGCTCAACAACATCGGGACGACAGTCGGATTCTGGGCCCCGAGCAATAATGGCGGTGACAACAATTTCGGATTTACCGACGTTGGCGGCGCCTTCACCAGCGTAAACAATCCGGGCACACCTACCACGGGCACAATGGTTAACCAACTGCTCGGCGTAAACGACAGCAATACTGCTGTTGGCTTCTTCACCGATTCGGCGGGGGTTACTCACGGCTATACTTACAACATCGGCGCTAAGACCTTCTCCACGAATATCAACGACCCTAATGCCGGGACCATGACGGGCCAGGGAACGACCGCCGCGGCGATCAACAATTCAGGCGAGATTGCCGGGTTCTATGTCGACTCCGCGGGCGTCTTCCACGGCTTTGTCGACATCGGCGGGACATTTATGACCATCGATGCCGCGGATGCGATGGATACCAGCCTGCTCGGGTTGAACAATCTCGGCGAGGCGGTGGGCTTCGACATCGACGCAAACATGCATATGCACGGAATCGTCTGCAGCGTCTCCGGCCTGACCTGCCAGCAAGTGGACGACCCGTTCGGGATCGGCACGACGACGTTCAACGGCGTCAACGACCTCGGGCAGATCGTCGGCTTTTACGTCAACAACGGCGACAACACGATCGGGCTGCTCGCCGACCCGGTGCCCGAACCGGCCTCGCTGCTGCTGCTTGCCGGCGGGCTTTTGGGCATGGGCGCTTTCGCGCGCCGCCGCCGCGCCGGGTAGCCGCCCGAGAAACAGAGGGCGCCGGGTTTGACTTGCTCCCCCGCACCTCTAGAATGCGCCGCGCCGAAAATCTCTTTTGGGGAGCAGGTCGATGATCTTTGAGATGCGCACCTACCGGTTGCAGCCGGGCTCGGTGCCGGAAGCCGAGAAGCGCTTTGGCGAAGCGCTGACTGAACGCGTCAAGGTGTCGCCGCTCGGCGCCTTTTTTCACACCGAAGTCGGCCCCTTAAACCACATCATCCACATCTGGCCCTATGACGATCTGCAGCACCGCAGCCGCGTGCGCTCGCAGTCGATCCCCGGCTGGCCGCCGAAGATCCAGGAATTCATCGTCGAGATGGAGAGCAAGATCGTCGTCGCCGCACCGTTCTGCCCGGCCTTTACCCCGCGCCAGCACGGCAACCTCTACGAGATCCGCACCTATACGATGCTGCCCGGCTCGGCCCCGACGGTCGTCGAGAAATGGGCCGAGCGGATCGAGGGCCGGGTCAAATTGTCGCCGTTGGCCGCAGCCGGCCACACCGAGCTCGGCCCGTTGAACCAATGGATCCACATCTGGGCCTACAAGGACGCGAACGAGCGCGCCCGCATCCGCGAGGAATCGCGCAAGGACGGCAGCTGGCCGCCCGCCACCCGCGGCATGTTCGTCAAGCAGGAGAACATGCTCGTCGTCCCGGCGTCGTTCTCGCCGTTGCGCTGACCGGCCGACGCAGGCCTCGGCTCCGCCCGGTCCCGAGATGGAGACGGGCGGAACGGGGGCTTGCGAGGTCGATGCTGGTGCAAATGGAGCGCTTGTGGCCGGACCTTCTCTTCTCGTCCATCCCGGCGCAGGCCGGGACCCACGTCGGCCGTGGGCACCGGCCGGCGTTCGCCGGTGTGATAACGCGCCGCGGATGATCTGAAATCTCAGGTATTTCGGCGGGCCCGGTCGCAAAGACCGCCGATGTCATTTCTTAGGTGCGGCGGCGCTGCGCGGATTGAGACTCTGGATGTGCCCGCTCTCGGTGCCGGCCGTCGGGTCGATGACCGCGTTGATCAGCGCCGGCTTTCCTGACGCGAGCGCCTCGCTCAAAGCGTTGGTGAGAGCGGGCGTGTCGGTCACGTGATAGCCGGCCCCGCCAAACGCCTCGATGATCTTCTCGTAGCGCGCGTCGCGCAGGAGGCCGGTCGGCGAGTAGGCGCTGCCGGGGGCGTCGCCGCGGTAGACGCCGTTATTGTTGAAGATGACCGTCGTCACCGGCAATTCGTAGCGGCAGATCGTCTCGATCTCCATGCCGCTGAAACCAAAGGCGCTGTCGCCCTCGATCGCGATCACCGGCTTGCCGGTCACCGCCGCCGCACCAATGGCATAGCCCATGCCGATCCCCATGACACCCCAGGTGCCGCTGTCGAGCCGATGGCGCGGCAGCGCCATGTCGATGATGTTGCGGCCAAAGTCGAGCGTGTTGGCGCCTTCGTTGACGATGTAGACATCAGGTTGGCTGGCGAGCGCGT
>DATMKU010000006.1:0-3565 GCA_035570935.1 Allostellaceae bacterium
GGCAACCCCCGTACTACTCAAAAAGCCGCACAATCGCTTTTTCCGGACTATGAATATGCGCGACCTGGCCTCACCCACAGCTCGTCGCGGGTGACGAGAAAAAAAGAGGAGCGCATCGATGCGAACAACGCACCGCCGCTATTGGGTGTTTTTCCTGCTGTTTGCGTTCAGCGCCATCGCCTATCTCGATCGCGTCAACATGTCGGTGGCGGGCAAGCCGATCGCGCATGAATTCGGGCTGTCGCCGATCGCGCTCGGTTATCTGTTCTCCTCGTTCCTGTGGGCCTATGTGCTGATGATGCTGCCCGGCGGGCGGCTGATCGACCGTTGGGGCCCGCATGTCGTCGCCTCGGTCGCGACCGCCGTATGGTCGACGGCGCAGATGGCTACCGGAATGGTCGGCAGCTTCGCGGCGATGTTGATGGTGCGGCTCGGTCTGGGAGTCGGCGAGGCGCCGTTCGCTCCGATTTCCTATAGCAGCGTCCGGCTATGGTCGCCCTATACCGAGCGCGGCACCGCGATTGCCGCGATCTCTTGCGGGTCTACCCTCGGGCTTGCACTCGGCGCGCTGGCCGTCGCCTGGCTGATCGAGACATTGTCGTGGCGCTGGTCCTTCATCATCACCGGCGCGGTCGGATTTGTCTGGGTAGCGGTCTGGGCGGCACTGGTCTCGACACCGGAAAAGACCGGGTGGCTGCCCCCAGCCGAGCGCGACCGCATCCTTGCCGGGCGCGACGCCGGCGTCACCCCGCCCAGCCACAGCGGCGTCGGCTATCTCGGGCTGATCCGTTCCCCGGCGATGTGGGGCTTGTTCGTCTCCCAGGGCTGCCTCGTCTATACCGGCTATCTCTATATTTCCTGGCTGCCGAATTACCTGCAAACCGCACGGCACCTGTCGATCTTGAACTCCGGCATCTACACCGCGATACCGTTCCTGATCTCCACAGTGGTCGGCGTCGTCGCCAATTGGGCCGGCGACAGGGTGCTCACCGCCGAAGCGGTGCGCGGCGGCAGCCGCCGCTACCTGGTGGTGCTCAGCCTGCTATTTATGGCTGCGGGGCTAGCGATCCCTTTTGTCCAGTCGCTCGCCGCAGTCATCACTCTGATCACGATCGCGGTATCCGCCGCCCATGTCGGGCCGGCCGCCAACGGCGCCCTGGTCGCCGATTTGCTGCGCTCGCCCGGCGATGCAGGGCGGGCTACGGCCTTTCTTGTCCTGGGCGGCAATACCTTCGGCCTACTGGCGCCGATCGTGACCGGCTATGTCGTTGCCACAACTGGCAGTTTCAACGCCGCCTTCGTCGTCGCCGGTGCGCTGGCGCTGGTCGGGGCGGTGGCGGCTCTGGCGCTGGTGCGCGGCACACTCGGCGAGCACGTACGGCCGTCTCGCGCGAGTCCACGTCTCGTCAGTTGAGGTTCGCGGCGATGCACAACGGGAGCCGACCGAACCCACAGCCCTGAGCCCTATGACCCCATGACCCGCAGCGACTTTCGACCATATCTTACGCAATCCCTAACCCATTGACAGGACAGCGCGCAGTAACGTTCCCGAAAGTCTTGATTAATGCACACCGCCACCAGCCGTCGCGTTGCCCTTTGACTGCGCGGACTTTTCGGCGGCGACTATGGGGATTTAGGTAATTTCCGAGCCTGTCGCTAGCACCATTCCCCCCATAGGGTTTGCGCAACTGCCAAATCCTGCGGCAGCAACGAGCCGCACGAAGGGATGACCGAAATGGACACAATTCTAGCAGCCCCTACGACAGCCTCGGCAAAACCGGCGGCAACAGCGAAAGCGATCTTTAGCAATACGCCGGGGATGCCGGGAATCTTCAAGTCGAATTTCGACTACCAAGTCGTCAGAGCCATGTGCACAGGCGCTTATGGAGACGGCGGCGCAATCGGTGAGGTCTATTCGACGGCGCGCTGCGTCGCGGACGGAGATATCGAAGGCTGGATTGTCGCTTGGCGCGGGACGGCAGAGAGGGTCGAGCGTATAGCCCGCGACTGCCTGAGCGGTGGGCATTTTGTCAGCGCACGCGAAGCGTTTCTCCGCGCCTCCACCTACTGGAAAACAGGCCAATTCTACACTGATGGCAAAGATCCGCGACAGCTCGAGATGTTGAAGCGCCATCGTGCATGCTTCATCGAAGCGGCTAGGTTGTTCGATCCGCCGGTCGAATCGGTCAGCATTCCCTACGAGAACGGCAAGACATTACCCGGGTACTTCATGTGCGCCGATGCGAACGGCCCGCGTCCGACAGTGATGATTATTGGCGGCGGCGACACCACCAGCGAGGAATTGTATTACTGGGGTGGTGGAGCGGCGGCGGTCCGCCGTGGCTACAACGCCTTTTTGTGGGACGGTCCCGGTCAAGTCGGCGCCTACGCCTTGGATACGAGCCTGACTTACCGCCCGGATTGGGAAGTCCCGACGCGATACGCCGTCGATTACGTTCTGTCTCGCGATGACGTCGACCCTAAGAGGCTAGCGCTTTCGGGGCACAGTTTTGGCGGATACTTCGCCCCGCGCGCTGCCGCATACGAGAAACGCATTACCGCCGTGATCGCCAATTCGCTGATACCTGAGTGCAAGCCCGTCCTCATGGCCATGATAGGGCTCGATCCGAATGAGCCATATGACAAAGACCTGGAGAGCAAGATCAACCTATCCGATCCGCTCAACGAATTGTTTGTGACGGCCTTCAAGGACCGAATGGGTTTGTCCGGACAGTCTCTCGCCGCCTTTTGCGACAGCCTCGGTGGCTACAGTCTTGCCGGGCTCGAAAACAAGATCACGTGCCCGCTCCTGTACATATCCTGCGAAGGCGAAGGACCGCTGGTGGCGGCTGCGGGCCACAAGTTTTTCGAGAAGCTGACCTGCGCGAAGACAGAACGTCTGCTTCGCATTGTGGATGGCAGCGAGATTCACTGCGCACTCAACAACCCGAGCCTCAAACACCAGATCGAATTCGACTGGCTGGATGAGGTTTTCAAGTAGGATCGCGGGACTTGCCCACGACCAAAGGCGATACTGGCGAACCCCGACAGCGGCGTCACCCAGATCGCGCACCGCCGCGGCGTGTCTCCGGCGACGCTCTATCGATACATCCCGGCCGCGAACCGCGAATCCACCGGGCGTTTGACAACGGCCGATCTACCGCAAAGACCGGACGCTCCAGGAGGGTTTCAGCCCGGCGGCTGGCGGCGGCAATGCGCCGATTCCGGCCGTTCGCGGGGCCACGATGGAACCGCGAGGTTCCCCACACACCCTCGGTCCTTCGGGCCTGCGCCAGCGGGTGATTGGGTCGGCCGGGAGCGGCCATTCGGATATGTCCGTCTAGCCGCTGATTTGATTTGAGTCGTCGGTCGGCCCGCCCCGACTGGACAGCGGCGGAAAAGCGCTAGAGATCGCTGAGTTCGGCGATCAGCGAGCGGCGCATTGACCAGACCCAAGCGGCGCAGCGTCCGCAGCGCCGCGACGACGGAAGCCAGTTAATTGTCGAATCGACTTTTGTCATTTGGGATATTGCCGGCTGGCGGATCGCGAGAGGTCCGGATCGGC
>DATMKU010000007.1:0-3429 GCA_035570935.1 Allostellaceae bacterium
GCCCGAGACGCTGATCGCGTCATAGCCCTGCGCGGCGGCGTCGACGACCAGGGTCTCGACCAACTCCCGCGGCAGCGTTTCCGTCCGCGACGGACCGGAGGAGGAATAGCAATGGCGGCAGCTCAAATTGCAGCGCAGCGAGGGATGGATCTGGATGACACGGTAGGGCCACGGGCCTGGGTCTGCCAAACCGGCGGTCTCCCGATCCGTCCCGAGGGTCATGTCGCTCGCTCCTTGACGAACCGCGATCGGCGGCGGAGCCAAAATGGACCAGGAGGGGAGGATGGAAGTGTGAAGTAGGTCACATCCCGCCCGAACGCGGCGCCCTGACGCCAGGCATGCTCGGATGCGGGTGCTTTCGGCCGCGATCGGCTTAACTGAGGTTCGCCCCGACAGAACTTCGGAGCACTGAGCCAGATGCCTGATTTGACGATCGCGCTGTCGGCCCAAACCGTGGTCCCCGGAGAGGGCTATCTTTCGGACAGCCCGGTGCTGCAGGCGCATGCCGGAACCCAGCCCGATCTGTTTTTGCGCTGGAACGCGATCCCGCCGCGAGCGTCTTTGGTTGATATCGTCGTCCACCTGCACGGATTTTCGCGCAGCGGCGGCTCAATGCCATTGTCGGAGAAGGTGCCGCGCAGCGGGCTCGACCTGTCGCGCCGGACCCGGCCGACTTTGGCGCTGCTGCCGCGCGGCAACTGGCTGCGCTACAGCTGGTATGATTTTTCGGCGCTGCTCGCGGGCGGCATCGACCGGCTGGTCGATTACGGGCTCGAACGCTTCGCCGCAGCACTGCCTTCACGGGCTTCCGAGCCGCTCGGCGTCGATCGTTTTATCCTGACCGGGCATTCCGGCGGCGGCATGCCCGCGGTCGACGCGATCGCGGGCGCGCAGCGTCCGCCCGACGAGTTTTATGTCTTCGACGGGCTTTACGGCCGCGACCCCGCGAGCGGCGACCCGATGCGCGGGCTGGAGACGATCGATCGCTGGCTCGGCGATCGGCTGGCCGGAGAACCCGCCCGCCCCGGCGCTCTGCGCGTCGTCTATATCGAACAGCAGACCGGCCCGTTCTCGCGCAAGGTCGGCGAACTGATCGCGCGGCGTTTGGCGCAAGCCGATCCGGCCGCAGCTGCCGATCTTCGCCGCCGCTATCGGGTCGAGCCCTCAGCGGTCCAGCATGCGCGCGTCGCCGAGCGTTGCGGACCCGATTTGTTGGCCGCCGCCGATGCCGAATTCGACTGGTCGCGCTGATTTTCTGGCAAAGAAGACCTAAAAAAAAGTGAGCGCGGCATAGCGCCGCAGGAGAGCGATGCACACATTTGCGCTGTAGCGGGTCGCGCGTTTGCTCGTGACCGGCGAGCGGATGGGTATGCCGTCACGAGCGGCTCGGGACCCTCGAACCCATGGTTCGGGAGGAACCCAAGATGTTAACCATCCGCAATCCCGTCGAATGGAGCGTCGACCAGGTCAAGCACGCGGCCGAGGCTCTCGAAGAAGCCGGGCGCAAGGTCCGCCGCGCCCAGGCGGATTGGCATTCGCCGGCGCCGAGCGTGGCTCGGCTGCGCACCGCCGATCTCAAAGAGGTGCTGGCCGCCGGCTTTGACGATTTCGCCGCAAGCCGCACCGATGTCGCCGTTCTATGCCTGATCTACCCGGTCCTCGGGCTCCTTCTGGTGCGCTTGGCGGCGGGCTATCAGATGTTGCCGCTGTTGTTTCCGTTGGCCTCCGGTTTCGCGTTGGTCGGCCCGTTCGCCGCACTCGGCCTTTACGAGATGAGCCGCCGCCGCGAGCAGGGCGCCGGGATCCGCTGGGCCGACGCCTTTGGCGTGATCCGCTCGCCGTCGATCGCGGCAATCGTGCTGTTGGGCGTGGTGCTGATGGCGATCTTTGTGCTGTGGCTCGCCGCTGCCGAAGCGATCTACATGCTGACGCTCGGACCCGAGCCGCCGGCTTCGGTCGGCTCGTTCCTCCGCGACGTGCTGACGACGCATGCCGGCTGGACCATGATCGCGGCGGGGATCGGCGTCGGCTTTGTGTTCGCCCTCGTCGTTTTGGCGATCGGTGCGGTGTCGTTTCCATTGCTGCTCGACCGCGGCGGCGGGCTCGACACCGCGGTGGCGACATCGGTGCGGGCATTGCTGGCCAATCCCGGGCCGATGGCATTGTGGGGGCTGATCGTCGCCGCTGGGTTGGTGATCGGGTCGATCCCGTTTTTTCTCGGGCTCGCCGTCGTCATGCCGGTGCTCGGCCACGCCACCTGGCACCTCTATCGCCGTGTCGTGCCGCGCTGATCGCGGCTGAGTTTCGATCGCCGGGGGAACCGACCTCCCGCCCGCGGGCGTTGCCCTTTGAGACGGCGGTCTCCGCGCTGCCGTCGGGGCTGGGTGGGATCGAGGAGATGGGTCCAATGACGCATCGCCAAGACCAGGCGCTGAGATCGATCGGCGCGGCGGGGGTTGTGCTGCTCGACCGCGATTGCGGAAACGAGTAACGGCGGGCGGCGCGCCCGGCGGAATCAGGCGGGAGGGTGGCGATGAGCGACGAGAAGCAATCGAACGGCCCCGACTTTTCCGCGGGCGTGCCGCGCGCCGGCATCGCCGACGGCGCCATGCTTGTCGGGCATGTCGGGGACGAGCCGGTGCTGCTGGCGCGCCGCGGCGACGAGTTTTTCGCGATCGGCGCCGAATGCACCCATTACCACGGTCCGCTGGCCGAAGGGTTGGTCGTCGGCGACACCGTCCGCTGCCCGTGGCACCACGCCTGCTTCAGTTTGCGCACCGGCGAAGCGCTGCGCGCGCCGGCGCTCGACCCGGTCGCCTGCTGGCATGTCGAGCGGCAGGGTGACGCGGTTTTCGTGCGCCGGAAAGTCGAACCTGCGGCCCGTCCGGCGCGCAGGCCGTCCGCGTCGGAGCCGCAGTCGGTGGCGATCGTCGGCGGCGGCGCTGCGGC
Source organism: Allostellaceae bacterium (assembly GCA_035570935.1). GTDB lineage: Bacteria > Pseudomonadota > Alphaproteobacteria > ATCC43930 > CGMCC-115725 > AP-15. The sequence goes on from DATMKU010000007.1 coordinate 2,950, forward strand.
GCAGGCGGCGGCGGAAATGCTGCGGCGCGAAGGGTATGGCGGGCCCATCTCGATGTTCAGCGCCGACGACGAGCGCCCCTACGACCGGCCCAATCTGTCAAAGGATTACCTCGCCGGGACCGCGCCCGAGGATTGGCTGGCGCTGCGCCCGCCCGAGTTTTTCGCCGAACACGGCCTCGCCCTCGAACTCGATGCCCGCGTCGCCGCGATCGATCCGAAGGCGCGTGAAATTCGCCTCGCGAACGGCGCCCGCCATTCATGGGGTGCGCTGCTGCTCGCCACCGGGGCCGAACCGGTGCCGCTGAAGACGCCCGGCGCCGACCTGCCGCATGTCCGCACATTGCGAACCCTCGCGGACTGCCGGGCGCTGATCGCGCGAGCGCAAGCCGCACGGCGCGCGGTCGTCGCCGGCGCCAGCTTTATCGGCCTCGAGGTCGCCGCCTCGTTGCGGGCGCGCGGGCTCGAGGTCGATGTCGTGGC
>DATMKU010000008.1:0-2337 GCA_035570935.1 Allostellaceae bacterium
GCATCGAGCCGCCGCGCGGTCGCGACCGCATGACACAACATCGGCGGGTCGATCTGAACCCGGCGGGCGGCTTCGGCCGGCGACAGCGCTTCGATCTCGCCTTCCGGGCTCAGCCAGACGACTTCGCGAAACCCCGCGACCAGCACCGGCGCCTGCGGCACCAACACCCGCCCGGAACCCTCGATGCTGCGGTCACCCTCCCGACATGATCCGCACCGTCTAGCACAGGTGGCACGCCGCAGACCCGCTGGTATGCTGCTGCACCGATGACCGACCTATATCCGTTGCTTCGGCCGATGCTACGCCGCCTGCCCGCCGAAGCGGCTCACCGATTGAGCGTCCGGGCGATGCAGTTCGGGGCCGGCCGATTCTTGGCCGATCGAGCAGCGTCGGAGCCCGACCCGCCGATCTTGCGACAGCGCATTTGGGGGCTCGATTTCGCGAACCCCGTCGGGCTCGCCGCCGGCTACGACAAGGACGGCCGCGCCTGTGGCGCGATGCTCGCTCTGGGCTTCGGTTTTGTCGAAGCCGGCACGGTTACGCCGCGCCCGCAACCGGGCAATCCAAAGCCGCGGTTATTTCGGCTTGAGGAGGACGGCGGCGCGATCAACCGCATGGGCTTCAACAGCGGCGGTCTCGACGCTCTCGTCGCCCGGCTGTCGCGGCACAAGCGCCGCGGGATTGTCGGCGTCAATCTCGGCAAGAACCGCGACAGTGGGGACGCCGTTGCCGATTATGAAGAGGGCATCCGCCGCACCGCGGGCCTCGCCGACTATCTGGTCGTCAACATCTCCTCGCCGAATACACCGGGATTGCGCGACCTGCAGGCGCGGGGTGCGCTCGATTCGCTGCTGCGCCGGTTGATCGATACGCGCAGCGGGTTATCTCGCCGCGTACCGCTGTTGCTGAAGATCGCACCCGACCTGACGACGGACGAACGCCGCGACGTCGCCCTGGTGGCCCTCGACACCGGGATCGACGGGTTGATCATCTCGAATACGACGATCGCACGCCCAGGGGGTTTGCGGAGCCGCCATGCCGACGAAACCGGCGGTCTGAGCGGACGCCCGCTGTTTGCCGCGTCGACCGCCTTGCTCTCGGACATGTACCGGCTGACGCAAGGCAGGTTGCCGCTGGTCGGGGTCGGCGGCGTCGCCGGCGCGGCCGATGCCCTTGCCAAGATTCGCGTCGGCGCAAGTTTGGTCCAGCTTTACACAGCGCTGATTTTCGAAGGCCCCGCGCTGGTCGGCAGACTGAAGACTGATCTGGCGGAATTGTTGCGGCGGGGAGGGTTCGATTGGGTCGGCAGTGCGGTCGGGTCGGCCCATCCGCCGACATCGACGGCAGCGATCCGCGCAGCGCAGACCGCGTCCTCGCGGCGCTAGATTGCGCCGATTTGTTTCCGGTAAAAGGCGGCATGAGAATCGATCGCCTGATCGAACGGGCGCTGTTTGCCAGCCGCTGGCTGCTAGCACCGATCTATCTCGGCCTCGCCGTCCTCTTGGCGATCTTCGCGATCCGGTTTTTTCGCGAGCTCGGCGAGATGATCTGGCATTTGCCGACGAGCGGCGAAACCGACGTATTGCTGGGCGCCCTCAGCCTGATCGATGTCGCGCTGGTCGCCGGGCTCATCGTCATGGTCATGTTGAGCGGTTACGAGAACTTCGTGTCGCGGCTCGATGTCAGCGAGGCGGAAAAGGCGATTTCCTGGCTTGGCAAGCTCGATTCCGGAACCTTGAAGCTGAAAGTGGCGGCATACATCGTCGCGATCTCTGCCATCCAGCTATTGAAAGGATATATGGATATTACCGTGATACCGAACGACAAGCTGTTGTGGATGACCGTGATTCACTTGACCTTTGTCGTATCGGCGCTGCTGTTGACCGTGATGGACCGGCTGATGGGCGCCGGTCACCCGCGGCTCTAGCGGGCTGTTTCGGATCAAGATTCGCGCGATTGCGTGCCGCCCAAATCGCCGTCGGCATTGCGCTCGGCTGCCACCGCGCGCTCAAATTCGACCAGCGTCTCGCAGACATGAACACGGGTATGCTGAGCGCGCCGCGCCTCGGCGATCATCGCCCGCCGGTCGTGCCGTGCCTGTTCGACGCGCCGATAGCGAAACGAGCTGCGAAGCCCCTCAACCCGCGAGAAGGTGTCGTAACCGAAGCTCCCGCTTCGCTCGATGAGCGGACCAACATGCAGATCGATACTCATACTCTCTCCTTGGGGTGCGCCTTCGAGATGCCGTACGCTAACGAGTTGCGCCGAACGCTGTTCCGGACAATTTGGCAACACTTCGTAAATATTGCTTAGATTTGGTTAACATTTATCCGAATT
>DATMKU010000009.1:0-3551 GCA_035570935.1 Allostellaceae bacterium
GGCGAGCCGGCAACCTGCCCGCGGAGCCTATGCCGGTCACCTGCCGCGGTCGCGCAGACCAGCCTTCGACCACACGAGCCGAGCCTATCGGCTCCGCCGCCGGACGCAATCACGCGAATCGCAATTCACAGGTTCCTCCCCCGAAAACTGCGGTTAACCCGGTTTCATCCGCAAAATTATCCACAGTTTGGCTTGGGTCGCGCGCTCGCGGCGCCGTCCGCGCCTCCCTGGCTCCGCAAGCGCGGGTCGGCGCGCCCGGCGTCTGCGGCGACCGAGATAACGCCAGACGGCGTGTAAGCCGGGTTCTGTACCGCCTCTGCGAGCAGCCGAGCGGCCACCCGCGGAAGCGGTGACGGCCATTCCTCTGGGACGCCCGTCGCCGGGCGTCTCGTGCGACCGACCCGAGCGGCGGCGCGAAGGCCCGCCCGCCGCCGCCGGACCCGGATTGCTCCGGGAGGACGGCGCCCGCCGCTCCTATTTGGTCTTGCTCCCGGTGGGGTTTTCCATGCCGCCGCCGTTGCCGGCGGCGCGGTGCGCTCTTACCGCACCGTTTCACCCTTGCCGCCCGCCCGGTTGGCCCGAACGGGCTCGGCGGTGTGCTTTCTGTGGCACTATCCCTGGGGTCGCCCCCGCCGGGGGTTACCCGGCACCGTACCTCCGTGGAGCCCGGACTTTCCTCTCCGCGCGGCGTAGCGCAGAGCGGCCGTCCAGCCGTCTGGCGCCGCAAATTTGGGCGATCGCGGCGCGGCTGTCAAAGGCCATGACCCGACTGGCGCGCGGGCGCCTCCGCGTCGGCCGGCGCTCACGGCGTCGTCGTCACCCCGACCGCGGCGGCGAATTCTTTTTTGACATCGCCGCCGAACAGCGGGTTGACCAGCTGGGTGGTATTGCCCGAGCTCGCGTCGACCGCGGTCGGGCAGGCCATATAGGGCGAGATAAACGTGTTGTGGGCGGCGTTGCGCGAGGCGATGACGAGACAGGTGGGCGCCACTTCGAGGTCCATCGCAGCGATCGTGTTGGCAAAGCTGTAGCCGTTTTCGATCAGCAGCCCGGCCCCGCCTTTGCCGCTCGCCGAGCCCGCCCCGGCGATCTGCGAGATCTGCGTCTGCTCGAGGGCGATCCCGGCGGCCCCGCCGGCGCTATCGGCGACAGCGAAGATCTGCGAACTCAGCACGTAATTGAGCTGCAAGCCACCCGCCCGCCGCCCGGCATTGGCGTTGTTGATGATCAGATGGTCGATCTTGATCGAATTATGCGCGTCGGAGAAATCGGGCTCGCCGATCACCACCGCGTAACCATCGCTATTGGCGTTGACAAATAGCGTGCCCTGCTCGTTGAAGTAGAAGCACCCCTTGGGCGAGCGAGGATTTCCGCCGGAGCACACAATATCGAGCACCGGTGCCGCGGAAATCGACTTGCCATTGATGATCGCTCCCATCGAGATCAGGCGGAACCCGGTGTCCGACCGGGTCCGATAGTCGATCACCAAGGGGCGGCCGATCCGGAAGGTGCCGTGAGGCAAAAACAGTGGCTGGTCGGTCGCGAGCGCCGCGGCAAGCGCGCGATTGATCGCGGCGCTGTCGTCGGTCGTGCCGTTGCCGGTGGCGCCGTAGCAGCGCACGTCGATCCAGGAGGCGGCGGGGCAGGCGGGCGCGCCGAGCGAATTCGAGTTGGTCGCGGCGCGGGCAGACGGCGCCGCGATCGCCAGCATCCCGAACGAAAAGAGAACAATCTGCAGAAAGCTTACCGCACGGTCAGTCATGCTGTTTCCTTTCTCGGCTTGGGCGGTCCTGGGTGACCCGCCAAGAGAGTGGGTGATCGGCGCTTTACCTTAACGATACATAGCACGACATGCGTGTTTTGAAAATAATTTTCGCAAAAAACGGGAAAGACTCTCCCCTACGCAAACCGGCGAGAGTCGGCCTCGCGTTAACAGGGCGCCGGCGCTGGACCCGTTCGACCCGAACGCACTCGTCGCGCGCCGCCAGCGGCAGCCGCCGGCAATCGCGGCCGGGCATCCGCCGCGCAGCCCAGCCTCCCGGCGCACGCAACGGTTCGTCATTGTCGCGCGGCATGAGCCTGCAATAAAACTGGGCCTTTGCCCAAAGCGGAGGCACCGTCTGGATCAAGCCCTGGCTCAACCGCAGCGACCCGCGGTGGCGATCCCGCGCCGCGGCATGGTGCTGACGGCAGCACTGATCGCGACCTTCATGGCTGCGGTCGAAAGCAGCATCATCGCCACCGCGATGCCGACGATCGTCGGCGATCTCGGCGGTTTCCGGCTGTTCAGCTGGGTGTTCGCGGCCTATTTGCTGACGATGGCGGTGACCGTGCCGATCTATGGCCGGCTCGCCGACATCTACGGCCGCAAGCGAATATTCTTTGTCGGCACCGGGATTTTTCTGGTCGGCACCACCTTGTGCGGCTTTGCCCGGACGATGGTTGTCCTCGTCGTGTTTCGCGCGGTGCAGGGGATCGGCGCTGGCGCCATCCAGCCGATCGCCAGCACCGTGGTCGGCGACATCTACACCCCGGCCGAGCGCGCCGGGGTGCAGGGCTATCTGTCGAGCGTGTTCGGCGTCTCGGCGATCATCGGCCCCGCACTCGGCGCCTTCATCGTCGAGCATTTGCATTGGGCCCTGGTGTTTTGGGTGAACCTGCCGATCGGCGCCGTCAGCATCGCGATGTTCGCCGTCTACCTGCCCGAGCGGGTCGAGCGCCGCCGGCAGCGGATCGATTATCTCGGCGCCGTCCTGCTGATCGTCGGCGTCGGCGCGCCGATGCTGGCGCTGGTGCAGGCGCGCAGTCTCGACGGCGGCAGCCTTGCCGCGCTTGTCGGTTTCGGTATCGCCGTGCTGATCGCCCTCGGCGTGCATGAGGCGCGCGCACCGCAGCCGATGGTGCCGTTCCGCCTGTGGCGCAATCGGGTCATCGCCCTCGCCAATTTCGGCATCTTCGGCACTGGGTCGACGATGATGGCGGTCAGCGCCTTTCTGCCGACCTATGTGCAGGGGGTGATGGGCCGCAGCCCGGGCACCGCCGGGCTGGTACTCGGCTGCATGTCGGTCAGCTGGATGTTCGCCTCGTTCGCCGCCGGCCGGTTGATGATCCGGACCTCCTATCGCCTCGCCGCGGCACTCGGCGGCGTCGCTCTGGTGATCGGCGCGGCGATGCTGACGCAGTTGCAGCCTGCGAGCGGCGTCGCCTGGCCGGCCGCCGGGTCGCTCGTCATGGGGGTTGGCATGGGTGCCTGCAACACCGCTTTTCTGGTGTCGATCCAGGCGAGTGTGGGATGGAGCGAGCGCGGCGTCGCCACCGGCGCCAACATGTTCATGCGCGTCATCGGGCAAGCGTTCGGTGCCGCTCTGGGCGGGGCAATCCTCAATTTCGGCGTCTTTCATCGCGTGCCGGAAGCCGCCGACGCGGTCAACCGGCTGCTCGAGCCGGCGCTGCGCCAGGGGCTTGGCGCCGCTGAAATCGCCCGGCTGACCGCGGCCGTCGCCGCCTCGCTGCACGAGGTTTATCTGGTCGCGACCCTGCTCGCGGCACTG
>DATMKU010000010.1:0-3701 GCA_035570935.1 Allostellaceae bacterium
GTTGTAGTGGCGCAGCATTTGGGGCAGCAGCGTGGGCTCGCCATAGGCGGCAAGCCCGGTCAATTTGCCTTCGTGGCGATTGATCTTCCAGCCTAGGGCTTCGGTAAAGCAGCCATAGGCCAGGCCGAGGCTGCCCGCATCATCGGCCTCGACGAGCCAGCGATCGTCGCCGTAGAGATTGAAGAGCCGGCCTTCCTGCAGCAGATAATGGCTGTAATAGACTTGGTCGCCATTGCCGTCGGCGGTGTAAAGCAGCGCCTCGTCCCAGTCGGTAAAAAACAGGCTCGGCAGGGCGTGGCTGAAATGATGGTTCGAGAAAAACACCCGCGCATCGCGGCGCAGCCCGAGATCGGCCAACAGCGCCGAGGAGTTGAAAATGTCCGCGGCCCGATTTCCCGGGTTCTTGCGCAACACAAGGCTGATTTCGTGCTGCTTGGAGCGGCCGGTGAGCCGCCGCACCTCTTCGCGCAGGCGCTCGTGGGGTCGCCGGTGATTGAAATAATGCCGCTGGAACAAACCGCGCGTCGATACCAGCACGTCGACCTGACGCCGTTCCACGCCGGCGATGCGAAGCACCTCGGCGATCGACTGTTCGGGAAATCCGCCGGAACATTTGACGCGGTTCAGCCGCTCCTCGGCGACCGCCGCCAGCAGCCGGTAGTCGTCGAACAACGCGGCCGACGAATCGTGCGGGCCGCTGTGCAGACTGAGGATCAACATCGCGCGGTTCTGGCTTGTTCAAGGGTGCTTTCGAGGCCGGTCAGGAGATGATCGCCGCGAACTGGCGGGCGAAGGCGTCGGGGCCGTATTGATGGACGACGGCGGCGCGAATCGCTGCCCGGTCGTAATGCGGAGCCTCGCGCCGCATCTGCAGCAGGGCGTCCCGCAATGCGCCCCCATCTGCGCGGGGAACCAGCAGGCCGTTGCTCGCATCGATCAGGTGGTCCGGCCCGCCGCTGGCGGTGCTGACGACCGGCAGCCCGCAAGCCAACGCCTCGATGACGACGACGCCAAAGGTCTCGAACCTGCTGGCGAGCGCAAAGGCATCCGCCCCTTCCATTTCCGCGCGCACTCCGTCGGCCGACAAGTCGCCGACGAAGTCGATTTGCGGCGCGATCCCGAGCCGGGCGCCCAGATGTTCGAGGCTCGCCAGCAAGGGTCCGTCGCCGACCAGCCGCAAGCGCGCGTTCTGAGCGCCGCAAAACGCCTCGGCGAAGGCTTCCAGCAACAGATCGATCCCTTTCTGCGGCGAGAGTCGGGCGACGCACAGGAAAACAAACGGACGGTTCGCCTCCGGCCGCGGTGCCGCGACTTTCGCCCCCAGAAATGCCTCGCCGAGGATATTCGGCAAATATTGCCACGACGACGCCGGATATTGGTTATGGAGTAGACCGGCGAGATGCGGGCTGACGGCAACGCAGCGGTCCGCCTGCTTTATGACGCGTCGAACCAGGTCGCGCTCCCACCAGCGCAGCCGGCCTTGAGCAAAGCCCGTGCTGTGCTCGGTGACGACAAACCGAATGCCGTAGCGCCGGCGGATCGCCAGCGCCAACACGCCGGCATTCAAGCAGCTATGTGCGTGCACCAGGTCCGGCCGCCCATTTTCGTCGAAATAGCGGCGCGCCAGTTTCATCCCGCAGCGGGTCCAGGCCAACGGATTGCGGTAGGGGAGGCGCGGCATAGCGGTAAAGTCGTTGCGCCGATAGATCGGCACGCCATCGTGTTCGACGCTGACCGCGTCGCACCGTTGGCGCCCGACCCGGCCGGTTCGCAAGTCGCGCCAGGTGTGAATGTCGGGCGCGAGCATCGCCACCCGGAATCCCGCCGCCTCGAGCGCCAGCGCCTGATCGCGAAAGTAGCCGCCGCCCGACCCCCGCCCATTCGAATACCAGGACGGGATCACCAGAATGTGTTTGGTCAATCGGCGGCCTTCTCCGCCGTCTTCTCGGCGCGATGCTCGGCGAAGACCTTGCTCGCCGCCATCATCGCTTCGCGGATGATCGGCACCCCGACATAGCCCGAGAGGTGCAGCAATGCCTCGGTCAATTCCTCCTCGGTCCAGCCCTGGCGCAGCGCCATGCGCAGATGCAACGCCAGTTCGGGCTCGCGTCCGGTCGCCGTGTCGGAGATCACGCAGATCAACGCGCGCGTCTTAAGATCGAGACCGGGCCGCGTCCACAGCGCGCCGAACACGGTTTCGGTCGCGAGGTCGATGAATTTCTTCATGACCGGGTCGCTATAGGTCTCGCGCGCCGAGCGTTCGACCGCGCCATCACCCATCAGCCGGCGCCGGATCGCCGCCCCTTTGCTATAAAGCTCGCTTTCGGCCATCGGTTTTATCCCCCGATTGGTTGCGACACAGCAGTCCGGCAATTGTGCCCTTTATTGCCGCCCCCGAACAAGCCGCTGCCAACCCGCACGCCGCGAGCAATTTCATCCCGGCCGGCGATCTTGAGACCCCAGCCGTGCCCGGTCAGGCTTCGACCGAATTTCAGGCCAAAATCGCTGTTTCACATATCTTAAACTCTGCGCGAGGCGTGTGTCGACGTGGGCGGTCCGGCGATAAATAATGCCAAGGTTGCCGCCCTGCTCTGCTCGCCGGCTTCGCCCTGGAGGGTGGCTTGACGCGGCGAGCGAAACCGGGGCGAATGGGCGGTTATGGATGATCTCGCGGCCCTCGATGCGGCGGCGGAGTTGGTGCATCGCGTGATGCCGCCGACACCGCAATATTGTTGGCCGCTGTTGTCGCGGCGGGTTGGCGCCGAAGTGTGGGTCAAGCACGAAAATCACACGCCGATCGGCGCCTTTAAATTGCGCGGCGGGCTCGTCTATCTCGACGATCTGACGCGGCGCGAGCCGCGGATTTCGGGTGTGGTGACCGCGACCCGCGGCAATCACGGGCAGAGCATCGCCTATGCCGCGACCCGGCTCGGCCTCACCGCGACGATCGTCGTGCCGCACGGCAACAGTGTCGAGAAGAACCGGGCGATGGCGGCGTTTGGCGCGCGGCTGGTTGAGGAGGGCCACGATTTCCAGGCGGCCTATGAATATGCGGTCGGATTGGCCGAGCGCGAAAGGTTGCACCTCGTGCGCACCTACGAGCCGCTGCTGGTGCGCGGGGTCGCGAGCTATGGGCTCGAACTCTTTCGCGCGGTACCCGGCCTCGACACGGTCTATGTGCCGATCGGGCAGGGCAGCGGCATTTCCGGGGTCATCGCCGCGCGCGAGGCATTGGGCCTCAGGGCCGAGATCGTCGGCGTCGTCGCCGCGGCGGCGCCGAGCTATGCGCTGTCCTTTGCCGCGGGCCGGCCGGTCGCCACCAATTCGGCCGACACGATCGCCGACGGGCTCGCGGTGCGGGTGCCCGATCCGGCGGCGCTCGACGCCATCCGCCGCAATGCCGCGCGGATTGTGAGCGTGTCCGAGGCCGAGATCCGCTGCGCCATGCGCATCCTCTTCACCGACACGCACAACCTTGCCGAAGGCGCCGGCGCCGCCGCCCTCGCAGCCTTGATGCAGGAACGCGACCGGCTCGCCGGCAAGCGCGTCGCGGTGATCCAGACCGGCGGCAACATCGACCGCGCCCTCTTCGCTGAAGTGCTGGCCGAGGCGGATGCCGAGTGACCGGGCGGAAAGCCGCCGTCGGAAGCGCTAAGTTAAACGCATGGAGCCGGCCTACAAATTGCTGAATGTCGAGGAAT
>DATMKU010000011.1:0-32264 GCA_035570935.1 Allostellaceae bacterium
CGTGACCTACGCCGCGTGGGCCGGCGCCGCCGATTATTTCGCGGGAGGGGAGCACGGACGCCCGGAATTTGCCGACAACATGCGGCGCTATTATGAATACATCCGCGAAAACGACCTGACCTTGACCCATTCGCTGATCAACCTGCAGCGCAGCCGCACTGTCTCCGGCATCTTCAATCTGCAGGAGGGGACAGCACTGGAGGTGATCCGCGAGACCGATACCGGCATTGTCGTGCGCGGCGCGCGGATCCTCGCGACATTGGGGCCGCTCGCAGACGAGATCGGCGTCTACTCGCCGCGCATGGCGCGGCATGCCGAAACCCACAGCCCATTCGCGGTCAGCTTCGCGATCCCGTGCGGCGCGCCGGGCCTCAAATTCCTGTGCCGCGAGAGTTTCGATCTGGGCCGGTCGCATTTCGACCACCCGCTCGGAACGCGGTTCGAGGAGATGGATTGCATCGTCTTTTTCGACGACGTGCTGGTGCCGTGGGAACGGGTGTTTCTGTTGGGCGACGTCGATCGGCTCAACGCCACCGCGCACGCGACACATTCCTCGGTCCACTCGGCGCATCAAGGCGCGGCGAAGAACCTCGCCAAGTGCGAGTTTGTGCTGGGCACCGCCTTGCTGATGACCCAGACCCTCGGAAACGGCCATCTCCCCAATGTCGAGGAGCGGATCGGTGAGTTGATGCTGACGACGCAATTGACGCGGGCCTGCATCCGCGCCGCCGAGGCCGACGCCAAGCTCGACGAGTGGGGCGTCATGTGCCCCGACCCGCTGATGGCGGAAAGCCCGCGCAACCTGTTCATGAACGCCTATCCGCGGATGATCGAGATCCTGCAATTATTGGGGTCGTCGAGCTTTATGCTGACCCCGAGCGAGGCGGATTTCAAAGGCCCCTTACAGGCCGATATCGAGCAATACCTGGCGACCGACGCCACACCAGCGAAAGAGCGGGTGAAGTTGTTCCGGCTCGCCTGGGATCTAGCTGGTAACGCCTTCGGCAGCCGCCAGGTATTGTACGAGCGCTTTTTTGCCAGCGACCCGCTGACCAGGGCGCGGGCGCTCGCCTCGATCTACCCGAAAAAAGAGGTCATGGATCGCGTCCTCGAATTTCTCGGGCGTGACGACGACAATCTGTGAAGGAGGAAAAGATGACCATAAAGCCAAAGTATCTCGGACACGTCAACGTCTTTGTCCGCGACGCCGACCGCTCGAAAAAATGGTACGAGGACGTGCTCGGCCTGCACACCTATGAATATCGTCCGGGCTGGGCCGCCTTTATGTCGGCCGACCGCGAGCAGTCGCACGAGGTGGCGCTTATGCAATTGGGGCCGAACGCGCCGTTGCAGGAGAAGGGCCAGGTCGGCCTGAATCACATGGCCTGGCGCCTCGAGAGCCTCGACGACCTGAAGGAGTTTTATCAGCACCTCAAGGAAATAAACGTCCCGATCGGCCGGGTCGCCGACCACGGCATCTCGCTCGGGATCTATCTGCGCGACCCCGACGGCAATGGCGTCGAAGTCTATTACGAGATGCCGCGCTCCGAGTGGCCGCATGAAGACCATGTCTTCACCCGCGAATTGATGGGCGACGGCCGCTTCCCCGGCCCCTGGGACGCCGAGCTCGAAGCCCAGCGCGCCGCCGCGCAGTAATCGCAGTTAGCTGCTGCTGTCGAACGAAAGAATATCCCTTGGCCGGGCTTGACCCGGCCATCCACGCCTTCAAACCGGGCACGCAAGGCGTGGATACGCGGGTCAAGCCCGCGCACGGGGATTGGAAAATGACGTAGCGATGCGATCGGTACCAATGACGGACCGGGATGATCGGATAACCCGCCTGCTGCTGAAGCAGGAAATCGAGGAGTTCCTCTATCACGAAGCGGAGCTCCTCGACGAACGGCGCTACGAAGACTGGCTCAAGCTGATCGCCGACGACATCCGCTACTGGATGCCGATGCGGCGCAACGTCAAAGTCGGCGAGCACGCGCGCGAGTTCACCCGCGCCGACCACGACATCAACTGGTTCGACGAGGGCCGCGAGACTTTGGACCGCCGCGTCCGGCAGATCATGACCGGCATCCATTGGGCCGAGGAGCCGGTCTCGCGCATCACCCACATCGTCTCGAACGTGCAGTTGCGCGAAGCGACGCCGTCGGTCGGCGACGCCGCCGAGGTCGCGGTCAAATCCCGCTTTCTGGTCTACCGCAACCGGGTCGAGACCGAGACCGACATCCTGGTCGGCAAGCGCGAGGACCGTCTGCGTCGCGTTGGCGAGAGCTGGCAGATCGCCCACCGCAAGATCATCCTCGACCAGAACGTACTCTTGACCAAAAACCTGACTTTCTTCTTTTAGATGACTCGTGGTTATTTTCGACCAAGCGTGCTCCTAAACCTGAGGTTTTCTCTTAGTGTAGCGATGCGCGCTTCATTCACCTTCCACCTCCCCGGCGCAAGCCGGGGTCCACTCGGGCCGTGGGACCCGACCCTCGCCGGAAGGCGAAATCAACGGGAGAAGGCTCCGGTGATTACAGACAATGTGTATTCGCCCAGGGCTGGTCGAATTGGGCAAGCACGCGTAAGGCGGAAAGCCCCGGCGACAGCGGCAGCGGTCGCCGATGGCTAATAGCGCTTTTCTGATCCGCCCTACGATTGCCACGCTAGAGCCCGCGTCACGTTTCTCCCGGTAACTGGCGAGCCGGCCATGGCTGAAATGGTGGCCAATGCTCTGGGCGTGGCACATTATCCGGAAGCCATGTTGCAGCATCGCCAATCGCTTTCTTGAGGCTAATGCCTTTGAGATTCGCGTTCACGAGGTAGGCGCCTTCGAAATGCGCAGCCTCAACGTTGGCTGATTCGAGGTTCGCACGTCGGAGGTGGGCGCCTTCGAGATCCGCCCCTCGAAGAAAGCTGCCAGAGAGATTTGCACCCTGTAGGCTGGTGCCTTTGAGGCATGCCTCAGCGAGGCTAGCACCTTCAAGACATGCTGCCCGCAGGTGTGCTTCTCTTAAATCCGCATGTTCCAGGTGAGCGCCCCTTAGTTGCGCACCCTGGAGATCCGTGTCTGCCAAATTGGCGCCACTAAGATCACCGTATTCAAGGTGCAAACCGACGAGATTGGCGCCCCGAAGGTCGGTTCCGCTCAAGTCAAAGAACCTATTTTCTTTCTTCTCCTGGTTTTGCTCGAGTACCAGCCGGCGAACGATCACAGCCAGTACGGCCGCAATATCGGTTGGAAGCCTCTTCTTGCGCCCCTGTAATTGATAGCTGTTGTTATAAAGAAAGTCGATCTCGCCCGCAGTCAGCGTTCTTCCGTCACCAGATAATGCCGCTCCAACCGTGTCTCCTCGTCGTGCTCGCTCTCGAAGAAAAGCAGCGAGCGTTTCCATAATTATCCAATAGTCGTCCGGACTCTCCCGCGAGATACGTTCCAAGGTATAGATGCCGCCGAGCCTTTCCTCGATCTTTTCGCTCGCAAGCTGTGCCACGGCTCTGCTGTAGCTCTCGGAGATTCGCCTTTGCCGATCTGCTTCAGTTTGAGCGAAGTGTCGCATCAGGGCGATCCAGGCTGCGACAGCCGCGACTGCGGCGGTGAACTGCTTGAGGATCAACAACAGGAGCACTATGGCAGTACCGGCAGCAACGAAGACCGCTCGCCGGCTCTCATTCCGCACCCGCTTCACGCGTTCGAATTGGAGAGTTGTCCATTCCCAAATCAGCAATACGTATTTCTTTATCATTTTCAGCCGGGAGAGCATCTATAAGCCTCGAAATCGAACAGATCTCGCTGCACCACTTCGCCCAATCCGTCGTGGCAGAATTGTCCGCGCATGGGATCAGCCCTTGATTTTGCGCGAATGCGGGTGCGGGCCGCCCAACAATGCCGCGAAGGCGACGACGGCCGGCGCGGCCTGTCCCAATGTTCTTCGCATCCGATCCCCTGTTGAGCAAAGTCCTCATTGGATTATAGCGCTGTCGGCGCCTCCGCTCCACTCCACCCGCGTGCAGGCGCTGGCGTCTCTGCGTTACCGGCCATAACATGGGCGAGCAGAATAGGAGAGCGCGGCGATGAATGCGGCGGCAGCGGGGTATCGGCCGGGCATGGTCGATCTGAGCCAAGGGCGGATCAGCCGCGAGATCTTTGTCAACGAGGCGATCTACACGCAGGAGCAGGAGCGGCTCTTTGCCCGCGCCTGGCTCTTTGTCGGCCATGAGAGCCAAATCCCGAACCCGGGCGACTTCTTTGTCTCCGGCATGGGCGAGGAGGGGGTCATCCTGTGCCGCGACCGCGCCGGCGAAATCCACGTCTTTCTGAATTCGTGCCGGCACCGCGGCATGAAGGTGTGCCGCTACGACGAGGGCAACACCCCGGTCTTCACCTGCCCCTATCACGGCTGGAGCTACTCGACCGACGGCAAATTGGTCGGCGTGCCCTATTTCCGCGAGGCCTACCATTCGACGCTCGACCGGTCGCAATGGGGTCTGGTCGAGGTCGCGCAGCTTTGCAACTACAAGGGCGCGATCTGGGCGACCTGGGACCCGGCGGCCCCGTCCTTCACCGAATATCTCGGCGATTTCGCGCGCTATCTCGACCTGACATTGGAAACCTGGGACGGGGAGACAAGCGGTGTCGAAGTCCTCGGCGGCATTCAGAAATGGCTGATCCCGTGCAACTGGAAATTCCCGGCGGAGAATTTCAGCGGCGACAGCTATCACAACATCAGCCACCGCTCGGTTGATCTCGTCGGCATCGGGCCGTCGGGCAGCGGCCGGCGCGACATGCAGGAACGGCAGATGGCGCGCCGGCTGCAGGTGTCGTTTTATGATCGCGGGCATCAAACCGGGGTCTATCTATTGCCGCAGGGCCAGCCAACCCCGCCCGCCTACAGCCACTCTCCGGTCGTCTCGGAGTATTTCGCGCATTGCGAGGAACAGCGCCGCCGCCGCAAGGGCGAGTGGGGGCGGGTCATCGGCAGCCCCGGCGAAGTCTTTCCCAACATCGCGCTGCATCCGCGCCAGCCGCGCACGATCGCGGTGTGGCATCCGCGCGGCGCCCATCAGACCGAAGTCTGGCGCTGGTATTTTGTCGACAAGGCCGCACCGCAAGAGGTCAAGGATTTCCTGCGCGACTATTACATCCGCTATTCCGGGCCTGCCGGGCTGACCGAGCAGGACGACATGGAAAACTGGAACTACGCCCATGCCGCGAGCCGTGGGGTGATCGCGCGGCGTTTTCCCTACAGCTACGAGCAGGGGCAGGGGTTCGAGGTCGAGAATTTCGAATGGCAGGGGTTGCGCATCCCCGGCACGGTGATGGACATCACCGACGCCAAATCCAGCGAGCACAACCTCAGAAACCTCTATCGCCGCTGGGCCGAGTTTATGGAAGCCGACAATTGGGGCGAGCTCGCGACCTGGCGCCGGGGCAATGCCGGCATCGCGCGGGCCGCCGAATGAGCGAGCTCGTCAACACAAGGGCGTTGATCCCCGGCATGCAGATCGTATTGGTCGACGGTGCGGTCGCCGAAGTTGTGTCGAACCCGCTCGACGGTGTGTGGGTGTTCGCCCGCTACCTGTCCTCGCCGGTCGATCCGTCGGTCGTTGGTAGCGAGGACATGATCTTTGCCCAGGACATCGCCGAAATCCGCGCCGCGCCGTAATCAGCGAAGGGGCGCCGCCCTACCGTATTAGGAGCAGTTTCCCGTGTCATTGCGAGCGAAGCGAAGCAATCTCGCGCCGCTGCGCGCCGTTAATTCGAGATTGCTTCGTCGCGAAGTCTGTCCTCGGGCCGGCGCAGCCGGACCCGTGGGCTCCTCGCGATGACAGCGTGGCAAGGTGGTCGAAATCTGATCCCAGCACTGGCGGGCGCGGGAAGTGGCTCGGGGCGTTTCGGAAACGACGCTGTCAGGGCCGTGCGCGCCCCTCGCTGTCGAAGTGAAGTCATCGCGGCAGCAGGCTCGCGCCCATTAGAAACTCGTCGATCGCGCGGGCGCATTGACGGCCTTCGCGGATTGCCCACACGACGAGCGACTGGCCGCGGCGCATGTCGCCGGCGGCGAACAATTTCGCGACCGACGTCCTATAATCGATCGTGTTGGCGCGAACATTGCCGCGCGCGTCCAGTGCGGCGCCGGACTGCTCGATCATGCCGATTTTGACCGGTCCCAGAAAGCCCATTGCCAGCAATACGAGATCGGCCTTTAGGCTAAAACCGCTGCCGGCGATTTCCTGCATCGCGACGCGGCCGTCGGTATTTTTGACCCAATCGACGCGCACGCATTCGAGCGCCGTTATACGGCCGTCCTTGCCCAACGCCCGCTTGGTCAACACCGCCCAATCGCGCTCGCAGCCCTCTTCCTGCGACGACGAGGTACGCAATTTCAGCGGCCAGTCGGGCCAGGTCAGCGCCTTGTTTTCGCTTTCGGGCGGCCTGCCCAGAATTTCCAGCTGGGTGACCGAGGCCGCGCGCTGGCGTATTGCCGTGCCGATGCAATCCGACCCGGTGTCGCCGCCGCCGATCACGATGACGCGCTTGCCCTCGGCGGTGATGCTACCATTGGGGGCGGCGCGCTCCTCGCCGTCGCCGGCGTTGCGCTTGTTTTGCTGCGGCAGGTAATCCATCGCGAAATGGATGCCGTCGAGTTCGCGCCCCGGCAATTCGAGGTCGCGCGCCATCTCGGCGCCGCCGGTCAATGCCACGGCGTCGAAGCGCCCGAGCACCGCGTCCATTGGCGGATCGACGCCGATTGCGGTCTCGGTGCGAAACACCACGCCCTCGGCTGTCATCTGGTCGACGCGGCGGTCGATCAGCGCCTTCTCCATCTTGAAATCGGGGATGCCGTAGCGCAGCAGCCCGCCGATGCGGTCGGATTTTTCAAACACCGTGACGATGTGGCCGGCGTGCGCCAATTGCTGGGCGCAGGCGAGACCGGCCGGACCCGACCCGACCACCGCGACAGTTTTCCCGGTCAACCGGGCGGGGATCAGCGGCTCGATCCAGCCTTCTTGCCAGCCACGGTCGACGATCGCGCATTCGATGGTTTTGATCGTGACCGGCGTGTTGTCGATATTGAGGGTGCACGCCTCCTCGCAGGGTGCCGGGCAGATGCGGCCGGTAAATTCCGGAAAGTTATTGGTCGAATGCAGGGTTTTGAGCGCCGCCCGCCACTGGTCGCGATAGACGAGGTCGTTCCAGCTCGGGATCAGATTGTTGACCGGGCAGCCGTCGTGACAAAACGGGATGCCGCAATCCATGCAGCGCGCCGCCTGTTTGCGGGTCTCGGGCTCGGGCAGCGGCTTGACGAATTCCTTCCAGCCGCGACGGCGGATGTCCGGCTTTTCATAAGGCCGGTCGCGGCGGTCGATTTCGAGAAAGCCGGTGACCCTACCCATGAGACCGCATCCGGGCTTGGCGGGGCGGCGGGCGAAACAATCCCGTCACTCGGCGGCTTCCGTACGAGCGGTCTGACGCTCGGCCGCCAGTTCGAGCATGGCGCGGCGATAATCCTTCGGCACGACCTTGACGAAATTCCGCAGGGTGTCGTCCCAGTCTTCGAGCAGCATCCGGGCGCGCGCGCTGCCGGTCAGCAGATGGTGGCGCTCCAACAGGATGCGCAATCGGGCGGCGTCGAAGCGCAAGAGATCGCCCATCCCGGCATCCTCGACACTCGGCGAGCGCTGGTAAGGCCGGTCGGGGTCGTCGGCCTCGTCGGCGCTGGGTGCTGTGACCGCCTCCAATTCGACGCCGGCGAGATTGCACAGCTCCTGGAACCGCGCCTCGGGGTCCCAGACATAGGCGACGCCGCCCGACATGCCAGCGGCGAAATTGCGCCCGGTGTCGCCGAGCACGACGACGACCCCGCCGGTCATGTATTCGCAGCCATGGTCGCCGGTGCCCTCGACGACCGCGACCGCACCCGAATTGCGCACCGCAAAGCGCTCGCCCGCCACACCCTCGAAATAGGCTTCGCCGGCGATGGCGCCGTAGAGCACGGTGTTGCCGATGATGATGTTTTCGGTCGGCTCGCGCCTCGCCTCCGCCGGCTGGCGCACGATCAGCCGTCCGCCCGACAAGCCCTTGCCGACATAGTCGTTGGCGTCGCCGAAGAGCTCGAGGGTGACGCCGCGCGCCAGGAACGCGCCAAAGCTCTGCCCGGCATTGCCGTGGAAGCTCGCCCAGATCGTGTCTTGCGGCAGGCCGCCATGGCCATAGCGCCGCGCCACCTCGCCCGACAGCATCGCCCCGACGGTGCGATGGACATTGCGGATGTCGCGCTCGATGCGCACCGGCTCGCGCGCGTCGAGTGCTGCTTGCGCCGCCGCGATCAGCTCGTTGTCGAGCGATTTGTCGAGATGATGGTTTTGCCCTTCGCAATTGTAGATGGCGACCCCCGGCTTTGGCGTGACCGAGTGCAGCAATCGCGACAGGTCGACGCCCTTCGCCTTCCAATGCTCGATCGCGCGGATCATGTCGAGCCGGTCGACCCGGCCGATCATCTCGTTGAAATTGCGAAACCCGAGCTGCGCCATCAATTCGCGCACTTCCTCGGCGACAAAGAAGAAATAGTTGATGACGTGCTCGGGCTGGCCGGTAAACCGGGCGCGCAACACCGGGTCCTGGGTGGCGATGCCGACCGGGCAGGTGTTCAGGTGGCATTTGCGCATCATGACGCAGCCGGCGGCAATCAGCGGTGCCGTCGCAAAGCCGAACTCGTCGGCGCCGAGCAGCGCGCCGACGACGACATCGCGGCCGGTACGCAGGCCGCCATCGACCTGCACCGCGATGCGGCCGCGCAATCCGTTCAGCACCAAAGTCTGCTGGGTTTCGGCGAGGCCGATCTCCCAGGGCGAACCGGCATGAGTCAGCGAGGTCAGCGGGCTCGCCCCGGTGCCGCCCTCGAACCCGGCGATCGTCACATGGTCGGCGCGCGCCTTCGAAACGCCGGCGGCGACGGTGCCGACGCCGACCTCGGAGACCAGCTTGACCGAGATCCGCGCCCGCGGGTTGGCGTTTTTCAGATCGTGGATCAGCTGCGCCAGATCCTCGATCGAATAGATGTCATGGTGCGGCGGCGGCGAGATCAGCCCGACCCCCGGCGTCGAATAGCGCACGCGGGCGATGTTCTTGTCGACCTTGCGCCCGGGCAATTGACCGCCCTCGCCGGGCTTGGCGCCTTGCGCCATCTTGATCTGCAGATCGTCGGCGTTGACCAGGTATTCGGTCGTCACGCCGAACCGGCCGGAGGCGACCTGCTTGATCGCCGAACGCATTGAGTCGCCATTTTCGAGCGGCGTGAACCGCGCTGCCTCCTCGCCGCCTTCGCCGGTATTGGATTTGCCGCCGATGCGGTTCATCGCGATCGCCAAGGTCGTGTGCGCCTCGCGGCTGATCGAGCCAAAGCTCATCGCCCCGGTCGCAAAACGCCTGACGATTTCGCTCGCCGGCTCGACCTCGTCGAGCGGCACCGGCTCGGCAGCAGCCTGCAACGTCATCAGCCCGCGGATCGTCAACAGGCGTTCGCTCTGGTCGTTGATCGCTGCGGCAAACGCCCGGTACTCTTCTGGCGAATTGCCGCGCACTGCGTGCTGCAATCCGGCGACCGTTTGCGGCGTCCAGGCATGGTCCTCGCCCCGCAGGCGAAACGCATAGTCGCCGCCGACATCGAGCATCTCGTGGTAGATCGGGTTGTCGCCATAGGCGTGGCGATGGCGCTCGACGGCTTCCTGGGCGATCTCGCGCAGCCCCACCCCTTCGATCGTCGTCGCCGTGCCGGTAAAGTATTTCTCGACAAAATCGCTGGCGAGCCCGACCGCGTCAAAGATCTGCGCCCCGCAATAGGACTGATAGGTCGAAATGCCCATCTTGGACATGACCTTCAGGATGCCCTTGCCGACCGCCTTAAGGTAATTCTTCTGCACCGCCTCGGTGCTGAGCGGCAGATCGTTTTCGACCCGGATCTGGTCGAGCGCGGCAAAGGCGAGATAGGGGTTGATCGCCTCGGCGCCATAGCCCGCCAGCGCGCAGAAATGGTGGACCTCGCGCGCCTCGCCGGTTTCGACGACGATCCCGGTGAGGGTGCGCAACCCCTCCAGGATCAGATGATGATGGACCGCCGAGGTGGCGAGCAACGCCGGGATCGGCACCCGCTCGGCCGAGGTCGCGCGGTCGGACAGGATCAGGATGTTGTGCCCGGCTTCGACCGCTTCGGTCGCCTCGCGGCACAGCCGTTCGAGCGCCGCCGCCAGGCCGTCGGCACCCTCGGCCGCCGGCCAGGTCGCATCGAGGGTGTCGGTGCGAAACGCCGGGACCAAGGTTTCGATCGCATGGATCTTCTGCAGGTCGCGATCGGTCAGGATCGGTTGCGCGACTTCGAGCCGGTGATGCGTGCCGGCCTCGTGGCCCAACAGGTTTGGCCGCGGCCCGATCATCGACACCAGCGACATGACCAGCTCTTCGCGGATCGGGTCGATCGGCGGGTTGGTGACCTGGGCGAAATTCTGCTTGAAGTAGTTGTAGAGCAGTTTGGGCTTGTTCGACAGCGCGGCTATCGGCGTGTCGGTGCCCATCGAGCCGACCGGGTCCTCGGCGTCGCGCGCCATCGGCTCCAAAAAGAACTGGATGTCCTCCTGGGTATAGCCGAAAGCCTGTTGCTGGTTCAAATGCGTCGTCGGGTCGTTGGGTCGCGTCGGCACCACCGCCCGGGAATACTCCTCTCGGTCTCCCTCTGACACGTCGGGCAACTCGGCGAGCTTGAATTGGGTCGCCTCGAGCCAGGCTTCATAGGGGTGTTCGGCGGCGAGCTCGCGCTTGATCTCGTCGTCGTCGATGATGCGGCCTTCCTCGAAATCGATCAGCAGCATCTTTCCCGGCTGCAGCCGCCATTTGCGCCGGATGCGCTCTTCCGGCACCGGCAATACCCCGGCCTCCGACGCCATGATCAGCTGGTCGTCGTCGGTGATCACATAGCGCGCCGGGCGCAAGCCATTGCGGTCGAGAGTGGCGCCGATCTGGCGGCCGTCGGTAAAGGCGATCGCCGCCGGCCCGTCCCACGGCTCCATCAGGGCGGCGTGGTATTCGTAAAAGGCGCGGCGCTGCGGATCCATCAGCGGGTCGCCGGCCCAGGCCTCGGGGATCAGCATCATCATCGCATGCGCCAGCGAATAGCCGCCGCCGATGACCAGCAACTCCAGCGCATTGTCGATGCAGGCGGTGTCGGACTGGTTCGGCCCGATCAGCGGCACCATTTTGGCAAGATCGGCGCCCAATAGCTCCGAGGTCATCGCCTGGCGCCGGGCGTGCATCCAGTTGACGTTGCCGCGAACCGTGTTGATTTCGCCGTTGTGGCATAGAAAGCGATACGGGTGCGCGAGCCGCCATGACGGGAACGTGTTGGTCGAAAACCGCTGATGGACGAGCGCCAGCGCCGACAGCGTCAACGGATCGCGTAAATCCTTGTAAAACCCGCCGACTTGCGGCGCCAACAGCAGGCCCTTGTAGACGAGGGTGCGCGTCGAAAACGACGGCATGTAAAGCTCGGGCAGACCCGGCAGATTATGCTGCGCGCCGAGCGCCACGACGCTGTTCAGGGCCTGCTTGCGGATCGTCAGGATCTTGCGCTCGAAAGCGCCCTGGTCCGGCAGGGCCGGGTCGGCGGCGACGATCGCCTGGCGGATTGCCGGCATGGTCTCGACGACGCGTTGGCCGAGCCCGGTCGTGTCGACCGGCACGTCGCGCCAGCCGACCAGCGACTGGCCCTCCGCCCGAATAAAATGCTCGATATGACGGATCGCGAAATCGCGCGCCGCCGCGTCGCGCGGCAGAAAGCACATCGCGACGGCGTAATGCCCGAAATCGGGTAAGACCAAGCCTTGGCTTTCTGCCCAGTCGCGCAACAGCGCGTCCGGCATCTGGATCAGGCAGCCGGCGCCGTCGCCAACCAATGGGTCGGCGCCGACCGCACCGCGATGGTCGAGATTGACCAGGATCTGCAGGCCGCGCTCGATGATGTCGTGCGATTTTCGCCCTTTGATATCGGCGACGAAACCGACGCCGCAGGCATCATGCTCGTTGCGCGGATCGTAGAGTCCCTGTCTTTCGGGCACGGCCATAACGGATGCTCTTCACCTGACGTAGTTTCACGAGTTGCTGCGGCGCACCCACAAATGCCCGCGGCAAGTCGATAATAGGCATGTCCGCGCGCGCGAATCGAGGCTTAATCGCGTGTTACCGCAGTGCCACCGGGCGATCGCGGTCGACCGTCGGGTGCGGGCTGCCGCGCAGCCGGAAACCACCGCGCCGCAACATCGACGCGACAGTCGAAGTCGGATGATTTGTGCTTAATAATACAAGTGATGCAAGTAACACGTAAATTCGCCAATGGCAGCTTTGTCGGTTTCAGGCCGGCGTCAAGCATCGCTGTCCCGACGGCGTGGCCGAATACCGACGCCGAATGGTCGCGGGATCGACCACGCCTGTGCTATCGAGAGCCCAGGCGGCTGCGGCTCGCCGGCGCCCCGCGAGTTCCGCCGGACCTTGACGGCGAGGCTGCGCGCCGCCCCCGCGCGTCGCCCCACGGTTCAGGAAATCGTCATGAAAGCGGTTCCGATCATCGCCTTGCTTGCCGGGCTGGCGTTGACGGCAACGCTGGTCGCGGTGTTTGGCGCAAGCGCGGTCGTTCATTCGTTCCTCGCGATCGGCTGGCGAGGGTTTATCGTCATTTGCTTGATCCATCTCGGTCTGATCGCGGTGATGGGGATCGCCTGGCGCGGTCTGGTGCCCGGGGCGGCGGTTTGGGCGTTCCCGTCGGCCCGGCTGGTTCGGGAAGCCGGTTCGGAAGTGCTGCCATTGTCGCCGATTGGCGGCTGCGTGCTTGGCGCACGGGCACTGATCCTCGCCGGAATCTCCGGCTCGACCGCCGCGGCGAGCACGATCGCCGATCTGACTCTCGAGTTTTTTGCCAAAATCGTTTACACTGCGCTCGGGTTGATTCTGCTGGTCGGTCTGCGCCCGGGCTCGGCGATCGCGGCGCCGCTGACCGCCGGGGTAGCGGTGGCAAGCCTGGCGGCCGTGGGTTTTGTCGCAGCGCAGCGGCGCGGCTTTACGCTGGTCGACCGCTTGGCCCGCACTCTCGGCCGCGGTTGGGCGGAACGCACGGCCGCCGGTACCGCGGCGCTGCGCGGCGCGCTGCGTCGCTGCTACGAGCGAAGAGCCGGATTGTGGGTCGGCTTTTCCCTCCACTTGTTTTGCTGGATCGCCGGCACGATCGAAGCCTGGTTTGCCCTTCGCCTTCTCGGAAGCGGTCTGCCGTTCAAGACCGTGCTGGTGATCGAAAGCCTGCTCTACGGGGTTCGCACCTTCGCCGTCGTCATCCCGAATGCGGTCGGCATACAGGAGGGAGCCTATGTGCTGATCGGCGCCGGGTTTGGGTTGACGCCGCAGATCGCGCTGGCGCTGTCATTGGTGAAGCGGGCGCGCGATTTGGCGATTGGATTGCCGGCCCTCGGCGCTTGGCAAATCGTCGAAGGCGGGCGGCTTTGGCGCCGAGGCAAGACCGGCGGCGTGCCGGCCCGGTCGGCCGACCCCGCGGCAACCTGGACAGGAGTAAACCATGAGTGACGCGCTCCCTCTACTCTATCTCGGGCGGCACGGCGAAACCGCCTGGAGCCTCTCGGGTCAGCACACCGGCCGCACCGATCTGCCCTTGACCGAGAATGGCGAGCGCCAGGCGCGGGCGCTCGCGGCGCGGCTGCACGGAGTGGTTTTTGCCAAGGTCCTGACCAGCCCGTCGCAGCGCGCGGTGCG
Organism: Allostellaceae bacterium; assembly: GCA_035570935.1. GTDB lineage: Bacteria > Pseudomonadota > Alphaproteobacteria > ATCC43930 > CGMCC-115725 > AP-15. Next base: position 13,802 of record DATMKU010000011.1, read on the forward strand.
GACTTGCGAACTCGCCGGCTTTGGTGCGGCCGCCGAAATCGATCCCGATCTCGCCGAATGGGATTACGGCGATTACGAGGGTCGCCGCACCGCCGAAATCCTGACCGAACGGCCGGATTGGCAATTGTTTCGCGACGGCGCGCCCGGCGGGGAGTCGCCGGAACAGATTGGCGCGCGCGCCGACCGGGCCGTCGCCCGCATCCGCGCGGCCCACGGAAATGTGCTGATCGTGTCGAGCGCGCACATCTCGCGCGTGCTCGCCGCCCGCTGGCTCGGGCTGCCCGCTTCGGGTGGCCGCTATTTGGTGTTGAGCACCGCGAGCCTCAGCATTCTCGGCTATGAGCACAACCTCGCCGAGCCGGTAATCCGGCTGTGGAACGACACCAGCCACCTCGAAAGCTGAACGGGACCAACAGCACCGCAAGACACGTCGAGGCGACGATGAAGCTGAGCACGCTCAATACCGACGATTGCGCGAGCCGGCCCGCCTGAGCCAGCTTGCCGGCGCGCCTTCGGTCAATGAATTCCGCGATCCAACCAGCGCCGCGCCGGGCGCCACCAGCTGATCGAGCTAATCCAATCGGGCTGTTCATCTCTAATTCGGCCACCCCGGTGCTGATCGCGCCGGTCGCATCGATGCCGCCCGTGCCTTGCATATCTCGCCACACGCCTTTGCGATAACGGTTTCGATCGGCTGCTGTGCCGCGTTCGCGACACCGCTGTCGTCGCGGTGAATATGCTGGTGGTGGAGCCGGACGGCTGCACCCTCGGAGGCTATGTCAAGGTCGGCTTGCCGCTTACGTTGCCGACGATGTTGGTCACCGTCACGCTGGCCCGCATCAACTGTCGGTCTTGACAGGGAGGTTGAGACAATGGCGATCACGCAATCGCGATCCGACCTGGTCCTCCCTCTCAAAGAGGGGACTTACAGCGATGGCCATCCGCTCGACGAGATCCACTATCTCGAATGCAAGATCATTCTGAAGCCCGACCGTTTTACCTCGGTGCAGAGCTTCCACGAGTTTGGCAGGCTGGTGCGTCACGCGGCCGACGAGCTCTCTGTCGGGTTTTCCACCCGTGGCGTGGCGGCGGGTCAGAGGCCGAAGATCCGGGAAGTCGTCTTTTTCGACACCGCCGACTTCAGGCTCTACAATAACGCGTTTATCTTGCGGCGGCGCATCGCCTACGAAGACGGCTTTCCGGTCGGCGAGCCGGAAATCGTCTTCAAGTTCCGGCACCCGGACATCCGGATGGTTGAGGATTTCGACGTACGGCCGAATATAGCCGGCAAATATCAGATCAAATTCAAGGCGGAGTGGCTGCCGCTGCGTGATCGGATCGGCGGATTTCGCAGATTGTTCTCGCACAATGTGGAGTTCGACTTGAGCCAGATGGATGACGGAGGGGATAGCGCGCCGATGACCGATCTCGCGCGCGTCTTCCCGGCATTGACGGCTCTGAAGCAAGCCGGCACCGACAGGATCGAGCTGGTGAAAACGATCGTCGAGGAGGTGCTCCAGGATCTCGGCGAACTGGATTTCAGCAGGGGGGTCACAGCTGAGGCCAACGCGGCGTTATGGCGTCAACCGGGCGATCATATGCCTCTCGTCGGAGAGGTCTCGTTCCAGTGCAAGTTCAAGCGAAGAGACGAACTCCACGACAAGGCGCTGAGCCTCTGCGAGCGGTTCTTTGTCTCGCTGCAGCACCGCGCGAAGGACTGGGTATCCCTCGGTGCGACCAAAACCGGCGTCGTCTACCACCGGAAAGGCAACCCGCCGCAAGCCCACGAGTAACATCGCGGGAGGCAACCGGGAGAAGGCGGATGAGGAGCACTTCTGTGCGGGATCATGAGGCTACGGGACTCGGCGCTCCCGCCGATCCGACCGGGGCCCCTGACGGGCTTCGGCGCCGGGCCGGCGCCTGGCTTGTACACGAGCTGCGGGAGATCTTGCCGCCGACGATCTTCTTCCTTATCGGATTTAACCTGATCGTGCTGACGACGAAGTTGCTCGTCGCCGACTACTTCGTCGCGGTCGGCAGCTTCATGCTCGCCACCGTCGCGGCGCTGGTCGTCGGCAAGGCGGTGCTGGTCGCCAACGCGATGCCCTTTCTCCGCCGCTACGATCGGGCTCCGTTGATCCAGCCGATCCTGTTCAAAACGTTCGTCTACTGGGCTGCGGTGTTCGTCGCCCGGCTGCTCGAGGCTTTCGTGCATTTCTGGCTCATCGAGCACAACCCTGCAGGCGGCTTCCTGCCGCACATAGTCGCGATCTTTTCGTGGCACCATTTTGCCGCGGTCCAGATTTGGATATTGGTTTTGTTCCTGATCTATGTGACGGCATCCGAGTTGAACGGCCTGTTCGGCGACGGCGAGCTGCGGCGCATCCTGTTCACCCACCGGCGGTCCGAGCTGCAGCTGAACCGGCGGCAACATATCCGCGAGCTGGTCCGCCTGAGCCGGCTTACGGATGCGCACTCGGTCGATGAGTTCCGCGATCCGACCAGCGCCGCGCACCGCCAGCTAATCGACATCGTGCGGCGGCTCGCACGGTGATTGAGAAGCGTCCCTCGATCAAATGCCGGCGCCGTCTACCACCAGAGAGGCAACCCGCGGCAAGCCCATGGGTGAAAATCAGGTAGCTAGGAACCAGCACCGGTCCTGGCGGGTTCGAGGATTTTCACTTTCTTTCGCTCCTTACGTGCTTTGCGCGCTTCGTCGGCGTGCTGCAGCACCGCAAAAAAGGAGGGGACGAACAGCACCGCGAGGCAGGTCGAGGCGATAATGCCGCTGAGCACGCTCAATCCAAGCGAAATATCCGCGTTGGCGCCGGCCCCGCTCGCCAGCACCAAGGGCAAGACTCCCATGCCGAAGGCGAACGAGGTCATCAGGATCGGCCGGAACCGCATGCGTGCCGCTTCCACCGCCGCTTCAAGGATCGGCTTGCCGTGGACCATCCGGCCTTCGCGCGCCATCTCGACGATCAGAATGCCGTTCTTGGCCGACAAGGCGATCATCAGGATCAGCCCGATCTGGGTATAGAGATTGTTGGCGACCCCGAGGCTGGTCAATGTCACGACCGGCCCCAACAATGCCAGCGGCACCGCCGACAATACCGCCAGCGGCAAAATCCAACTTTCATACTGGCCGGCGAGACAAAGGTAAACCAGCAGCACCGACAGGCCGAACAGATAATAAAGCTGGTTTCCGGTCAATTTTTCCTGAAAGGACATCGCCGTCCATTGATACGACATCCCTTGGGGCAAAGTATTGCTTGCGATGTTCTCCATCAACGACAGCGACTGGCCCGAGCTGACGCCGCGCGCCGGCGCGCCGACGATTGTCGCCGAGGGATACAGATTGTATAGCGTGACGAGCGGCGGGGCCAAGGTAGAGCTGAGATGCGCCACCGCCCCAATCGGCACCATCTGGTTGTCTTCGCTGCGGACATAGAGGTTCAACAAATCGTCTGGCTTCAGGCGGAATTTCGAGTCGGCTTGAGCATAGACCTGCAGCGACAAACCGAATTTGTTGAACTGGTTGACATAGGTCGAGCCGAGATAAGAGGTCAGAGCCGAGAAGACGTCGCCGACCGAGACGCGCAGGGTCTCGGCCCGGTCGCGATCGACGGTTACCGCGACCTGGGGCGCGCCCGGGCGGAACGTCGTCAGGACATGCTGCAACCCGGGCTCGGCGTTGGCTTTTTTGACGATCTGCTCGGCGGCGTCGCTGAGCTTCTGGTAGTCGAAGCTGCCGCCCAGCAGCAAGGTCTGCATCTGAAAGCCGCCGGCATTGCCGATGCCTTGGATCGGCGGCGGCGCCAGCACGAACAGCCGGCCGTCGGGCGCGCTGTTGAGCCCTTTCTGCAGCCGCCCGGCGATCGACAGGATATCGGTTCCTTGGCGCTTGCTGCGCTCGTCCCAGGGTTTGAGAATGACAAAGCAGATGCCGGCATTGGCGAGATCGGCAAAATTGTCGAGCGCCGACAAACCCGAAATCGCGATTACATGGTCGATGCCGGGCGTCGCGAACGCCAATTTCGTCGCGTTGTCGAGCGCCTCCGTCGTCCGCCCGAGCGAGGCGGCATCCGGCAATTGCGCGGCGATCATCAGATAGCCTTGATCCTCATTCGGGATGAAGGCTGTCGGCAGGCGGGCGATGCCCCAGATCGCAGCCACCGCCAGCACCACGCCGACCAGCACCACCAACCCGCGACGGCGCACCATATGCCCGATCAGCCCGGCATAGCCGTTCTCCGCCCGGCCATAGGCGCGCTCGAAGCCGCGAAAGAAAAAGTTGCGCTGCTCGACCGGCTTGGGGGTCCGCAGCCACAGCGCGCATTGCGTCGGTTTCAGGGTCGCCGCGTTGACCGCGCTGATCAGCGCCGTCGCGGCGATAACCAGGGCAAACTGCGCGAACATCTGCCCGCTGAGGCCGGGGACAAAAGCCGACGGCAAAAATACCGCCATCAGCACCAGGGTGATGCCGATGATCGGCCCGAACAATTCGTTCATCGCCCGGATCGAGGCATCGTGCCCCGACATGCCCTGCTCGATATATTTCGACACGCCCTCGACGATGACGATCGCGTCGTCGACCACAATGCCGATTGACAAGATCAGGGCGAACAAGGTGGACAGATTTACCGTAAAGCCGAGCGCCGCCATCGCCGCGAAGGCGCCGATGATCGTGACCGGAACCGTCGTCGCCGGCACCAATACCGCCCGGAAGTTCTGCAGGAACAGCAGGATCACGATCAGCACCAGGACCCCGGCCTGCCACAAGGTGGTGTAGACTCCGTTGATCGATTCCTGGATGAAGATCGTCGTGTTATAGGGGATGCTGTAGTGTATCCCGGGCGGAAATTGCCGGGAGAGCTCCGCCATCTTGGCGGCGACCGCGGCGGCGACCTTCAAAGAATTGGCGTTAGGGGTTTGATAGATCGCGATCCCGGCGGCGGGCTTGCCGTTGAGCTTGAAATCCTGGGAATAGGTTTGCGCCCCGAGATCGATGCGCGCCACGTCCTTGAGCCGGACAAGGCGGCCGCCTTGTGCTGTCTGGTCCTTGACGATGATATCGCCGAATTCGTTCGGATCGTCGAGCCGGGACTTGATGTCGACGGTGTACTGGAAAGCCTGGTCGCTAGGCGCCGGCGGCATCCCGACCTGGCCGGCGGCGACCTCCTGGCTCTGCTGCCTGATAACCCGGATCACGTCGGACGGAACCAGGCCATAGCTGTAGAGCTTGTTCGGATCCATCCAGATCCGCATCGAATATTCGCCGGCGCCCATCACCGTGACGTTGCCGACGCCCGGCAGCCGCGCCAGCTCGTTGACGAGGTTGATCGTCGCGTAATTCCACATGAAGAGAGCGTCGCGCGACTTGTCGGGTGAATCGAGCGTGACGAAGAGCAGGATCGACGAGGATTTAGCCCGGATCGCAACCCCCTGCGCCTGCACCTGCTGCGGCAGCTGGGCCATCGCGTTTTGCACGCGGTTCTGCACCAGCACCTGATCCATGTTCGGATCGCTGCCGATGTCGAAGCTGACCGTTAGCACATAGGTGCCGTCATAGGCGCTCGTCGATTGCATGTAGATCATGCCTGGAGCGCCGTTCACCTGCAGCTCGATCGGCAAGGCGATGGTGTTGACGACGGTCTGCGGGCTGGCGCCGGGATAGCGCGTCGTGACCTGCACGGTGGGCGGCGTCACGTTGGGGTACTGGGCGACCGGCAGGCGCAGCAGGGACACGGCGCCGATGATCACCAGCACGATCGCCAGGACGTTGGCGAGAACCGGATGTTCGATAAAGAATTTCGAGATCATTTCTGCGACCCCGGACCCGCCGACCCGGTGACGGCCTCGATCGTGGTCGGCTGCGGCACGACTTTAACCCCTGGCGTCGCGCGCCACAAATCGCCGACGACGACCCGGTCCTCCGCCGCCAGGCCCGAGGTGACGACGCGCAGCGCCCCAATCAGCGATCCGAGCTGGACATAGCGCTGCCGCACCACGTCGCTGTTGTCGAGGACGAGCAGGTAGGTCCCGCCTTGGTCGGTCTGCAACGCCCGATCGGGCACCAGAAGCGCGTTGCGGTCGACCCTGCCCATCGGCAACCGCATACGCACAAAAAACCCGGGCAGGATCAACCGGTCCGGATTGGGCAGGATGCCGCGCACCAGCAGGGTCCCGGTCGCCGGGTCAAGCGCCGGCGCTACGTACTGGATCGTGCCGCGATGCGGAAAGCCCTGCTCGTCGGACAGGCCGACATCGACCGGCACCTTGTGCAGATCGGCAAGTGTCAGCCGCTGCTGGTCGAGGTTCTGCCGGATCTTCAGCACTGTCTGCTCGCTCAGATTGGCGACGACGTAGATCGGGTCGAGCTGGGTGATCTCGGCCAAAGCCGCCTGCTGCGCGTCGCCGCCGACGACGTTGCCGGGGTCGATCAGATGCTTGCCGACGATGCCGTCGAAGGGCGCGCGCACCTCGGTATAGGCAAGGTTGACCTCGTCGATCGACACCTGTGCCTGGGCGCTCAGCAATTGCGCCGCGGCGCTCGCCCGCTCGTAATTCCAATGATCGACCTCGGTCTGCGTCGCCGCGTCCTGTTTGACGAGCGCCGAGTAGCGGGCGAGTTCGGTCTTGGCGTAGACGAGCGCCGCCTGAGCGGTCTGAACCTGGGCGTGCGCCTGTTCGAGCTGTTGCCTGTAGGGAGCCTGCTGGATCGTAAACAAAAGATCGCCTTTTTTGACAAAGGCTCCGTCTTCGTAGTGGATCTGTTCAAGATAGCCGGAGACGCGGGCGAGCAGTTTGACGTCGTTGACCGAGGCGGCGTTGCCGGTGATTTCAACGTAATTGGTCACCGATTGCAATCTCGGCAGCACGACCGGAATCGGCGCCGAGCTGCTTGGCGCCGGCAATTGCACCTGTTCGACCGGGAGGCGGCCGGGGTGTTGCGCGGGCAATCTCGGTTCGGCGGCGGTGGCGCTCGCCAATGGCCAAATCGACCACAGCCGCACCGCGCCCAACCCGGCGACGCCGGCTAAAATCACGGCGGCAATCCCGAGCGTGATGCAGCGGCCGGTCGAAAACCTGTTCATGTCGTCCTCACCATTCCGGCGGCCGGACCTTCGCGCTGACATCGGCGGGCGTCGGCAGACCCGGCGCCGGCTGCGGCGGCTGGTTCGCCGCCGGCAGCAAATCGCCCCAATTGGTGCGGTTGCGCATCACCTCGACCGTCTGCCGCGGCACGAATTCGTTGTTGCCGCGGATCTGCCATCCGCCGCCCAGCGCCTGATAGACCGTCGCGAGGCCAGTCGAAACATTGCCCTCGGCGGTGGCGAGATCGGTCTGCGCGGTGTACAAATTCTGTTCGGCCGTCAGCACGGTCGTGAAATCGCGGGTGCCCAGCTGGTATTGCAAAAAGGCGAGCCCGAGTGCCGCGTTGGCGGCGACGACGCTGCGCCGCAGGTCATCCACTTGCTTGCGCGATTCGAGAAACGTCGCCAGCCCGTCTTCGACCTGTTGCTGCGCCGTCAGCACCGAATTCTGATAGTCGACCAGCAGCTCCTGCAATTTCGCATCCTGCACCCGCACCGTATTGGTGATCTGGCCGTAATTCAGGATGTTCCACTGAAAGGTGGGGCCAAAGCCAAAGGTAATGCCTTTGCCCATGAACAGGTCGCTGAGCTTGTTGTGGCCGATATTGGCCGAGACGGTCCCGAAAGTCCCCAACAGGCTGAAGGCCGGATAAAGGTCCGCCTGGGCAAAGCCGATCTGCGCGCTTTGCGACATCGCCGCCAACTCGGCTGAGCGGATATCGGGGCGGCGGCGGACGAGGTCGGCGGGAATGCCGACCGCGACGTCCCACGGCGGGACCGGGATCGTCGTCGGCCCGCGCAACAGGTCGTCGAGCGGCTGCGGCGGCATGCCGAGCAACACCCGCAGCGCTGCCAACCCCTGCTTCAGCTGGGCGGTCAGCTGCGGGACGGTGGACTCGGTCTGGCCCAGCACGTTTTCCGCCTGGTAGACGTCGAGCTTGGTCGCCACGCCGCCGCGATAGCGCGCGGTGGCGATCGAGAGAGCCTTTTTTTGCTTGACGATGTTGTCTTGGGCGATCGCGATTTGCGTCTCCAAGGTGCGGATGCCGATATAGGTCGTCGCAACGTCGCCGAGCAAGGTGACGAGCGTGTCGTCATAAGCGGCGATCGAGGCGAGATAGGCGGCGTCGGCCGATTGGATCGCACGGCGGAACTTGCCCCAGAAATCGAGTTCCCAATCGATCGACGCCCCGAGCGAGGCGCGCCAAAAGCCGGAAACCTGGCTTTGCGTGGTCGCGGTCGGGTCGGCGTGACTGGGTCGGGTGTAAATCAGCGAGCTCGTCGCCTGCTGCGACTGCGGGTAGAAATCGCCGATCGCCACGCCGAGTTCGGCGCGCGCCTGCAACACCCGCGTGCCCGCCGCTACCAGGGTCAGGTTCTGGTTGTAGGCGGTGTCGATCAGCCGGTCGAGGGTAGGGTCGTCGAAGACCCGCCACCAGGTCTCGTATTCTTGCCTCCTGGTGTCGACCGACGGTTGGTTTGCTTCGAGAAATTTGACAGCCACAGGCGCCGGCGGCGATTGGTAATCAGGTCCTACCATGCAACCGCAGCACGCAAGCGCCAGCAGCACTCCGCCAGCCCGGGCCGACCAAGTCACGACCGTGCTCGTCATTCCGGCGCGCCCGCCGCGAATCTTCGACGAGATCCCCTCATGCCCCCGCCACTACCCCCACATACCGATCGGCGCGACCCAAGCCGATCCGCCGCTGTTCGGGACTGCTTCTCCGCCGTCCCGCAGCATCACCAGCACTAACTATACAGGTAGATTAACCTCTATCATATTGCGCCACAAGGTTGGACCTGACCATCTCGCGCCCCGATGTCGACGGCAACCGAGAATTCGGCCGATCCCTTCGGCGCGAGGTAGAGCGAGTCGGATCGCGCGCTCGTTCGAGGGGGAAGCTGAAACTTCCCAAAACTGCAATTGGCATCGCGCTGGACATCCGCCGAGGCAGCGGCGAAGCTGATGCCCGCAAGCCTGCCGCGCGTCGGGCAGCGACGGCACCTGAAGCGGGCTCGTGCAATTGGGAGGTGTTGACGATGATTCAAGCGAGCGGGATCGACCACATCGTATTGCATTGCAAGGACGTCGAGCGCGCGAAGAAATTCTATACCGAGGTCCTCGGCATGTCGGTTTACCGCGAAGACGGCGGCCATGTCTTCATGCACGCCGGCGGCCAGGGGGTGGCGCTGTTCGAAAGCGCGGGGGAGGCGCCGCTTGGCGTCGGCACCGACCTAAATCATCTGGCGTTGAATGTCGCGGACGGCACCTATGAAACCCTAAAGGCCGAATTGGAGCGCCATGGCGTTGCGGTCGGCGGCCGCCCCGGTGAAGACCATTGCATCTATTTTCGCGACCCCGACGGGCACCGCCTGCAGCTGATGTTCCAGCGCTGAGCCGGCCGCGTCATCCGCCGAATTGCGCGCGCAGCCCGGCGACGGCGGCGAGCTGGCGCTCGTGATCGCCGGTAAAGCGCACGATCAGATCGGTGGCTCCGGCATCGGCATAGCGCTTCAGCCACGCGGCGGCGGCTGGGGGCGGGCCGCCAAAGCAGGCCTGCCGCCGGCGCATCGCCGCCGCCGGCTGGCCGTAATAACTTTCGAGAAACGCGTCGATCCGTTGCTCGGCGCGGGCCGCATCCTCGTCGAGCGCCAAGGTCACATAGTTCGCCGCCGCGAACTCGCTGGGATCGCGCCCGACCTCGCGGAGGATTTGCTGAACCTCATGCCATTGCGCGGTCCACCGCGCGAGATCGGGCTCGTTCGCGAACCAGCCGTCGAAATGCTTTGCCGCGCGCTCGAACGCCGGGCGCACCGAGCCTGCAAGCCAGATCGGCGGGCCGCTCGGGCGACTTGGTGTCGGGCCGAGCACACCGCCTTTGACCGGCCAGCGTCCTTCCCAATCGACCGGTTGGCCGGTCCACAAGGCGCGCGCCAGCCGCAGCCCCTCCATCATCCGCCCGACGCGCCCCTCGAACGGCACCCCGACGGCGGCAAATTCGGCGCGGATGTTGGCGACATCGGTGGCGATGCCGGCGCCGAGCACGAGCCGGCCTTCGCTGATCCGGTCGAGGGTCGCGAGCTGATGGGCCAGCACCACCGGGTTGCGCAACGCCGGTAGAAAGACGGCGGTGCCGACCAGGACTTTGCGGGTCCGCGCCGCGACCGCGGCAAGCAGGGTCAGGGGGTCGTGACGCGGCCGCGCCAAGAGCGAGTCGCCGACCCAGACGGCGTCATAGCCGAGCGCCTCCGCGCGTTCCGCGAGCGCCAACAGCGGCCCGGTCTCGGGACGGCCCTGCATGACCGCCTCTCGCGTCGGCAGCAAATATCCGATACGCGGCGCCATCGCCGGTCTCCTCTCTCGAACGCGGGCGCTTCGGGTCGGCGGCGCCGCGGATTATCCGACAAGGACGGTAGCATAACCGGGATCGCGGATGCGTTATGCCGATCCGTCAGCCGCTGCCGTGCGGCGCGTTACCGCAAATGGTGACCAAGCACAGCTTATCTTGGCGCGACCGAGGCCGGCGCGGGTCGGCGATGTCGCGCTCCAACCGCGTTATCCCGGCTTGGTAGGCCGCGTCGGAGATTGCCTGCAATTGCGAGCAGGTGTCCCGGCGCCTGACGATCTCGAGCCAAGCCGGCAAATTCTGCTCGAAGCGGAGATGTTCATAGGCCGCCGTAACTCCAACAAAGCCGGCTGCTTGCATGGTGCCAATCACAGCATCCGGAGCCCAGAAATCCCGCAAATCGACGAGCCGCGCCTCCGGAAAATATTCGTAGTAGAGCCAGCCGCCCGATTCCTGCGGGCACATGTTGCGCAGCGCAAATCGACCGCCCGGTCGAAGAACACGAAAGACCGCGCGGAACATGCCCGCCTTGTCTTCCATGTGATGAAAGGCGAATTGACAGCACACGAAATCAAAGCTGCGAGCTGAAAACGGCAGAGCCGTGCCATTTGCCTGGACCCAGGCAATATCCGCCATCTTCAGGCGCGCCTGCCGCAGCATGCCGGATGAACGGTCGACGCCAAAATACCGCCCGTAGGCGACCGCGCTACGGTCGGCGATCAGCTAATTACCGGTGCCGCAGCCGATGTCCAAAACGGCCAGGTCAGCTGCGTACCGTTCCCCGGCAAAGGAAAAAAGCTGGGGATCGGTCGAACGCACCCGATAGGGCTGCGTATCGTAAAGATGCGCAATCTTGTCGTAATTAACCCAAGGCCGTCGCCGCATCGCACCCTTCCAACGCCGCGGCCATTGGCCCCGACCTGAAGCCGCCTGGGCATCACATTAGCCCGATATTACCCGCCTTTTCGAATTCCTGACGTAGATTCAAGCATGACGCAGCAACACCCCCAAAATCGCGATCGTGGCCGCGGCGTTGATGCCGATCGCCCATATTACGACGTTGAGCTTGCCCTCAAGTGCAGCTAGTCTACCCTCGATTGCAATGAAGCGGCCATCGATAACAGCCAGCTTGTTATCGATCGAGGAAAGCCTGTTCTCGTAGTCCGCCAGCTCTTCGGCAGCTTCCCTCGCTTTGTCGTCAGGCGCACCCGCGCTGATCAGGGCGTCATAGGTTTTGGAAAGCATCAGCGGCACGATTTCGATATCCGAGCGATGAGCGACCAGTCGGCTCCCGCCTATTCGGCGCCGCCGCGGCGGTGCGAGAAGCCTTGCTCCTGGCTGGTGATGAATTCGAGTAACGCGGCGCGGCCCTCGTCGTTCTGGCGGCGGGCGCGCAGGATCGCGTCGCCGATCTGGCTCGGGTCCTCGACCCGCTCGCTCCAGCCGCCGAGGTCGCGGGCGATGTTCGCGTAATTGCCGCCGAGGTCGCGCGCGCGATAGCGCTCGTGCGACAACTGCATCGCATGGGTCTCGATCGCCATCGTCGAATTGTTCAACACGATCGTCGTGATCGGGATGCCGCAGCGCGCCGCCGTCTCGAAATCGAGCCCGGTCATGCCAAAAGCGGCGTCGCCCATGAAGTTGGCGCAGAACTTGTCGGGGGCGGCTACCTTGGCGCCGATCACGAGCCCGAGCCCGGTGCCGAGCTGGTGCGACTTGCCCCAGCCGAGATAGCCGCGCGGCCGGGTCGCCCGGTAGAACGGGTTGAGCTGCTCGCGCGGGCTGCCGGAATCATGGGTGACGATGGCCTCGGCCGGGTCGACGACGCGCATGAACTCGGAGATCACCCGGTAGGGATTGATCGGATGCTCGTTGGAATGCAGCTTTGCCTGCCAGCGGGCGAGCCATTCCTCGCGCTTTTCGGCCACCTCCTGGGCGACGGCGTTCGAGCGTTCTTTCGTGCCCAGCCGATCGCGCACCGCCTCGATCAATTGGCCGAGAACGAGCTTGGCGTCGCCGAGAATGCCGAGATCGGCGGCAAAGGCCTTGTGCAGGTCACGGGTGTCGTTGGTCGCGTGGATGTATTTCTTTCCGGGCGGGAATACCGGGGTGGCGATGCCGTGACGGGTAAAGCTGCACCCGATCCCGAGCACCAGATCGGATTTGTGCAGGATATGGCGGCCGGGTCCGGTAAAGGTGCCGCCGCCCGGCCCGAGCGCCAGAGCATGATCCTCCGGAAAAGCGCTTTTGCCGTCGAAGGTGGTCATGACCGGTGCCTGCAGCAGTTCGGCCAGCCGCCGCAATTCCTCGGTCGCTTCGGCATAAAAGACGCCCTGACCCGCGAGGATCATCGGACAGGAGGCGTCGAGCAGCATTTTTGCGGCCTCGTCGATGTCGCGCTCGTCGGCGGCGGACCGGGTGGCGCGAACCGGGCGATGCATGTTCGGGTCGACATCGACCTCGATGCCGGTCACATCGGCCGGCACCTCGACCATGACCGGCCCCGACCGCCCGTTTTTCACCTGGGAAAAGGCGCGCCGCATAATGTTGCCGATCTCGTGCGGCAATTGCACTTCCTCGACCGATTTGGTGATCGAGGCGTAGGTGCGGCTCGATTTGAACATTGGAAACAGTTGCGCCGTCTCGCGCGGATGGCCGAGCGGCAGGAAGACAACCGGCGTCGAGTCGGAAAAGGCGGTGGCGACCCCGGCAAAGGCATTCTCGGCCCCCGGCCCGTACTGCATCGCAAAGACGCCGGGCGGGCGGCCGTTGGCGACGCGGGAGAAGCCGTCCGCCATATGGACGCCGACCCGCTCCTGCCGGCAGATGACCGGCTTGATGCCGACCGCGGCGGCGGCTTCGATGATCGGCGTCGTCGGAAAGCAGAAAAGGGTCGAGATGCCTTCGCGCTTCAGGATCTCGGCAATGACCTGCATCACCTGCATCGGTCGTTCCTCCCATTTAATAGAGTCGTGCCCTGTGTTGCGCGGCACCGGCGAACAGCGCACTGCGTGGTGTTGTCGCGCGGCGGTCTCGTTGCCTGCGGCGTCAACGAATGACCCCGCCCGCATCGGCGCCGCCGCGATCGCTTTCAGGCTGGTGACAAATTTTTATGCATGGCCTGACATCGCCGGGATTCTCCAAGAGGCAGGCGCTGCAGTCGGGGCCGGGCGCTTTTGCGTTCGCCGTCGCCGTCGGTTGCGCCGGGCCGGCGCAGCCGACAAGAACGGCACCCGACGCAATCAAAAGAAATCGCAGTCGATTCACTGGGCGAGCATGGCGAGCGCGGTCGCGATTTGTCAAGGCGGGCCCAGGTGCGATCGGGGCGCGGTGCCGCGATCAAGTTTGTCGTGCAACGGGGCAGGGCAGGGGGTTCGCCGCGGCAAAGACGATCGACACAGCCGCGGCGAAGCCCGCGGACCGCGCAACACCTTCGGCCGAAAGCGACCGCGACCCGCCGGTTATGCCGGCTGCAGCACGCGGATGACGCGGCTGGCGATCATGTCGCGGGTCCCGGCGGCATAGGCGGTCATATGCGGCGAGGCGCCGTGCGCCTTGAGCGCATCGAGGCTTTCCCACTTTTCGATAACGACAAAGGTATCAGGACCAAACTTGGTCTGGATGCCGCCGGCGCCCTCGGCATCGACCGCCGGGCCATATTCGATACAGCCTTGTTCGGCGTGCACCGCCGGCATGTTGGCGCGAAAGGATTCGAGGATCTGCTCGCGCATGCCGGGCTTGGCGGTGATGATCGCGACAACGTGGATCATGGGGTTGCTCCTCAGGCAATGCGTTCAAAAACGCTGTGATGGCGGGCGGTGCATTTCGGCCGGATTTTGCTGGCCCAGTCGCCAAAAGCACCGGCCTTCTCCCAGGCCTCGCTCTTCAGGACATCAGGCGAGTCAATCTCGTAGACCGTCAGATAGCGCTGCATCCCTGGAACGGTCGACTGTTCGAGCCGGTAGCGCGCGCCGCCGCGCACCCCCGGCACTTTCGCCAGCATCGGAAAATGCTCGGTGTCGTAGACGCGGTTGAATTCGGCATCGTGCTCGGCCGGGATTTCGAGTTGCACGACAAAGAGATGCGTCATGGCGATGTTTCCTCCTCGACTGCGGTCTTGGTGCTCCGGCGCGCGTCGCAGGTCACGCGATCTGATGGAAGACCGAGTGCTGCCGGTTGGTCGTGTGCGGGCGGATCTTGGGTTTCCACTCGCCGAGGTCGGAGGCCTCGACCCAGGCCGGGCTGTTGATGATTTCGGCATTGTCGCATTCATAGATCGCCAGATAGCGCGGCATCGTCGGGATTGTCGAATGTTCGAGGCGGTAGCGCCGGCACGACCGCACGCCCGGCACTTTAAGAATCGTCGGGATGTGATCTCGATCATAGATGCGGTTGAATTCAGCCTCGAGTTCGGCCGGGATGTCCATTTGCACCACGTAGACGTAAGTCATCGCGACACCTTTCGATTGGCAGCGCCGACCGGCAGATTACGGCAAAGCGCCGCGCCTCTCGACAGGTTTCGCAGATGACCGCCGCGATCGCCGACGCGTGCGTGATCGTGTCGCGGCCGGCCGCATACCACCATAGTATTAGTTCTCATACCTTGTTTTGATCCCCCTGTGACGATGAGTGTTTACATTCTTTGCCGCGAGCATTTGGAAACAACCGCTTTCGCTAAGTCGAGATTTCTGCTGCGTTGTAAAAGCCGATCTTGAAATGGTTAACTCGGCGCCTATCTCCCGATGACAGGCCAGCTTTCGCCTCATTGTCAGGTCACGGCAAATTTTTGCCTGGACGCCAGAAGTCGAGCGACAAGGGGCCTATCAAGCAAACCGGCGCCCATCAATTTGGGCCAAGGAGTTGAAGATGTCGAAAATCCCGCAGGGCGAATGGAACGCCATTGCGGCGCGCTATCAAAACGGCGAGTCGATCAGCAAAATTGCCCGAAGCTATGGCTGCACGCCGCCCGCAATTCATTATATTCTGAAGCGCAACCGCCTGCGGTCCTCGGAAATATTAGCGGAGCCTATGCAAATACGAACGGCGGTGCAGTCGCAGGCCCGGCTGGTTCGCGCGAACACGCCCGATCCGCCGCCTGCATCCACGCCGCATGGCGAAAATTTCGGCAACGGTGCGGCGGGATTGAATATGCTGCGGGCGAGCGCACCCGGCCCGGCGCCGAGCACGCCAACCGCCGCGGCACCCGTCCCAATGATGACGGCGCCGGCGCCGTCATCAACACTGGCACGCCTGCCGGACCTCGCCGGAAAACCGGCTGATCGCGCCGCGGCCCCAACACCGGCGCTGCCAGGTCTCGACAGCGAGCTTCACCTGCGCGCCGAAGCGGCGATCGAAACCTTCCGCTCCAGTTTGGACGCGGCATTGACCGAGGGTTCGCCCGGTGTATGCGAGCGGCTGCGGCAGGCGGCGACGGATTTGATGCGGGTGGCGGCGCGGACCACGATGGTGCTCGATCGCCTTAATGCGATCACCGAGCGCTCCGCCCGCGCGCACAATTACCCGCGTTCAGCCCACGCCGGCGAGGATTTCGGAAAGCTCGGCTAGCCGTGCCGGCGCTCAGACCGGGCGGGTGCCCTTGAGCTGGGTGCGGTGCATCAGCCGGCGGGCTGACGGGTCAAAGGCGTCGCGGCGGTGCATCGCGCAGCGGTTGTCCCACCAAACGAGATCGCCGACCCGCCAGTCCTGACGCCAGGTGAACTTTTCCTGCGTCGTGTGGTCCCATAGCTGGTCGAGCAGTTCCTCGCTCTCCTCGACCAAAAGGCCGAGGACATACGCGTTTATCCGCCGGCCGAGAAACAGCGCCTTGCGGCCGGTTTCGGGGTGGGTCCGCACGACGGGTTGGCGGGCGCCCGGTACCTTCGACAAATCGGTTATGCTGTCAAAGCCCTTATGCGCCTTGCCACCGCTCGAATGGGTGGCGGCATGGATCATTGTCAGGCCGTCGATGCGGCGTTTTGTTTCCTCGGGCAATGTTTCGTAGGCCGCATACATGTTCAGAAAATAGGTCGACCCGCCGGCGCTCGACGGCGGGACTTCCAGCGAGCGCAAGAGGCTCGCCGCCGGCGGCATGTCGACAAACGAGCTGTCGGTGTGCCAGAACGCCTCGCCGTCGCCAAGGCCGCCGATCGCCTTGCCGTTCTCGACGATGTTCGAGATGACCGAGATTTCGGCCGGAATGTCTCGCTGCCGGCCTGCGCTCTGGGTTTCGACGCCGTACTGCTTGGCGATCAGCGCCGCCGGGTTGAATTCGAGTTCGCCGAATTGGCGGGTGAACGCCATGTGCTGCTCGTCGGTCATCGGCTGCTCGCGAAAGCGCAATACCAGATGCTCGAGCCAGGCGGCGCGGATCGCACCGCGATCCTGCGGGCTCAAAGGCGCGCGGATGTCGACGCCGCCGACCTCGGCGCCGAGCCCGGCTTCGAACGGGGCGATCTCGATGCTCATCGATGTTACTCCGCCGCCAGGGCTTCGACGCCAAAATCGTTGATCGACACCCGCCAATGGATGCGGTCCTCCTCGGGCGGGTAGTCGCCGGCTGCCTTGTGATACGAGCAGCGATTGTCCCAGATCACGATGTCGCCCTTGCGCCAGACATGATGGTATTCGGCATCGGGTGTGATCATCCGTTCCTTCAATTCGGCGATCAGTTCGTCGCCCTCTCGGTCCTCGACGCCGACAAAGCTGACGATCTTGCCGGGATCGAAATAAAGCGACTTGCGCCCAGTCTCGGGGTGGGTGCGGACAATCGGATGGTAGACCGGGGTCCAGTCCTGGTCCTCGGGATTGAGCAGCCTCGCCTTGCCCCGCCGGCCGCCATAGGAAAAGGCGCCGACGACCCCGTCGAGCCGATCCTTGAGCCGCTGCGGCAAGGCGTCATAGGCGGCGTAGGCGTTGGCGAACAGCGTGTTTCCGCCGCGGCTCGGAACCGCCAGCGCATAGAGCTGCGTCGCCTTGAACGGCGCCTGATTATAGGCGCCGTCGGTGTGCCAACCCTCGGCGCCGCGGCGGTAGATTTCGTTGCGCAACGTGCCGTCGGCGTCGAATTTGTCGATGCCGAGCATCGTGATCTCGGGATAGTCCGCGTTTCGCGTCGATTTCGACGGATGCGGCACGACCGGGCCAAAGCGGCGGCTGTAGCGCAGGAAATCCGGGATCGTCAGATCCTGGTCGCGCACCACCGTGACATTGTAGTCGAGCCACGCCCGATAGATCGGGGCAAAGCCCCGGTCGTCGAGCGTCTTGACATCGACCCCGGTGACCTCGACGCCGATCTGCGGCCCCATCCGGCGAATTTCCATCGCTCATTCCTCGCAAACGCAACAGTCCAGGGTCGGCCTCGGCTTCGCGACGTGTCAACTGGGAGAAATGCGATGGTTGCCATGCGCCGAACCCGCCGGCGCGCCGTGATTTCGATGGTCCCAAGGCGCGCTCCCGCGCTGACCCGAGTCAATTCGCGCCCGAGTCAATTCGCGCCCGAAAAGATTTTCAGTCCGACTACTCCGGCGACGATCAGCGCCAAGGAGCTCACGCGACCAAAACTCATACTTTCGCCGAAAACCAGCATGCCAATGACCGCGGTCCCCGCCATCGCGATTCCGGCAAAAGTTGCATAGACAGTCGCTGCCGGCAGCTGCTTAACGGACTCGTCCAACAGAAACATGATCGGGACGCCGACCTGAGCCACCCACAATGGCGACCATCGCGAATATTCCCGCGCCGATTTCAAAAGAAAGGGCCATGAAATCTCGAAAACGTCCGCGAACAGAATGAACAACCAGGGCATATATGTCTCCGGTGCGAAAACGACTGACTCGCCGGCTGCTGCCGCCGGTCTATTTGCGCTACGGAAGCGGGTCACGGGATTGAACAAGGCTCCGGCCATGCGATCGTAGCGCGCGCGGTTCATGCGCCTCTGAAGGAAAATGCCCGGTATTGCGTTTGGCGAAAACATCACACACGGCTGGCGGCCCCGCGGCCGGGCAGCTACCATCGCCGGCA
>DATMKU010000012.1:0-3853 GCA_035570935.1 Allostellaceae bacterium
GTTGGCGGTCGTACCCGACGGCAGCACCTCGACGATCCCGGTCAAAGACCGTCAGCTGACCAATAACGGGGTCATCATCTGCACCAAGACCCGGCATACGCTGAACAAGAATTTGAGCGAGGTGGCGGTTCTGAGCCCGACTGCCGGTGTCGTCTTCCCGGGGGCGCTGGTGCTCGCCGATCAAAATCTGAGCGAGGGGCGGCCCACTCCGATCGCTCTGCCGCGCGACGCCGCGACCCTTACGATCGATTTGCCGGGGCTGGACGATCCCGGGGGGACCCTTGTTCCGACCGGTTCCTCGGTGCAACAATTCATCAACATGAAGATCGAGGAGTGGAATAAGAAGCCGGCGAGCCAAGGCTATGTCAACCCGGCGCGCTCGTTTATCCAGACTACCCAGTCGTTCTCTTCGCAGCAAGTGTCGCTCGATCTCGGCTTCAACTCGAAATGGGCGGCGGGAAGCGCGTCGGCACAGATCAGCACCAGCAGCACGACAGAAAAGTCGGTCGTCGTCGCCTATTTCAAGCAGGTGTTCTACACGATCTGGTTGGATACCCCGCTCGCCCCCTCCGCCGTCTTCGACGGCAGCGTCACGCGCGACGACGCCCAACGGGTATTCGGTGCGAGCCATCCGCCGGCCTATGTGCGCAGCGTCGATTACGGCCGGATTTTAATGGTCAAGATGGAAACCTCGGCGGTCGACACGTCATTCAATCTGACCGGAGCCTTCGAACAGGCAACCCAAGGCGGAGTCACGGTCGGCGGCGACCTCAAGGCGAAATATGAGGAGATCATCCGCAATGCGTCGTTTACCGCGCTCGCCCTCGGCGGTGGGGCGGAAACGCCGGTGCAGATCTTTGGCGGCGGCTCCGATGACGGGCTCAAGGGTCTGAAGGACTATATTCGCACCGACGCTCGCTACCGCCGCGACAACCCCGGCGTCTCGGTCGCCTACACGGTCGCCTTCCTCAAGGACAATGTATTCGCGCAGATGGGCTTCACCACCGACTACACCGAAACCCAATGCGTCAAATATCCAAACGGTTTTGTCAAATTCGCCCATGCCGGCGTCTATGTCGCAAAATTCGAGGTCGACTGGGTCGAACCCGACGCCAACGGCAATTACAACCAGAACAAGATTTGGGAGTCGGGCGAGAAGACAATCGGTTATACCCACCAGGTCGACCTGCCCGGTGACTCCCAGGGGATCAGGCTGAAGGCGTGGGCGGCGACCGGTTTGATCTGGGACCCTTGGGGCGAAATCCTGAACGTCGCGCTCACCGGTCCCGACAACAAATGCTACCGCGTGACCGGGACGACGCTCAATCGCGGGTGGGACAACAATTGCTAGCCGCGACGGCGGGTGCGTCGTCGCAGCCTGACCGGGTGCGACACAAAAAAGCCGGGAGGTGCGGCGCCGCTCCCGGCCTTCCGATGGGTGAATTTTTGTAAAAGGTGCGCTTAGAGACGCTCCAGCTGATAGATTTCATCTTTGATACGGAGCTTCTGGCGCTTCAGATCGGAGATCATATCGTCGTTGGGCAGCGGACGGCGGTTCTCCTCATCGATGGCGCGTTCGAGCGCCGCGTGCTTTTCTCTGAGCGCCTCGATGCGATCCTTTTGCGACATGCATTCCCTCCTCAAGAACGATGACTACGGTTGAAAATAACGCCGGAGCAGTCGGCCAGCCAGGGGGCGAGCGCCCCGATGACGAAAATATGTCAACCCGACGCTTTTCGCAGGGTTCGCGATGACCGAAACATCCTCGGCCCCGCGCATCATCGTCGGGATCAGCGGCGCCTCCGGCACGATCTATGGGGCGCGGCTGTTGGAGCTGCTGCAGCCGCTGCCGATCGAGACCCATCTCGTCGTCAGCCGCGCCGCCGAGGTGACCTTGGCGCTCGAAACCGACCTCAAACCGGCCGCGGTCCGCGCCCGCGCCGATGTCGTCCATGCGATCGGCGACCTGGCGGCGCCGATTTCCTCCGGCTCGTTCCGGACAATGGGCATGGTGGTGGTGCCGTGCTCGATTCGGAGCATGTCGGAGATCGCAAGCGGCGTGACGACGACCCTGTTGACCCGTGCCGCGGATGTGGTGCTGAAGGAACGGCGCCGGCTCGTGCTTTTGGTGCGCGAGACGCCGCTCCACACCGGTCATCTGCGGACGATGACGGCACTGTCGGAAATGGGCGCGGTGATCGCACCGCCCGTCCCGGCATTCTACGCCAGGCCGGCGACAATCGCGGAGATGATCGATCAGACCTTGGGCCGCGTGCTCGACCTGTTCGGGCTCGACAGCGGCTCGGTTAGGCGCTGGGGCGAACCGGGCGAACGAGGAGGAGCGGCTTCCCGGCAAGGCGGCTCAGCTCGCGGCGGATGATAGCGGCGTGTGGACCCGCCGTCCGTGGACCGCAATACAAGGCCAGATTGGCCTCGGCGTCGGCCAGCCACTCGGCGGGATTGGTCTTGAACGCAGGCCCGGCGAGTGCGGCGAGCCGGTCCTGCGCTGCTTTTTCGGCATCGATCTCGAGCGCCTTGATCCCTTCGCGCAAGCGCAGAATATCGGCATCGGCGGCGGACTTGAGACCGGCGCGCAGTGCCCGCAACGGTTCGATCACCTCGTCGCGGAGGACCCGGACCGAGCGGTCGGCGGCGTCGACCGCGCGATCATCGACCCGACCGCGTCCCGACAGGCCAAGCCATAGCGCGAACAGGATCAGATTGACGTCGAGGCCGGCGCCGTCCTGCAGCGCAAGCAGCGCGGACATCACCTCCGGCTGCTGGTAAAAAACCAGCGAAAACGCCCACAGCTCGCTGCTCGCGTCACCCGGGTTGCTCGCGATGTTCATTTTATGTTGCGGGATATCGGCGACGGAGGCCATTCGAGATGATACAGTGACGACCGCATCCACTTCCATCGGCCATGGATCTCGACACCGAATCGCTGAAGGCAAGGCTCGCCGCGCTGAGGTCCGAACATCGCGATCTCGACGATGTGATTGCGCGCCTTTCGGAGCGTACCCCGTTCGACCAGCTGCAATTGCAGCGCCTCAAGAAACGAAAGCTGCTGCTCAAAGACCAGATCTCGAAAATCGAAAGCGAGCTCCTACCCGACATCATCGCGTAAGCGGCGCGTCCCCGGCCCGCTTGTCCTGGCCTGCTTGTCCCGGCGGGGTCGCCCCTTATAATGACGGGCCGCGATTGGACGGCAGACGGAGGCGAATGAGCGAAGCCGGCCCGGCGGTGGGCATCATCATGGGAAGCCAGTCCGACTGGCAGACGATGCAGCACGCCGCGGCGACCCTCGACCGGCTCGGGATCGGCCATGAGGCGCGCATCGTCTCGGCCCACCGCACACCCGACCGGCTCTACGACTATGCTCGCAACGCCCGTGCCCGCGGCCTCCGGCTGATCATCGCCGGTGCCGGCGGTGCCGCGCACCTGCCCGGCATGGCCGCGGCGCTGACCTCGCTGCCGGTGCTCGGCGTGCCGATCGAAAGCCGAATGCTCAAAGGCATGGACAGCCTGTTGTCGATCGTCCAGATGCCGGCCGGGGTGCCGGTCGCGACCTTTGCGATCGGCGAGGCGGGTGCTGTCAACGCGGCGCTGTTCGCGGCTGCGGTCCTCGGTCTTGCGGACGCCGCCGCGGCGCAAAGCCTCGACGACTGGCGGCAGGCGCAAACCGGGCGCGTCGCCGAGCGCCCGGCCTCGGCCTGATGTCGGCGGCGGTGCTGGCCCCGGGGGGTACGATCGGAATTCTGGGCGGCGGTCAGTTGGGCCGGATGACGGCGCTTGCCGCCGCTCGGCTCGGCTATCGCAGCCATGTTTTCGCAACCGAGCCCGACAGCCCGGC
>DATMKU010000013.1:0-13238 GCA_035570935.1 Allostellaceae bacterium
GGAGTAGAAGTGGGTGATCGGCACGGTGTCTGCCAAGTTGCGGATCATCCGTATTGCGGTATCGGGGTCGACCACCTGCAGCAATCCGCTTTGCTTTAGTGCTTCTCGATCGTCGAGGCGCGGGGCGAGAGGCTGAAGGCCGCCAGCCTGAAGCCACACTGAGTAATCGTTGACCTGATAAATGACGTGGTCGGCGGCCTCGGCAAAAGTTTTCTCGGGGTCCTCGGATACGATCAGAAACCAAAAGCCGCTGGCAAAGCGAAGGTCATCTGTCGGCCGGTTCTCCTTCTTCAGCTCGGCGACATAGCGGTCATACACATCCCGGTTCGCACCCGGCACGGTGAAACCATCGCCGAAGCGGACCGCCCGGCGCAGCGCCGCCGGCGTGAAACCGCCGAGCCAAATCGGCGGATGAGGTTGCTGGATCGGCTCGGGCGTCACCCTGACGTTTTGGAAGTCGAAGAAGTCGCTCTTGACGGTGACGGTCTCGCCGGCAAGGGCACGCCGGATGATGTCGAGCGATTGGTCGGTGCGCGCGCCGCGCTCCTTCGAAGACACGCCGAAGCCTGTAAATTCTTCCTGCTTGAAGCCAATGCCGACGCCGAGTTCGAAACGGCCGCCCGAGATGACGTCAACCGTCGCGATGTCCTCGGCAAGGCGGATCGGATTGTGAAACGGCATCAGCAGCACGCCGGAGGCGATGCGGATCCGGTTGGTGTGGGCGGCGATCGCCGCGGCGGCGGGCAGGATCGAAGGGAGGTAGCCGTCTTCGATGAAGTGGTGCTCGGACAGCCAGACGTCATCAAACCCGTTGTTTTCGCCCCACGCGATCTGATCGAGGATTTCGCGGTAGAGCCGGTCTGGGGGCTGGCGCCACTGTGCCGGGTTGCGGAAGTCGTACCAAAGACCAAAGCGTATCTTTCGACGACCGTTACTCATGACTGGCCTCTCGTGATAGATTAGCGATGCCCAATGGGCATCGGCTGGAGCCGTCGTTCAGATCTGCCCCGCGCCGCCATCGACGAACAGCTCGATACCGGTGACATAGGCGCTGTCATCGCAAGCGAGGAACACCGCCGCCTTGCCCAGGTCATCCGGGACGCCGAGCCGGCCGAGCGGAACCGAAGCAGCCATCGCGGCTTTTTCCTGATCCGTCACGAACTGGGAGAGGCCGGGCGTATCGGTGTATCCCGGGCTCACCACGTTGATGCGGATGTCGCGTCCCTTGAGGTCGACGATCCAGGTGCGGGCGAAGGAGCGTATCGCGGCCTTTGACGCGTTGTACACCGAGCAGGCGGCGAAGCCCTTGATCGACACCATCGAACCGGTAAGCATAACCGAGGAGCCCTTGGCCAGCAGCGGGAGCGCCTTTTGCACTGTAAATAACAGGCCGCGCACGTTCGTGTTGAAGGTCTTGTCGAAATGCTCCTCGGTGATCTCCCCGAGCGTGGCGAATTCGTAAACTCCGGCGTTGACCGCCAGCACGTCGAGATGTCCCGCCT
Organism: Allostellaceae bacterium; assembly: GCA_035570935.1. Lineage (GTDB taxonomy): Bacteria > Pseudomonadota > Alphaproteobacteria > ATCC43930 > CGMCC-115725 > AP-15. Next base: position 1,503 of record DATMKU010000013.1, read on the forward strand.
TGTCCTTGATCGTCGCATAGATATGGTCGAGGTCGGCAAGGTCGGAGGTGTCGCCCTGAACCGCGGTGGCTTTGCCGCCGATCGCGGTGACGGCCTTTTCCAATTCGGATTGGCGGCGCCCGGTGATAAACACACGCGCGCCCTCTTCGGCGAAGCGCTTGGCGATACCGAGGCCGATCCCGGCGCTGCCGCCGGTCACGAGCGCGACTTTGCCTGACAGCTTGCTGGTCATCGTGAAGTCTCCTGCGGATTGCGCGACGCCGATCGCGCGCTCACCAATGTGCTTGCGGGTTTGCCCAGCGCGGAGGCAGGTTCGCCGGGCGGACCAAGGCTTTCGGCCATCGTCAGATGTGCAACAACGGCATCCCGGGGTCTCTGGTATCGCAGCCCGGCCCACGTCGCGTTACCTCCGGACAAGAATTTTGGCGGCCGGCTCTTGCGCTTAACGCATTCGGATGATTGAGCGTGATGCCCCTCCCCCGTCTTCCCGACAAAAGCCTGGACCCGTGTCTGCCATAAGCACCGGCCTTCACCGGTGTGGCAGGATTTGATCTGAACATTGGCCGCCGAGGGCAGGTGAATCTTCCGAATGGGTCTGATTACTAGCTGTTCCCTTATTCTCGGATGACGCTGCCAAGGACCACGCGCTGAACGTCCTGCTTCAGCAGATAGACCGATACCGCCAAGAGCACGACATCCTTCATCAGGAACGGGACGTTGCCGGTCATGGCCGGAAAGCCGCCAGCCGAGGCATCCCACCCGTCCGGCATAAATGGGATGATCGTGACGGTGCCAACAAACGTAAGGCATGAGCCGAGCGCGCCCAAAATACCCAGCTTTTTGTTCCAAAAGCCCAGCAACAGCAGCGTGCCGAACGACCATTCGCAAGAACCCAAAAACCAACTGGCTCCGCGGACGCCAAAAACCGGATATAGCCAGAAAATCAATGGGCCATGGCTGATATACGGAATCAATCGCTGCGCTTCATAGGCCCACCATTTTTGATATCCAAAAAAGAAGAATATTATGACCATCGCAGCGCGGACGATATGATAATCGAGATCCTCAGTGAGGAGACCGCATTTGATCAATATATTTACGAGCGGGCTGAGCAACCCTGCGCCCGCCTCGCGGCCGATGCCGCTGCCGTCGCGTGCGATAAGCGTCTTGCCGACAAACCGGTCCATCTGGTCCCTCCAAGCTATTCCAGGGTTTCAAGGCTCCCTGATGGCATCGCTCGTCTGGCGTGGGGCTTTTTGCTTCGCGGCTGGTCCATTCGGATGCCGGTTGCAGTTGGCTCGATCCTGTAACCGAGCGGCCTCTTGTTCCAATGTCTCGGCGGTTGCTAGGCGAGCGTGCCAGACGGCGGGATTATCGGTGCGCTCGGCGTAGTCGCGGTACCAGGCCGCCAGGAACCTCAGCGCGCCCGGTTCCCGAACAGCCCCGTCGGCGATCAGATGGCGCAGTGAACAGCCGTCCATTTTCAGGTCTCTCTTAGCGGCTTGCGCGAGCACCATCCAATCCATTCGGACTGAGACCGCGCGCCGGGGTGTAAGCCTTGACGGCACGAGCCCGCCAGTGCCTTGAATAGGGGCGCCGCGCGCCGTTACAATAAATACGGCACCATTAGGGCGACAGCGAGCCACGGCAGGAGTACACCGACCACCAGGACAAGAACGCGTTGCGCTCCTCGGCGCTTGGCAATGCGGTATGCGGCGAGATGTGGGCGGATCCCGCAGCCGTTCACGGCTTGGTTCGCCGCCAACAGCGGTGCCGAAAAGCCCGGCGCGCCGGTCAGCTTTACCGTAACCGAGAGCATCTGCCGGTGCTGCGGGCCGCCTTCCTCGGCCAGACGCTGGGCGAGGTCCGCCAGGGTTGCCGCCGCCGCCATCGGGAAGGTCCGCGTCCTGTCCTCGAACAGCACCGTGATCTCGTTCGGCGGCCCAAAGCGGGTCTGGATCACGCCGTTTGCCAAGTTGTTCCAGTCGCTCATCGTTTCCGCCTCCACTGCCGTTATGCCCGACGAAATTGCGCGTGTGGCCACGGAACCCCAAGTGAAGCGTGGCAAAATTTGGTTAATCGTCGTATGTTGCTCGTCAGCGTAGCGCTCGTTTTACCGCGTGCCTGATCTCCCGGTAGAGGCTGTCGATCTCTAACTGCACAGCGGGCTTCCCGCTGACTGGCCCCATTATTTTCCTGACGGTCGATTTGCGGACGAGTCAACTGCATTTGAGGTTCGCTTACGCTCGGCGGTTCACGGTCATTGCCAGTCAGCCCTGACAGGGTTTGCGCCGCTGCGACCCCAACCACAAGCGCTGACGCAGCGAACACCAGACACGTCTTGGTAATCACAATAAAACCCTCCCACGGTCCCGCGGCTTACCGGTAATGAGAGCCGGCTGGCAGTGGCGCAGCGGTCGCGGAAGATGTCAATTTGCCCTCGACGGGGTCGAGCTCCCGGGCTGCCGCGCGGTTCGCGCCACCGAATGGATGAAGCATTAAATCCCCCATGGCGAAATGCCCTGTTCTCTGGGATTTGGCGTAACGAAATTTATGGTTTGGGATGGTCTTGGGTAGCCGCCATTAAAGACTATAGACTATTCCTACACGGAATGTGCGGCTCGCAGGATGCTCAGCGCGACAATGATTTCGGTCGGCTCCAGGCGCGTCGTGTGATCGGCGTCGAAATAGGAGAGGACGACCAGACCGGTTCTGTCGACCACATAGGTGGCGGGTATTGGAAGCATCCACCCCTTTTGTCCATATTTCGCCGAATTGGGATAGCCGAGCGCCAAGTACGCGGCCCGGAATTGCCGCGGCACAGTGAAAGCAATGCGATAGCGCAATGCGACCTTGCCGCCAGAATCGTGAAGGATGGCAAACGGCGGCGCGCCATCGCCAGGAGGGAATGTGTTATCTGGAGCCTGTGTCGTGAGGGCGATCAGCGTCGCGCCGAGACGTTCGATTTCCTGACAGATCTCCGCCAGCGCCTCCAATTCGAGAACACAAAAGGGGCACCAGTCCCCCCAGAAAAAGCTTAGGACAACCGGACCTCGTTCAAGAAGATCTGAGAGTTCGACGAGTCCACCGCGCCCGCGCAGCCTGAACCCGGGCGCCGCCTCACCGGCCTTGACCGCCTTGGTCACCCGGCCCGTTTGAGCGAACCCCCGGATCGAGCGCCGGACGGCGGCAACCAACGGTGGTGCGCGCGTCGCCTCGTATTCGCGCCGGCAGGCATCAAGGCGCTCCTTCAACGACATAGGCGACAAGGGCGAAGCAATACGGACACGTTATGCATCTCTCATTCCCACCTGCCCGCGGCAGTCCTATCGTGGTCATATCCATTATTCCTTGAGCGAATAAGCATGGATCGTCTTAGCGCGATGGAAGCATTTGTTCGGGTCGTCGACGCCGCCTCGTTCTCCGGCGCGGCAAAGCAACTGCGTGTCGGCCAGCCCGCCGTCTCCAAAGCGATTGCGCAGCTTGAGGACCGGCTTGGCGTGCGGCTGCTGCTGCGGTCGACGCACGGCCTGACACCAACCGAGGCCGGTCGAAATTTCTACGAACGCGCCAAACGGTCGATCGAAGAAGCCGAGGAAGCAGAACTCGCCGCGCGCGGCGCCGCAGCGGCGCTCACGGGCCGGCTGCGGATTTCTGCGCCGGTGACGTTCGCGCGGCTCCAAATAGTACCGAGGCTGCCCGCGTTCTTCGCCGAAAATCCGGCTCTCGAGGTCGATTTGGTTCTTGGAGATCGAGACGTCGATTCAATAGCCGAAGGTATCGACGTGGCGCTCTGGATCGGCCCTTTCGCCGACTCTCCGTTGATCGCGCGCAAGATCGCGGTGTGCCGACGAGTCGTCGTCGGCACACCGGCATATTTCGATTCAATGGGGGTTCCCCGGAAGCCAACCGACCTTCTTGGGCATCAGGCCGTCATCTATGACCAGCGTCAGGGCGGCCAGAGCTGGACGTTTCGTCAAGGATCGGCCGAGGTTTCCATAACGGTGAACGGCAGGCTTCGCGTAAACGCGGCCGAGGGTGCCCGGGAGGCGGTATTTGCCGGTCTCGGGCTTTCCATCGGGGGATCGGAATGGATGTTCACGCCTGAATTGAAGTCGGGAGCGGTCAACATCGTGCTGGCGGACTGGTCATTGCCTCCGGGCGAACTTTGGGCGGTGTTTCCGACCGGGCGGCAAGCCAGCGCCAAAGCGCGAGCCTTTACGATGTTCATGGAGCGGCGGTTTTTGGCAGAAACCGAGTAACGAAAATATCAGCCAGACCGGCTTTGGCATTCGCTAAATGCGATATTGAATGAATGGCAGCCTCGGGGGCATGACCGCCATTGCCATGGAGCAGCCTGACGATCGGCCATTTCCAGTATGGCGCCCGGAACGGCTCTCGCGCCGGCGACATCTGCGGCGGCGGGTACTACTCGATCGGCGAGGAGGCGGTCGCTGCTGCTGCCCATTCTGACGCCGTCCGCAATGTTGCCGAATTTGTGTGCGATGTTCGCGCATTGCGGGAGCACTGTAGTGGCGCGGGGCGAAATTCCCGTGAGTTCCCGGTTAGTCGAAAAGAATTCCCGATTGTCGCAAAACAATTCCGGTTAAATGAGCTAGCCTATTCCGCACAAGCAATTGATATAATTGTATATTATTGATATTCGGAGGGCATTAGGCCGAAAAATTCCCGGCTATTTCCCGATTCGACGGGAATTTGCCGGTGGCGAGCGCGGCCGCAGCAGCGTCGGCCCGGGCGAGGTTGCGGTTGCGGGCGGGGCGGGGTGGGCGCATCATCGCAAAACCGACCGGAACGGAGGGAGCGCGCCCCCATGAGCCTTTCGACGCAAGGCGTCTCGCCGAACCTGCCGCCTGATACGCAGCGCCAGATGCTGCGGCGGATGCTGACGATCCGCCGTTTCGAGGAGCGCGCCTCGGCCGATTACCTCGCCGGCAAGATCTATGGCGTCGTGCATTGCTATATCGGCGAGGAGGCGGTCGCGGTCGGCGTCTGTACCGCACTCGGCCAGGGCGACCGGATCATCTCGACCCATCGCGGCCACGGCCATTGCATCGCCAAGGGGGCCGACCTCAACCGCATGATGGCCGAGCTCTACGGCCGGCAGACCGGCTATTGCAAGGGCAAGGGCGGCTCGATGCACATCGCCGATTTCGGCATCGGCATGCTCGGCGCCAACGGCATCGTCGCGGGCGGGATCGCGATCGTCACCGGCGCCGGCCTCGCGGCGCAGATGGAGGGCAAGGGCGGGGTTGCGGTGTCGTTTTTCGGCGACGGCGCGTCCAATGCCGGGCCGTTCCACGAATGCCTCAACATCGCGGCGACCTGGAAGCTGCCGATGCTCTATGTGTGCGAAAACAACATGTACGCCGCGAACACCGCGGCCGCCGCGACCCACGCGCTCGGCGACGTGGCGGCGCGGGCGGCCGGCTATGGCATCCCGGGCGTCGTCGTCGACGGCAACGACATCTTCGCGGTCTACCAGGCGGCGAACCGCGCCGTCGAGCGGGCGCGCTCGGGCGGCGGCCCGAGCCTGATCGAGTGCAAGACCTACCGCTGGCGCGGCCATACCGAGCGCCGGGGGCAGGCCGATGTGCGCGACCCGGCGGAGGTTGAATCGTGGAAAGGGAACGATCCGATCGCCCAGCTCGAGCGGCGGCTGAGGGAGCAGGGCTATCTCGACGACAGCGAGCTGGCAACGATGGAGCGCGACATCGTGGGTGCGCTCGATGCGGCCGTTGCCTTTGCCGAGGCCAGCCCCTTCCCGCTGCCCGAGCAAGCGACCGACGACGTGTTCGCAGCCTGACGCGAGGAGCGTACAATGCGAGAGCTGACGTACAACGAGGCCGCGCTCGAAGCGATCGCCGAGGAGATGCGGCGCGACCCCAAGATCTTCTACATGTCGACCGACGCATTGCCGCCGCTGCTGAAGGAGTTTGGCGGCGAGCGGGTCAGGGCGACACCGATCACCGAAGCGGCGCTGACCGGCATGGCGATTGGTGCCGCCGGCTGCGGCTTCCGCCCGATTGTCGACTGGCGGCAAGTGACGTTCTGCTTTGTCGCGATGGACCAGATCGTCAATCAGGCGGCGAAGATCCACTACATGTTCGGCGGCCAGCAGACCTTCCCGATCCTTTTTCGCGCGGCGGTCGGGGGCGGCGGCCAGGTCGCGGCGCAGCATTCGCAGTCGCCCTATGCGATGTTTATGAATGTCGCCGGCTTGAAGATGTTTCTCCCCTCGACACCCTACGACGTCAAAGGGCTCCTAAAGACCGCGATCCGCGACAACAACCCGGTCGTCTCTTTCGAGTCGAGCCGGCTGATGACGCGCAAGGGGCCGGTGCCGGAGGACGACTATACGATCCCCTTCGGCCAGGCCGACGTCAAGCGCGAGGGCACCGATGTGACGGTCGTCGCCCTCGCCTGGCTGGTGCACGAGGCGCTGGCCGCCGCCGAAGAGCTGGCCCGCGAGGGGATATCGGTCGAAATCGTCGATCCGCGCACGCTGGTGCCGCTGGATACCGGCACGATCCGCCGCTCGGTGCAGAAAACCGGGCGGCTCGTCATCGCCGACGAGGCCGGGCCAACCGCCGGCTTCTCGGCCGAGGTCGCCGCCATTGCCACCGAGGACGCGGCGACCTTCGCGCGGCTCAAGGCTCCGGTGAAGCGGGTCTGCGCCCTGCAGGTGCCGATCCCCTACAGCCCCATCCTCGAAAGCCATGTCTTCCCGGACCGCAAGCGGATCGTCGCCGCGATCCGCGAGGCGCTCCAAGGACAGCCTGCCAAAGCGGCGTGAGGGCCCGCGGCCACTCACGTCCACGAAAGGCGTTGGCCGCGGGAAAGGGTTAGATGACGAGATCCGGCGTCGATGGCGCCGCGGCGCTGTCGGGGAACACCGTCGTGGCAAGAGCGGTCTCGGCGATGCGCAGGTGGTCCCTGAGCAGCCCCTTCATGATCGAGCGCAAATCCGTCGTCGGCCTCAGGTCGCGGCTCTGGTAGAGATCGGAGTCGCCGAGGCCCGGCCAATCGGCGATGACGTGCCCGCCCTTCAACGCGCCGCCGGCGAGCAAAGCGACGGTCGCGGTCCCGTGGTCGGTGCCGCCGTTGCCATTGATGTGCGCGGTGCGGCCGAACTCGGTGATCGCGACGACGACAGTCTCGCGCCAGGCATCGCCCATATTGGCCGCGATCGCGGCCATCGCGTCGTCGAGCGCAGCCAAGAGAGCCGTGAGCCGCCCCCTGACCGGCCCTTCATTGACATGGGTGTCCCAGCCGTCGAAGGCGAGCGCGCCGACGCGCGGTCCGTCCGCCCGAGCAAGAAACTTCGCCGCCGTGCCCGCGGCCTCGGCGAAATAGGCGCGTACCTGCGCGATGCCACCCGCCTGGATCACCGGGCCGCCATTTGGCGCTCCCTGGTCGATGCCGCCGGCCTGGGCAATCGCGGCGATCCCCATGCGCTCCTCGAGCACCCGCGCCAAGACCGGGTCGGTATGGCGATAGAGATCGAGCAGCCGCAGCGTCGTCTCGTCGCTGACCGGGGGGAGCTGCCGCACCCCCCACGACAGCACCGGTGCGGGCCCGCGCATGATCAGCGGCGTCACCGGCCCGATGGCCAGGGCCTCTTTTGCGTGTGAGTTCGCCGATCCCGATCCCTCCTGCGCCAGCGATGCCACGGCCCGGTTGAGCCAGCCGTCATCCAGCGCCCCAGGCGTGGTGGCGCCGGTCTGCAACACATCCTGTCCGTCGAAATGCGAGCGGTCGCGATAGGGTGTCGCCGCCGCATGCACGATTGTCGCGTGCCCGTGGCGATAAAACTCGTGCAGGCTCGGCATCGCCGGATTGAGCGCGAACATATTGTCGAGCCGCAAACCGGGCGCCGCACCGTCGAGGGTGAGGGCATCCTCGCCGCGCAAGTCGCGCCATTGCGGATCGCCGATCGGTGCGACAACGGCGAGCCCATCGAGGGCGCCGCGCAGCACGATCGCAAGAAAGCGCGGGTCGCGGCCTTCGGCGCGCGCGAGCCGCGGAAACTGCGCCCAGGCGAACAGCGCACCGGAGCCGAGAAGCAGCGCGCGGCGGGTCGGAGCATCGGGGGTCGCCGGCATCGTCGATCACCTGCGAAGGAATTCAGGAGCCATCAGCGCCAAGGTCAATGCCTGCGGCCGGCTTTCGGCGCGGGCGATCGCCTGGCGCGTCTCGGCCGAGGCGAGCAGACCGAGTGCCGCGTCCGCGACCGCTGCCGGATCGAGGGACGGCCCTTGGCGCTGGGCGAAGGCATTGGCGATCTCGAGACGCTCGGCCACGCCGTCGAGCCAGGCGGCATTTTCATCGGAGAAACCTTTCGGCGCCGGCGGCCGCCACAGCGGCTCGCCGAGCAGCGCCCCGGCCTGGACGACGCGGCGGACGTCGCCTTCTTGCGCGGTCGCGCGCAACGCCGCGATGAGCCATTCGCCCGGACGCTTCAACTTGGCCTGCTGCGGCTGCCACGCCTCGGGTGCGGCGATCAGCGCCTTCGCGACTTCCTTGAGATCGCCGTCGGTGTCGCGAAAGCGGCGCGCCAAGCGATCGACGAGCGCTGCTGGAGGGTCGTCGGCGATAAAATGGATCGCGAGCTTTGTCGCGATGTGTTTGGCGGTCGCGGGATGGCGGGCGAGGTCGGTGAGCACCGCGCGGCCTTGCGCGAGGCCGGTGTCGCGATAGGTCTTGCCAAGCACGGTTTCGGCGCCCGGCTCGTGCGCCCGCGCGATGAACACGAACTCGCCGCCGATGTCAGGGTCGGTGACCGGCGGCCGGAAAGTCCAACCGGTCAGCGCCTTTGCGAAGCTGACCACGTCGGCCTGGGTGTAGCCGGTGCGCACGCCGAGCGTGTGCAGTTCCAGGATCTCGCGCGCAAAATTCTCGTTGAGCCCCTTGCCGCGATTGATGCCGGCGACCGAGTCGGGCCCGATCGACTGGGCATCGTTCAAATAGATCAGCATCGCCGGATGGCTCTCGGCGGCGAGCAGCAGGTCGACGAAGCGGCCCAGCACATGCGAGCGGATCGCCTCGCGTTCGTATCCGCCGGCCATCGCCGAGGTGTCGAGGCTGACGCAGAAATGGTTCGACCAGAACCACACCAGCCGCTCGACAAAGCCGATCTCGGCGTCGCGCGCGGCGCCGATCCGCGCCTTGGCCTCGGCAAGGAAATTCCGTTGCGGGACCGTTTCCGGGCGGGGCTCGCCGGCGGCCGGCTTATCAGCCGTCTGCGTTGCCGGTCCGACACCCGGCTCAACCGCTTCGGAGCCAGGCCGCACGAGCTTTGCCTGCGCCGCGCGCGCGGCGTTGAATTCGAAAACCGCGCGAAACGCGGCGGCACTGCTCAGCAGCGCGGGATCGACGATCTGCCCGGCGTTCGGCCGGTCGAGTTCGGCGGCAAGCGCCCCCTGCGGGTCGGAAGCAATCGCCGCGATCGATCCGGCGCGCGGGCCGAACCCGAACCGATGCAGTGCCAGAGCCGCTTTGTCCGGATCCGCCGCCATCGCAGTTGGCCTAGCCGAATACTCTACCAAGCTGGACATTATATGCCGCGAGGCGGCGAATGATCCCCGCCGCCTCTCAATCCGTCGCCCCCGCGAAAGCGGGGGTCCAGGGGCAAGTAACTCGCGCTGACGGCCCTGGATACCCGCTTTCGCGGGCATGACGAAGGAGGTAGGAGTTTGTGGGTGCCAAGCGTCAGAAGTGTACCCTGGCAGGAAAATCCTCAGCATCGGCCCGGCCGCGTAATGGGCGGCGGGTTCTCGGGCAGTGTCCTCGCGCCTAATTTGGGCGGAAGCCCGAAACCACCCACGGCACACCAAGAATGGCGGCGGCTACAAGGGCGATATCCGTTGTCAATGAGAGCGCCGGGGGTAGAGAGGGTGCGTTTTCCGACCGCTGCGGTCTGATTATGTAGGCGCACGTCCAAAATACGAACCACAGCACCGCCAGGCCTATTCCAAGCCGCGCGAAGCCTCGGCGAAAAGTCACCTCACCCTATGCCCTGCCGCCACGATCGCCGCTCGAACCGCTTCCGCGGCGAGTCAATCCTTGTGGTGTGTAACACGGAACCGCCGGTTGGTGCTTCCCCCCGCTAGGTCGAGCCCGCCCGGCAGGGATGATCCAATCAATCCATTTCCGGTCAATATCTGCCGCCGAGCTTCTTGTGGTCCCAGCTGGCGGTTTTGTGCGGGGTCACCTTGAGGACGACGCGTTTGGCGGCGCTGTCGGGCGAGCCGCGGCGGCCGCTTTCGGGCGAGCCGCGGCGGCCGCTTTCGGGCGAGCCGCGGCGGTGGTTCATGACGTGGCGTACGGTCTCGACATCGTCGATGATTTCGCAGGCGCCGCGCACCATGACGCCCTTCAATTCGGCATAGCTGGCGCCGGTTTCGACCATCAGCCCGACCTTGGGGTTGCGGCGGATATTCAAGACCTTTTGCGCCTTTGCATAGGAGGTCATGTAAAAGATGCCGTCTTCAACATAAAACCCCATGGCCACGACATGCGGGAAACCGTCCTGGTCGAGCGTGGCAAGCGCGCATTTGGGGTTGTCGCGCAGGAATGCCGCTTGCTCCTCCGGCGTCAGGCGGATCTGGCGGCGGCGCGGGACCGCCGCCTCGTGTTGGTCGGCCATGATCACACCGTCTGCAGGATTTTTTCCTGCGCCAACCCCTCGCTGACCAGTCCGCGCCAGTCGGCGGCGCGCGGCACCACGGTTTCGGCCGCCCGCAATTCGTAATAGCTCGGCCTGATACCGGCGGGCGCGCCGCCTTCCGTCGCGGTGTTCACCGCCTGCCGCAACAGCCGGCGCAATTGGATGATCGCCTTGTCGGCCGGCCCCAGATGCTCCTTGGAACGGTCGACGATGGCGCCCATCGTCTCTTGGATCGCGCGGTCCTGGACGTTGACGCCGTCGATGCCGGTGAAGCTGAGGTCTTTTTGCACCGCGCGGTCGATCAGGTAATTGTTTTCGCGGTTGGCCTTGGAGCGAAACGTCGCCTGGTCGACATGCAACGGCCCGTTGCCGATGCCGCGTTCGAGCCGGTCCGCGTCGCTGAGCGGCGCGTCGGTGACGCTGTACTGCCAGTTGTAGACCATCGTCGTCTCGTCGTCGATCGGGACCCAAATATGCCCGGCATCGACCCGGCCGCCGGTCTCCGAGCGCGAGGCGCGGATCTGATGGAACGGCAGAATGTAGTGGTAGGTGCGGATGTGCTGCTCGTCATCGCCGAGCGCCCTGATGCCGGCGTACTGATAGCCGTAATCGGTCAGGTCGACGACGATCGACGGCGCCTTGGCGCGGACATAGGCGCTCGACGGGTTGATCCCGCCGCGCCCGGCGTTGTCCTTGAGGAGGCGATGCATGATCGGCGCATGCGAGGTGTCGAGCCCGCCTTCGAGCGCCTGCAGCCAGTTGCATTCCTGGATGACCTTCGAGACGTGGCGATGGCTCTCGGGCGCCTGGGTCCAGGCGAATTTGGGCAGGGCCGGGGTGCGCTCCGGCGGCCCCATATAGGCCCAGACGACGCCGCCCAATTCGGCGGTCGGATAGGCGGTCAGGTGGACCTTGTGGCAGAACGGCTCGGGCTCGTTCATCTGCTCGACGCAGCTGCCGTCAACGGCGAATTTCCAGCCGTGATAGACGCAGCGCAGCCCGCCCTCTTCGTTGCGCCCGAACCACAAGGAAGCGCGGCGATGCGGGCA
>DATMKU010000014.1:0-16269 GCA_035570935.1 Allostellaceae bacterium
GGGGGGTGAGGGTCAGGGGCGCACCTGGCCGGTGCCGCGCACCAGGTACTTGTAGGTCGTCAGCTGCTCGGCGCCGACCGGGCCGCGCGGCGGCAGCCGCTGGGTCGAGATGCCGATCTCCGCACCCATGCCGAATTCGCCGCCATCGGCGAACTGGGTCGAGGCGTTGACCAGCACGATGGCGCTGTCGACCTCGCGCAAAAAGCGCTCGGCCGCGGCGGCGTCCTCGGTGACGATCGCGTCGGTGTGGTGCGAGCCCCAGCAGTTGACGTGCGCGATCGCGCCGCCGGCCCCGTCCACGACCGCGACCGACAGGATCGCGTCGAGATACTCGCTGCGCCAATCGGCCTCGGCCGCGGGCAGCACCGCGGGGTCGATCGCCTGCACCTCCAGATCGCCGCGCAATTCGCAACCGGCTGCGCGCAGATCGGCGAGAATCGCCGGCAGGATTGTCGTCGCGACCTTGCGGTCGACCAGCAGGGTTTCGGTGGCGCCGCAGATCGAGACCCGCCGCATCTTGGCGTTTAGCACGATCGCGCGCGCCTTTTCCGGGTCGGCTGCGCCGTCGACATAGGTGTGGCACAGCCCTTCGAGATGGGCGATGACTGGAATATGGCTCTCGCGCTGGACCCGCTCGATCAGCGAGGCGCCGCCGCGCGGTACGATGATGTCGATGGCCCCGTTCATGCCGAGCATGATGCCGACGGCGGCGCGGCCGCGGGTCGGCACCAGCTGGATCGCCGCTTCGGGCAGCCCGGCGGCGCGCAGCCCTACGACAAGGGCGGCGACCAGCGCGCGCGAGGAATAAAAGCTCTCCGACCCGCCGCGCAGGATCGCGGCGTTGCCGGATTTGAGCGCCAGCCCGCCGGCGTCGGCGGTCACGTTCGGCCGGCTCTCATAGATGATCCCGATGACGCCGAGCGGCACCGCGACGCGCTCAATGTCGAGGCCGTTGGGCCGGGTCCAGCGGGCAAGCGTGCGGCCGACCGGGTCGGGCAGTTCGGCGATCGCCTCGAGACCCGCCGCGACCGCCTCGAGCCGCTTGGGATCGAGCGCCAGCCGGTCGCGCAGAGCGGTCGCCAAACCGTCGCTGTCGGCCTCGGCGAGATCGCGCGCGTTGGCCGCGAGAATTTCCGACTCATGCGCCCGCACCGCGCCGGCGGCGCCACGCAGCGCGGCCGTCTTGGCCTCGGCCGCAGCCAGCGCCAGCGTCGCGGCGGCGATCCGCGCGCGGCGGCCGATCTCGGCCATCTCCGCCGCCAGATCGATTTCCGGCGCCGCCGCGCGGTCGCGCGTTAGAGTTTTTGTTGTCATCGGCTCTCGGTCACCACCAGGTCGTCGCGATGGATGATCTCGTCCCGTCCACGGTAGCCGAGGATGCCGGCGATTTCACTACTCTTGTGCCCGGCGATGCGGCGAATATCCGCACTCGAATAGGCCGACAGCCCGCGCCCGGCCTCGGCGCCGGTGCGGGTTTGGACGATCACCGCATCGCCGCGCTCGAACCCGCCCTCGACCGCGATAACCCCGGCCGGCAGCAGGCTGCGGCCGCGGCGCAATGCCAACGCCGCGCCGTCGTCGACGACGATGACGCCCGAGGGCTCGACCGTGCCGGCGATCCATGCCTTGCGCGCCGAACGCGGTTCGCCGGATGGCAGAAAGAGAGTAGCGCGCTCGCCGGCTTCGATCGCGGCGAGCGGTGCGGTTGCGGCGCCACCCAATGGCACGCCGCGGGCGATCAACATCCGGCAGCCGGCACTCATCGCAATGCGCGCGGCGGCGAGCTTGGTCACCATCCCGCCTGAGCTGTAGCCCGGTGCCGCCTCGCCCGCCATCGCCTCGATTTCCGTACCGATCTCATGCACCGCCGCGACGTGCCGCGCAGCGGGATCGTTGCGCGGGTCGGCGGTGTAGAGCCCGTCGATGTCGGACAGCAATACCAGCATGTCGGCGCTCGTCATCTGCGCGACGCGGGCGGCGAGCCGGTCATTGTCGCCAAAGCGGATTTCGGCGGTGGCGATCGTGTCGTTCTCGTTGACCACCGGCACAGCGTCAAGCCCGATCAGTTGGGCGAAGGTGGCGCGGGCATTCAAATGACGCCGGCGCGCCTCGGTATCCTCGAGGGTCAAGAGAATTTGCGCCACGGTAATATGGTGCCGCGCCAGCGCCTCCTGGTAGGCGTGCGCGAGGCGGATCTGCCCGGTCGCGGCGGCGGCCTGCTTTTCCTCGAGTCGTAAACGGCTGCTGTCGAGGCCAAGGTGGCGGCGGCCGACCGCGATCGCACCCGACGAGACGAGGATCACCTCCTGGCCGCGCGAGCGGCAGCGCGCGACGTCGTCGGCCAAGAGGTCGAGCCAGTCGCGGCGGATCTCGCCATCGTCCGCGACCAGCAGCGCCGAACCGATCTTGACGACGAGCCGGCGCGTCGCCGCCAGCGCCTCAGCCGGGGTGACCCCATCGCTCGACGCTTTCCTGTTCCCGAAGATTTTCATGAAGAGGGGGCAGGGGCTTAAACCTTCTGCGCCGATTGATCCGCTTATTACTGGTGCAGTTGGTAGAGGCGGCTGACGTTCTCGCTGGTGATCTTGCGGCGCACGGTGGGCGCGATGTTAGCCATGTTCCGGTCGAGGGTCGCGCGCGAGCCGGGCCAGATGCAGTCGGGGTGCGGGTAGTCGGCGCCCCAGATGATGTTGTCCTCGCCGATCAGTGGGATGATCGGCTCGAGGAACTGGTCCTGCTGATACGTCACGTAGCCCTGGCGGCGGAAGTAATCGCTGGGCTTGAGCTTGAAATTGAGGCTTCTCGCGCGGTCGGCATATTCGGTGTCGAGCCGGTCGAACACATAGGGCAGCCAGGTCACCCCCGACTCGCCGAGCACGAAATTGAACTCGGGATATCGGTCGCAGGCGCCGGACGCGAGCAACGACACCAGCACTTCCATCGTGTCGAGCTGGAACAAGGCCGAGCGCACCAGCCGCCACTGGGTTAAATATTTCTGTTCTTGCTCGGGGGAATCGGGGGCGCGCAACGCCTTGAACCCGGTCGAATGGAACGAGATCGGGAAACGGCACTCGGCCGCGGCCTCCCACAGCGGGTCCCAGCAATCGGTGTAGAGCGGCGGGGTCATCCGCTTGAAGGCGAGGTCGCCGCCGCGCAATCCCAGCTTGGCGCAGCGCCGCACCTCGGCCGCCGCCTCGGCCGGGTCAGTGTTGGGGATGATTGCCAGCGGGTAGACGCGGTTCGGGTCGGCGCGCTTGGCGAAATCGGCGACCCAGTCGTTATAGGTCTGGTCGGCCCAGGCGCGCAGCGGCGCGTCGGCGATCAAATCGTTGATCATCAGGCAGCCATAGATGATCTCGGCATCCTGGCCGTCGCGGTCGAGGTCGGCGAGCCGCAGTTCCGGCGTCGTCGGCCGCGGCTTGGCGCCGGGCTTGGAGCTCCACTCGAAGCCGACATCCTTCATCTCGTCGATATGGCCGAACATCCCCTTTTGGTAGGGCAGAAACCCCGGGCCGATGCCGTTCCACATGCCCTTGTCCTGGGCCTCGACAAACCAGTGGAGCCCGTCCTCCATCTCCTCGACGCGCGGTGCGGAGAGCTTCCATTTGTTGGGGGCGGCCGACGACCACAGATCGGGCGGCAGATAGGTCAAATCGATGTGATTGTCGCCGGAGATCAGCTTTTCTGGCATTGGGGGCTCCTCTTGCTCCTCCGCGCTCGGGTCAAACCAAACAGTTTGCTGCGCTCATCCTACGATCGCCGGGAGGATGGCGCCAGTCAAATGCGGCGATATTCTTGCGGAGCAGCCCCGTCCGCCACGCGTCCCGTCCGGTCGGCTCTACGGATGGTGATCATGGTTTGTTCTTGACAATGCGACTGCAAAACTGTAGAAGATCAACTCAACTCAGCCGATTAAAATCATCTTATGGTTTCTCCAGACCAGCTGCGAGCGGAATGGACTGATCGCGTCAGGCTAGGGCCGATTTACTGCGTCATGACCATCGTCGGAGATGGTCTGGTGCTCGGTGCGGGAACCGTGCTGGCGAAGATGGACGGTTCGGCTGCGCCCACAGCCGGATTGGCGCTCGACGAAGCCGCCGAGGAGCACCTGCTGGCATTGCTGGCGGCGGCTTATGGACGGCCCGTCGAGCGCCGCGTGCTCGGCAACATCCGTCGCGCCTTGCGGTATTGTCGAAATGGACACCAGCACCTCGCGGCAATCGAACTGGCGCTCAGCGGCCTGCCGCCGCTGGTCGGCGACGAAGCCGCTTATCGCCTGTATTTGGCCGACCGCCTTATCACCGGTGGCGCAGCACCGCGCGAAGTCGCAAAGGCGCTCGGCGCCGGTCTGGCGCTGCCCGACACGGCCAGGGCCGGGTTCAACCCCAATCAGCCGCGCGTCCCCTCCGCTAATCCCGATGGAGGCCAATGGGACAACGGATATAGCGTGACAGCGGCGCCGGCCGCGGCGCGAAACCCACCCGCCGCGCCGGAATACCGGACCGGCGACCCCGACAAATTCTTCGACACGCTCTATCCGCCGGTCCATGCGCTCGCCCAGCGTCTCGGCATCGACGAAACCTGGCTCTTGGGGCTGTCCGCTTACGAGAGCGGCTGGCTCAACGCACATAATCGGGCGCTCAATGACCCGTTCGGCGCTACGCACTACGGTGGTCCCAATGTCGCTTACAGCTCGCTTGGCGATGCGGTTGCCTATTGGGAGAAGAAATACGGTCCTGTCGTTCGCGGCGCGTCCAGCCCCGCAGACTTCGCCCAGCGGCTATGGGAGGCGAGATACAATCGAGCTAATCCCGATTGGCGGAGTGGGGTGGCCGAGACCATCCAATCAATCCCGCGACATCTGCAGAATTGGAAATCGAGGCGAAGTATCCCATGAGAGTGGTGGGTCTGTTCGGCGCGGCTGCGCTTGTGACAGTAGCTCTACCCTGCTCCGCTGACATTCCCGCCAGCAGTCAACACTACAATAATTCAAAATATCAGTTCTCGGTTGAAATACCTAACTATCTGCTAGGTTGTGTGAGCGAAAATACCGACGATGGCGTCGCGATTCCTCTGGATAATCATACCGGGTGTAAGAGCGTCACCGATCATCCCCCTTATGCGACGGTCTATGGCAGTTACAATGTAGCCACTAGGGTCAAGACGGCCGATGAACTTGCTCGCTTGTATTGCCGAGGTCCGGAGGTGTGGCGGACCGTGCCGTTGCGGAACTGGACGCTTGGGGGTCGCACCGCCGCCGGCTGCCGATTGTATGTCGATCGAGACGGGATTGAAATAAAGCTGATGACCTTGCGCAAGACCGATCCGCAGGACTCCGAAGCCTGGATCGAGGTCGGCGCCTACTTGTCAACCACAGCGTCGCGCTATGACCGCGACCTGCGCGTGTTTCGCAAGATCATGCAGACGATCCGCATAGCACCCGACAGACCGCGCAAGTGAACGGCGCGCCGCCGGCGCGGCGCTGCGAGTGCCGCTTTCGCTTCGGGTGCCATTATAATTGAGTTGCTGCGTTGAGCGCCTGAGTGTTTGCTCGTTTCAGTTGGAAATCTCTCGTCAATGCTTTGGGCCAGCATCAGCAGATAACCGTCGGGGTCCTGGACAAAGACCTCCTGCTGGCCGGATTTGCGGTCGCCGGTTCTGCGCCAGATTTCGCGTGGGCCAAGGTAGATCGGCCAATTCCGTCCCGCTAATTTGTCCAGGATCGAGCCGATATCGCGGAGATAGATCTGAAACATCGCACCCTGCCCAAGCAGCAGCTGCATCGGTCCGGTCTCGAAGCGGCCGTGACGCTGGCAGAGCATGATGCTCCACGTAGACAAATCTTCCCTCTTCGCGCTGAAAGGCAATTTCAAAGCGAGGATGCCCGCCCAGAAATCGAGGCTGACGTCAAGATCGGTCACATGAAGCTCGGCCACCATTCTGGCCCAGCCCGTTTTTGGCGGCGCATTGTGGTCGGCGCTCATTTCGGCACTTCCTTGCACGTAGTTCGAGAGCAATAGCATATTCGCCGCCGCACCACGCCGAACAGCGACACTGTCATGGAGCACTCGCCGGACGCGTGTCTCGGGCCTATGATGCGCTAGGTGAAATCGACGAAATTGGGGAGAGGGCGCATGGCGGTCGAGCTCGGCGGCGGCAAGTACACGTTTGTGGTGCGCGACCAATGGGCGAAGGTGCCGGACGAGATCGTGCTGGGCGATGTCGCGGCGGTCGGGGTTGATGGCCACGACCGGGTCTACGCGTTTAATCGCGGCGATCACCCGGTCGCGGTGTTCGACGCCGAGGGCAATCTGCTGCGCACCTGGGGCGAGGGTGTCTTCAGCCGGCCGCACGGCGTCCATATGGGGCCGGACGACACGATCTGGCTGACCGACGACGGCGACCACACGGTGCGCCACTGCACCTTGGACGGCAAGGTGCTGATGACGCTCGGTGTTCCGGGCGAGCCCAAGCCTTATATGAGCGGCGAGCCGTTTCATCGCTGCACCCATACGGCAATCTCGCCAAACGGCGATCTCTACGTCTCCGACGGCTACGGCAATGCCCGCATCCACAAATACACGCCCGACGGCAAGTTGCTCTTGTCGTGGGGCGAGCCCGGCACCGATCCCGGGCAGTTCAACGTGCCGCACAATATCTGCTGCGATCCCGACGGCCGGCTCTATGTCGCCGACCGAGAGAACCACCGGGTGCAGATTTTCGACGGCAACGGCAAGTTCGAGACGCAATGGAACAATCTGCACCGGCCGAACGGCATGTGCATGGCGCTGGGGCCGAACCCGCTCCTCTATATCGGCGAAGGCGGCCCGTCGGGCGAGATCAACCGCGACTGGCCCAATATCGGCCCGCGGGTCAGCATCCACACGCAGAAGGGCGAGGTATTGGCGCGGCTCGGCCGGATGCATGCCGGGCTCGAGCCGGGGCATTTCACCTCGCCGCACGGCATCGCCGTCGACCGCCACGGCAACATCTTTGTCGGCGAATTGTCCGGGCGCAGCTGGGGGCGGTTCTCGAAGGACCCGCCGCCCAAGCGCATCCGCGTCCTGCACAAGCTCGAAAAATCCGCGGGCTGATCTGCGGGATACTTTTAACCGCAACGCGGTCATTGCGAGGGGCCCGCCAGGGCTACGCGGTAATCCCGACCGGGGACGCGGCTCGTCGGAGCGGGATTGCTTGGCTCCGCTCGCAATGACCGGTGGCGTTTAATTATCGGCGAGCAATACTATGCGGTTGTGGCCTCGGCGGTTGGGGCTTCGACGAGCCGGCGGCCTTGCGTCTGGCGGATGACGAGAAAGCCGACCACCGCCAAATTGCCGAGGTTGAACAGCGCGCCGACGGCGAAGGCGGGCGCGTAAAAGTGGAAGTAATCATAGAGCGCGCCGGCAAACCAGCTGCCGAACGCCATCCCCGACATGCCGGTGAACAACAGGGTCGGCACCCGCCATGACGCCTCGGATGACGGGAACAGCTCGCGGATCGCCACGACATAAGCCGGGATGATGCCGCTGAAGCCGAGCCCATAGGCGGCCGAAACCGCGAACAACCCGGCCTCGTTCCGGGTCACCGAGAAGGCGGCGATCGCAAATGCCTGGCAGGCCGAGCCGGCCAATACCGTGCCGAGCCCGCCGATCCGGTCGGCAAGCCAGCCCCAGAACTGCCGGCTGACAAAGGCGCAGCCGAGCAGCACCGACAGCATCGCCGCACTCTGCGCCGGCGAGATCCCGAGATCGCTGCAAAAGGCGACGAGATGGCTCGACGGCATCGCCATCGGCACGCAGCACAAAAACGACGCCGCGCACAACAGCAGCTGCACGGTGCCGCCTCGCAGCCGCAGCGCAGGGGCGCCGCGGAAGACCGCCGCACTCCCGCTTACCGCGCGGCTTGGCGCGGGCGCGGGTCCGAGCAGCATCGCCAGCGGCACGATCAGCACGACGACGAGGGCGAAACCGGCCATCGTCGCCTGCCAGCCGAACCACCCGAAGGCGCGCTGAAAAACCGACGGCCAGATCACGCCGGCAATGTATTGGCCGGAAGAGATCAAGGCCAACGCCGTGCCGCGGCGGCGGTCGAACCAGCGGCTGATGTAGATCAGCAATGGCGGATAGAGCGCGCCGCCGCCGAGAAAGCCGATCAGCAGCGCGTGGCCGAGATAGAGCGACCAAACGCGGCCGATCGCCGACACGGCAAGCCCGAGTGCGGTCATCAGCGCGCCAAAGATCACGGTGCGCCGAACCCCGACCCGGTCGGCGACCCAGCCCATCAGGATGCCGCCGGTGCCGGTCCCGACCCAGACCAGGGCGGCGGCCAATGCCACGACCGATCGGTCGCTGCCGAGTGCCGCGGCGATCGGCTTCAGCCCAATCACGACGACGAGCGGCGCGCCGTAGGAGATCGACAGGATGGCGATGGCGAGTGCGGCCGCGATCCACGAGGCGCGGGTCTCGACGCTGTCGGGATGATGGCGGCCGGTCGCGCTCGCGCGCATCCCGACCGCCCGAGAAACCGCCATATGGCCGCCTTTCTTTTGGGCGCTTTGCTCACTCTTTGATCAGACTAGTAATCGAACCCCACCGGGGGTGCAATTCGCGAGCACGAGCGGGCATGGTGCGGTCGACGGCCGGGCGCGCCAAGGAAGGCCGTTCCGACCGGGCGCGACCGGCGCCGGCCACGCGAGCGCGGTGATTGCGCTGGCTCCCGCCGCGGGGCGCGCCTAGAGTTGCAGCAGGCGTCGCCAGTCAGGGAGAAACGCGATGACGATTTTTCATTACGACCATATCCACCTGCGCAGCCCCAATGCCGAGGAGACCGCCCAATGGTATGAGCGGATGTTCGGCGCCGAGGTGATCCGCTCGACCCAATCCGACGGAAGGTCGCGCATCGACCTCAATCTCGGCGGGGTCGCGGTGTTCATCGCCCAGGTGCCGGAGGAGAACGCGGTAGCACCGCCGCCCGAGCCCCCCTATCTCGGCCTTGAGCATATCGGGCTGCGGGTCGAGGGGATCGACGCGGTGGTCGATGAGCTTAAGCACAAGGGCGCCGAGTTCACGGTCGAACCCAAGACCATCCGCCCCGGCGTCCGCATCGCGTTTTTGCGCGGCCCGCAGAACGTGCATATCGAATTGCTCGACCGCAACGCCGTCGCCTGAGCGCTTCGCCCTATCAAGGCGCACGCGGACACGGAAAGATCACACTGTAAAAGGAGACACTCCCATGCCGTTTTATCAGAAAGGCGACGTGCGCATCCGCTACGAGGAGGCCGGCGCCGGCTTCCCGCTCTTGGTCACCCCGGGCGGCGGCCTGAACTCGCGGGTCAGCAACTGGCCGACCGCGGTGATCAACGCGATGGAAGCGTTCAAGAACGACTTCCGCTGCATCACGATGGACCAGCGCAACGCCAATGGCGGCGAATCCACCGGCCCAGTGCAGGCCGATAACCCGTGGGACGCGTTTGCCGACGACCAGCTCGGGCTGATGGACCACCTCGGCATCCGCGAATTCTTCTACATGGGCTACTGCATTGGCGGTTGCTTTGCCGGAAAGCTGCTGCAACGAGCGCCCAACCGCGTCGTCGCCGCCGTGTTCTGCCAGAGCGTCGGCCATCGGCCGGAAGACCCGGACGTCATGTCCCGGCACAGCCACGAGAATTGGCTGGCCGATTTCAAGAAGCGCCGGCCGGAGGTGTCGCAGGACACGATCGACAAGTATTTTAGGAGTTTGTGGCGCGCGCAGCCAGATTTCCTCTACAGCGTGCCGCGCGATTTTATCAAGAACTGCCGGACGCCGATCCTCGTTTTGCCGGACGATACGCCGTCGCATCCGCTGCAGACGTCGATCGATGTGGCGTCGCTGGCGCCCAACTCCGAGATCACCGTCTTCCCGTGGCGCGAGCCGCCGGACCTGAAAGAACGTACCGTCAACCGGGTGCGCACCTTCCTGAAGGCGCATGTACCGATGAGGGTGGCGGCGCAATAAGACGGGGGTCCTGGTAGGGCGGAAGACCCCGGCAACAAAAACCGGGGGCATTCCGCCAACTCTCGCTAATAGATCAACTTACCTCAAGAAGTTGCGTGAGGTAATCGTGACCGGGCGCGAGGGAGCACGCACTTCTAATGCTTTTGGTCTCCACGGACATCGGCGAGGCATCGGTCCACATGTCATGGTGGAAAGTGAAATTTTTGCCACCGGCTAAGCGCTGAAGTACGCTCTCGGATTGAAACGCGCGCTTGGGCGAAACCACACCGGAGAGGGAGAAATTCGCATGCCGTTCTACGAAAAAGGCGAAGCCCGCATTCATTACGAAGAGGCCGGGTCGGGCTTTCCATTGCTGGTGATACCGGGCGGGGGGCTAAACTCGACGGTAGCGGGCCTGGCGACCCATCCGTTCAACCCGTTCGACGAGTTCAAGGGGGAGTTTCGCGTCATTGCCGCGGATCTGCGCAACGCGAAGGGCGGTCAGTCGACCGGCCCGTTCGAGGTCGACCGGCCGTGGGACGCCTATACCGACGATCATATCGGTCTGATGGATCATCTCGGCATCCGGGATTTCATGGTGCTCGGCTTCTGCATCGGCGGCCCGTTCATCTGGAACCTGCTGAAGCGCGCCGGCGACCGCGTCGTCGCGGCCGTGCCGGCGCAGCCCAGCGGCTACCGTCCGGAGATGCCCGACCTCTCCTACAACAACAACATGAAGGGCTGGGGCCCGGAGCTGTGCGCCCGCCGGCCCGGCATCACGATGGCGATGGTTGACGCGTTCCTGACCAATATGTACCGCGCCCGCGCCGATTTCGTGTACACCGTGACGCGCGATTTCGTACGCAACTGCCAGACGCCGATCCTGGTATTGCCGGACGACGTGCCGGGTCACCCGTATGCCGTCGCGATGGAGACCGTGCATCTCGCGCCGAACGCGCAAGTGAGCCTCTATCCGTGGAAGGACACGCCCGACAAGATTCCCTTGGCGGTGCGCCACATCCGCAGCTTTCTGCGGGCATATCGACCGGTGGCAGCAGCGCAATCCATGGCCGCCGCCGCCCAGTAGCGCCAGCTCCGATCGAATTGATCCGATATCGCTCCGAGGAAGGAGAGACTGCCATGCCGTTCTATGAAAAAGGCGATGTTCGCATTCATTACCAAGAGGCCGGCTCGGGCTTTCCACTGCTGGTGATCCCCGGCGGCGGGCTGAACTCGACGGTCGCAGGCCTGGCGAACCACCCGTTCAACCCGTTGGACGAGTTCAAGGGCGAACACCGCGTTATCGCGGCGGATCTGCGCAACGCCAATGGCGGCCAGTCGAAAGGCCCGCTTGAGATCGACCGGCCGTGGGACGCCTACACCGATGACCATATCGGCCTGATGGATCACCTCGGCATCTCGGAATTCATGGTGCTGGGTTTCTGCATCGGCGGCCCCTTTATCTGGAATCTGCTGAAGCGGGCGCGCGGGCGCGTCGCCGCCGCCGTGTTGGCGCAGCCGAGCGGCTTCCGCCCGGAGATGCCCGACCTCTTCTACCAGAACAACATCAAGGGCTGGGGCCCGGCATTGTGCGAGCGCCGACCCGACATCACGATGGCGACGGTGGACGCCTTCCTCGGCAAGATGTACCGCGCCAACGCCGATTTCGTCTTCACCGTGACGCGCGATTTCGTGCGCGATTGCCGCACGCCGATACTGGTGCTGCCGGACGACGTCCCGGCGCACCCCTACGCCGTGGCGATGGAGAGCGCGCTGCTGGCCCCCAACGCGCAGGTGAGCCTCTACCCGTGGAAGGACACCCCGGACAAGATCCCGCTGGCGGTGCGCCATATCCGCGCCTTCCTCAAGGCATATCGGCCGGCAACCGCCACCCGCTAGTCCGATCGACTCGCACAATCAGCCCGTCGCCCTCGCGAAAGCGGGGGTCCAGGGCGGCCGCACATCGCTTGCCCTGGGTTCCCGCTTTCGCGGGAATGACGGTTCAGCGTGATCGACCGCCGCCCGCTAGGACGGGTTGTCCGTAAGACCGGGCGCCAAGGATCGGCTCTGCCGCTCCGGGTCACACAGCAGGAATTTTGGCACGAACCGCTATGCGACGCGGCGGATCAGTTCGGCCCAGCGATCGAGGATCGGAAGAATTTCGTCGGCTTTGGCCGAGGGGAGGCTGACCACGGCGCGGTCAATGCCGCGGTCGCGGTAGAGCTTCAGCCGGTCCTGATCTTCGGGGACGCCGAACACCGTCACCGGGACCTCATCGAGACTGCGCCCGGCTTCGGACGCCATCTGGCGGAACCGCGGCAGAAAATCGGTCACATCGGAATATTGCGGCCGGCCGGCATGCGGGACCCAGCCGTCGCCATAGGCAAGCGCGCGCCGCGCCGCATAGGGGAAAGCGCCGCCGACGATGACCGGCGGATGCGGCTCTTGCAGCGGTTTCGGCCAGGTCTTCATTTTCGGGAAATCGACGAGCTCGCCATGGTACTCGGCCTCGTCTTCGGTCCAGATCGCCTTCATCGCCGCGATCCGCTCGCGCATTAGCTTGAAGCGGGTTTTGAAGAGGGTGCCGTGATCGGCCATTTCCTCGGCGTTCCAGCCGCCGCCGACGCCGAACAGAAAGCGCCCGCCCGAGACCTGGTCGATCGACGCGACGAGCTTGGCGGTCTGGATCGGGTCGCGCTGGGCGACGAGACAGACGCCGGTGCCGATCCTCAGCCGCGTCGTCGCCATTGCCGCCGCGGTCAAGGTGACGAACGGGTCCATCGCGTCGTAGTATTTTTGCGGCAGCGCGCCGCCTTGCGGGAACGGGGTCGTGCGCGAACTCGGGATGTGCGAATGCTCGGGCGCCCAGAGCGATTCGAAACCGCGCGCCTCCAACTGCCGGCCGAGATCGGCTGGGCTCATCGAGTAGTCGGTAAAGAACATCGCCGCGCCGTAATCCATCCTTCTCCCCTCGCGGGCGGCGCCGCCCGGTAAGTTCTCAGGCGAGGCGCACCCTGACGGCCTCGGGCCCCTTGCGGCCTTCGGCAATGTCGATCAGCACGCGCTGGCCTTCGTTCAGGGTCTGGATGCCCGAGCGCTCGAGCACCGAGGCATGAACAAAGGCGTCCTTGCCGCCGCCTTCGCGGACGATGAAGCCAAAGCCCTTCTGGGCGTTGAACCACTTCACCGTGCCGGTTTCCTCGACCGAGGCCGCCTCGTAGGACGGCCGCGCGCCGGCGCCGGGAAACGCCGCGCGCCGAGCCGATGGCGGTGTCGCCGTGCTGCTGTCGACGCTGAGAATCTCGGTGACTTGCGGCCCCTTCTGGCCGGGCGCCACCCGGATTTCGAGGGTTTCGCCCGGCTGCACCGCGGCAATGCCGTTGCGCTCGAGGACGCTCGCGTGCAGAAACGCGTCGCCCGTGCCGTCGGCCAGTTCGACAAACCCGAATCCCCTTTCGGGTTTGAACCATTTGACAACGGCACGGACTGGCGGGCCGGAGGGCGCGTCGAACCGCGGCGGCGGGCTAAAGCGCGGCGCGCCGCCGAATTCACGCAAATGCGGATCGTACCCATCATCGTCAAAGTCGCGGCGGCGCGGCTGACGGAAATTCCTGTCTCTGATCAAGTCGGTATCCTGTCGAGTCGATTCGCGGCCCGGTCGAGACCGCGGAGCCTGATTGTTCCAAAAAATCGCCGCGGACGCGAGTGCTTAATTTGCCTTGATCGGCGAGTCTGGCCGCAGCAGAGCGGGTTGCGCATCACGGGCGAATTCGGGCGCGGCGGCAGCGAATTGGGCGCCTCGCATGCCGCCCTGGATTTTGTGTCCGCGTGGCGAAACCGCC
Source organism: Allostellaceae bacterium (assembly GCA_035570935.1). Lineage (GTDB taxonomy): Bacteria > Pseudomonadota > Alphaproteobacteria > ATCC43930 > CGMCC-115725 > AP-15. Next base: position 13,815 of record DATMKU010000014.1, read on the forward strand.
GGCGTCGCGACCGGGGGATTCATGATCGGCGTGCCAAACGTCCGCGCCGCCGAAGGTTCACGGACCGCTGCATCCCGCCTCGAGCCAAAGTCCGAAAATAGGTCGAGCCACACGGCAGCCCCGCCGAGATCGGATGAAATCACAACGCAAGATAGCGGAACCAATCTATATCTTTGGTGTTGAGGCTGCGCGCCCAAGGTCAGGCCGGGTTCATCAAACAGGAGCACTATCGAATGCACAAAAGACTAGCGGTTGCGGTCAGCGCGTTGACCCTTTTGCTTGGGGTCATGGTTGCGGCGACGCCGTCCCACGCCCAAGGCGTCAGGGTCGGCGTGCTCAGCTGCAACGTCTCCAGCGGTTTCGGGTTCATCTTTGGCTCGTCGCGATCGATGAACTGCACCTTTTCCGGGGCCGGCGGCCATTACGAGCGATATGTCGGCACGATCAACCGGTTCGGCGTCGACATCGGCTATATCCACGGCGGGGTGCTGGTATGGTCGGTGCTGGCGCCGACCGCGGGTCCGGCTCCATGTGCGCTCGCCGGCAATTTTGGCGGCGCCACCGCGCAGGCAACCGTCGGGGTCGGGGCTGGGGCAAATGTTCTGATCGGTGGCAGCGGCAACGCGATCTCGCTGCAGCCGGTCAGCATCGAGGGCACGACCGGCCTCAACGTGGCCGCGGGGATCGCCTCGATGAGCCTGCAATGCGCGCCGGGACCATAGGCGCGGGTTTTTGCCGAAACAAGCCCGGGCGCGTCGCGCCCGGGCGAGGCCGGCGATAACTCAGCGGCAGCCGCCGACCGGCGGGTTCACGTCGCAGCTCAGATTGCAGCTCTCTTTGGGCGCGCACCGCCACGATACCGGCTGGCTGCTGCTCGGGAAATAGCAAACGCCGTTGCACTCGGTTTCGGCGCCGGACGGCCGGCTCAGTTGGCTGACGGCGCCCAGCGCCTGATCGTATTTCTGGATGCGGGTCTCGACCCGGCCGATATCGTTCTGATCGGCGGTAATGCGTCCGCCCGATTGCTGGGCGCCGGCAGGGGAGGCGGCGGCAAGGCCGCAGGCAATCGCCAAAAGCCAAACAAAGCAAGATCGCATCACCGCCGCCTTGTCCCGCGAGACGTCACGCGCGGTCGAGGATACCGGCGACGGCACCGGGTGACAATCAGCCAGGCCCGACGGGGCGATTCAGCCCGAGCTCAACATAGGCGATGCCGGTTGCCAGTCGTGCCCCACGGCGTACAATCCCCACCCGATCGACCGGCGGTCACCGTGGAGGACCTCAAATGATCACAAAATTCGACAGCCTGTTTGCCGGCCATATCGACATGGACGATGTCGGCTATGGCGGGATCCCGGTGAACGACCGCCGTTTTCCGAACCAGCATCTCGCCACCGTCTTCGACAAGGCGCAGGCGATGGCGCAGCTGATGGACGGGCTCGGCTACCACACCTTTTGGATGGCCGAGCACCACTTTCAGCACGAAGGCTACGAGTGCATCCCGAACGTGCTGATGACGGCGCTGCATTTGGCGCATGTGACGGAGCGGCTTCGGATCGGCTGCGGCTTCAACATCACGCCGATGTGGCATCCCTTGCGGCTCGCTGAAGACTACGCGACGGCCGACATCTTGAGCGGCGGGCGCATTACGTTCGGCGTCGGGCGCGGCTATCACACCCGCGAGGTCGAGACCTTTGGCTCGCCGTTGCTCGACCAGCCGGCCAACCGCGAATTGTTCGAAGAACAAGTCGACATCATCTTCAAGGCGTTCAACAACGAATCTTTCACGCACCAGAGCAAGCACTACACTCTGCCGCCGCGGGTGCCTTATCGCGGCTATACGCTCGAAGAACTGACGGTCGTGCCGCGGCCGTTGCGGCTGCCGGTCGAATGCTGGCAGCCGATCCAGGGCGGCAGCGAGCGGGCGCTCGATTTTATGGCGAAGCACGGGATCCAAGGTCTGATCGGCGGTGGCTCGGCCGAGGGCGGGGCAATGCACAAGGTCGTGCTTGACTGGCAAGCGGCGCATGCCCGCATCGGCAAGCAGCTCGAACTCGGCGAACGGCTCTGCTTTGGCTTCCATTTCTACATCGCCGACAGCCGCGAGCAGGGCATCCGCGAGGCCGGGAAGTATTACGAAGAAAACATGAAGATGTTTGGAGAATTGCGGCTGGTACGGGCATTGAGCGACCAGCAGATTGAGATCATGCGCGACCCGAAGCGCGCGCCCTCGGCCAAATTGCCGCGGATCGAGGACGCGATCGCCGCCGGCGGCGTGCTGTGCGGGTCGCCCGAACAGATCGTCGAGCATCTGAAAGCGCTCGAAAAGCGCTACCCCGGGCTCGACCGGGTGTCGGTCAGCCTCAGCGTCGGCGTACCGAAAAGGGTGGCGCTGGAACAGCTCGAACGCTTTGGCAAGGAGGTCATGCCGGCCTTCGCCAACGCCAGGACGCCG
>DATMKU010000015.1:0-6009 GCA_035570935.1 Allostellaceae bacterium
GGTGCGCGAAAACGGCACGCCCATATGCTCGAGCTCGACGACCGCCGCCATCGCGTTTTTGCACATGTATTCGATCGCGTCCTGGTCGCCGAGCCAGTCCGATCCCTTGACCGTGTCGTACATGTGCCAGCGCCAGTCGTCCTCGCCCATATTGCCGAGGGCGGCGCCAATCCCGCCCTGCGCCGCAACCGTGTGGCTGCGCGTCGGGAACACCTTGGTGACGCAGGCGGTCGTGAGGCCGGCCATGGTCATGCCGAGGGCGGTGCGCAGCCCCGCCCCGCCGGCGCCGACCACGACGACGTCATAGACGTGCTGTTCGATCGGATAGGCTTGGGTCATCGGTTCAGCTTTCGCTACGGCTGAACTCTGATGCCCTCTCGGGCTTGACGCAATCGGCCATTGGCGCAGGATGCCTTCGTTGATCACGAAGGCTATCGGCATGCGCTTCGATCTCGTCGACCTGCGGTTGTTTGTAAATGTCGTCGAGGCCGGCAGCATCACCCATGGCGCCGAGCGGCTGCATCTGGCGATCGCCGCCGCCAGCACCCGCATCCGCAACATGGAGGCCGACCTCGGCATTCCGCTCTTGCACCGCGAGCGGCTCGGGGTGAAGCCGACCGAGGCCGGCCGCACCCTGACCCAGCACGCGCGCCTGTTGCTGCAGCAGGCCGATCGCTTGCGGGGCGATCTGAACGAATATGCCGAGGGAGTGCGCGGGCAGGTGCGGCTCTTGTCCAATACCAACGCGCTGACCGAATTCCTGCCCGAGCCGTTGAGCGCCTTTCTCGCCGCCCATCCCTACGTCAACATCGACCTCGAGGAACGGCTCAGCAACGAGATCGTCAGAGACGTCGCCGAGGGTACCGCCGATATCGGCATTGTCGCCGGCACGGTCGAAATGGCCGGTCTCGAGACCATGCCGTTTCGCACCGACCGGTTTGTGCTGGTCGTGGCCGCCGCGCACCCGCACGCGTCACGCCCCAGCATCGGGTTCGCCGAGACGCTCGACGGCGATTTTGTCGGTCTCGACCGGAGCAGCGCCTTGCAGCGCTTCTTGTCGGAAAAGGCGGAGCGGGTTGGCTGCCGCCTCAAACTGCGGGTGCAGCTGCGCAGCTTCGACGCGATCTGCCGGCTGGTCGAATGCAATGTCGGGATCGGCGTCGTCCCGGCGACGACCGCCGAGCGGCACGCCCGGACGATGGCGATCCGGCGTGTCGAGCTGACCGACGAGTGGGCCTTGCGCAATTTGACGATCTGCGTGCGGCGGCTCGCCGATTTGCCGGTCTACGCGCGTCAGTTGGTGCAATATCTCGCCGCATCCGAAGGGCTGTCGTAGGCCGTGGCCTTAACTCCAAGCGCGTTCAGGCAGCCTCTTCCAATGTCGAGCCGACATCGAGCGTCGTCGCGCGGCGCAGGTCGCGCGGTTGGGACTCATCATGTGGCCGGCCGCGATGCATCGTCGAGCGGTTGTCCCAGATCACCAGGTCGCCGACCCCCCATTGGTGGCTGTAGACGAATTCCGGCCGGGTCGCGTGCAGGTTCAGATCGTAAAGCAGGATGCGCCCATCGGCGACCGGCCAGCCGACGATGTGCGAGGCATGCGCCGACAAATACACCGTCTTGCGCCCCGAGCCGGGGTGGCGCCGCACCAGCCGCTGCCGCGACGGCGGGTATTTCTCGCGTTCGCCGGGCGCAAATTCGCTAAAACCGATCTGGCCGCGCGACCAGAAGATGTCATGCTCGGCGACGAGCGGGGCGATCGCCGCCTTCATCGGTTCGGGGAGCGCGTCATAGGCGGCGCGCATGTCGGCGAATTCGGTTTCGCCGCCGCCCAAGGCGCTCGCCGGCGGCACCGCCACCGCGTGCAACATGCCGAGCACCACCGGCACCGGCATATACGAGGCGTCGGTGTGCCACAGCCGGTTGCCGAGCATGTCGAGCCGGCGGCGGTCGTGGGCGTCGCGCAGCCGGCCGTCCTCGTCGAGATTGGAGATGTCGCCGATTTCCGGATGCCGCAGCCGGCGCTTCTTGGCGTAGGCCGCCGCCCGGCCGATTTCGAGCAGGCCGAACAATGCCGCGAAGTCGCGCAATTGGGTGTCGTCGAGACGCTGGCCGCGAAACACCAGGACGGCGTAGTCGTCGATCGCCCGCCAGATCGCATCGATTATCTCGGCATCGATCGGCCCGGACAGATCGACACCGCTTGCCTCGGCGGCAAACAGCGGATGAAGCTGGCGCAATTCGAGGCTCATTTCATGCTCCGTCGCGGCGACACCGATACGCCAGGATCAGGCGAGCGAGCCGCTCGGGTCAACAGGGATCACCGGTTTTCGACGCGAGAGCGCGATGGCTTGATTTCCCCGCGTGCGAAGCATATGGGGGGCCATATAGTGGTGCATATCGAGGAAGAAATGGCCGTCAGACCTCAGGACGTGAAATCCCCAAAGGAGCATTGGACGCTGATCGATGTGCTCATCGAGACTGCCGATTGGTCGCTAGCATTGGGGGAATGGGATGGCGACCGGCGTTTGGCGGTTCGCTGGAATGGGGACGACGAGCGCCCGAAGGGCAATCCGGTCTCGCATGGCATGCCCACATGGTTTGTCCTTCCAGACGAATTTATTGATTTACTACTCGAATCCTCGCTGATCTCGTCCGAGAAGAGCAGGCTTGCCCGCGTCTGTTTAGGTACAGGCGCACCACACATGGATCTGGAAACGTTGATTTCGCAGATCACCGAGGACAATCGTCACCCCGAGGCGAGCACCGGTCCGGCAGTAGGGCGCGAATTCCGTTGAGAACGCCGCCGCACTGTCCGGATCTGGGCGACGTTGTGCGGATTGACTTTGATCCGCGGCAAGGGCGGGAGCAACGCGGGCGGCGTCCGGCCCTGGTTCTGACGCCTCGGAGGTACAACCAGTTATCAGAATTGTGCGTGCTTTGCCCGATCACAAACCAGCAAAAAGGCTATCCGTTCGAGGTTGTGATACCAGGCGGGCACGCCGTCACCGGCGTCGTGTTGGCGGATCAGGTAAAGAGCCTGTCCTGGCAAATACGCGACGCCGAGTTTCTGTGCCGCGCCCCGCCTGGCGTTCTCCGAGACACCAAAGCGAGGATAGCAACGCTATTGCAACTGCCATAACGCGGGCGGCTGCGCGGGAAAGCGTAGTCGCGCTTCCGCTACTGCGATGGGACAACATCATGGACGCTTGGTTTCATTGCGAAAACCCCTACCCGTTTGTGCCAGGCGAGGTGCTGGACGCGGCGGATTCGGTGCGCGCCAGCCTGCCCAACCGCTATTGCGACCCCAAGGTCGCCGCACGGCTGTTCGACGAAACCCTCGACGAGTACCTCTTGTGCGACGAATTGAGGCTCAACATTACCTCGAGCGAGCATCATGCCGGGATCAACTGCCTCTATGGTGCCAGCCCGGTGGTGCTCGGCATCGTCGCCCGGCAGACGAAGAATATCCGGATCCTCAGCATGGGGACCCTGGTTACGGTGCGTCAGGACCCGGTGCGCGCGGCCGAGGAATACGCCACCGCCGACGTGATCTCGCGCGGCCGGCTCGAGATCGGCTTTGTCAAATCGGGCGGCACCGAGATGGCGTCGGGCAACGCCAACCCGATCGGGGTGCGCGAGCGCTTTTGGGAGGCGATCGACCTGATCGGCAAAACCCTGACCACGCGTGACGGCCCGTTCAGCTGGGAGGGCAAGCATTTCACCCATCGCCACGTCAACATCTGGCCGCGGCCTTACCAGGACCCGCATCCGCCGATGTGGGCGGCGACCTCGGACCCAACCGACACCGCCGAACTCGGCCGGCGCGGCATGGTCAACATCATGGTCATGCGCGGGGTCGAGGTCACCAAACGAGCCTGGGCCTCGTACCGCCAGGCGCGCGAAGAAGCCGGCTTGTCAAAACCGGCGACCGACCGGTTCGGCTATTCCGCCTTTGTCTATGTCGGCGACACCGATGAGGAGGGCGTGCGGGTCGGTTCGAAGCTCCTGTGGTTCGTCAACACCAGCATGAAATCGGCGCCGCAATACGCGAAATTTCTGCCGGGGCAGACGCCGGCCGAATATGCCCCGCAGCTTTACCGCAGCCCGGCCGCGACAAGCGGGATCGGACGGCCCGGCCGCGACTCGGCATTGAACCGGCCGGGGGTCACCGCCGAGATGGCGATGGCCGGGGGACGGATGTATGCCGGCAACCCTGACACGGTCTACAAGCAGATCACGGAGTTTTACGACAAGGTCGGCGGCTTCGGCCATCTGATCATGGTCGGCAAGACCGGCTTCATCACCCATGACGAAGCAGTCAAAAACATCACCCTGTTCTCGAAAGAAGTCCTCCCCCGCCTGCGCGAGATCAAACCGGTCGTCACCGAGTAACAATGCTTATAAGGGTCAGGCCAAGTCCGGGTAACCGCCTCGGGTTGCGTACTCCGATAGGCCATCCATGAACGACGGTCCGATGCGACCGGAAATTGCTCAGGCTGACGCTGATGAGGGAGCAATGCACAAAGTGATCGTCGCGCGACATGGCGGGGTGTTCGAGATCCGCCTCAACCGCCCGGAATTGCTGAACGCCGTCGATCGCGAGACGATCGCCGCGCTCGCCGCCGCGGCCGCGGAAGCCGCCGAGGACCGCGGCGCTCGCGCCGTGCTGCTGCGCGGCGAAGGCGCGCATTTTTGCGCCGGCGGCGACATCACGATGTTCGGCGAATTGGTCCGATTGCCGCCCGAGGAGCGGCGCCGCGTGCTGTATCAGACTGTCGACGCGCTGCACCCGCTGTTGGTGCGGCTGCGCCACATGCCAAAGCCGGTCGTCGCCGCGGTGCAGGGTGCCGCGGCCGGGTTTGGGCTCAGCCTCGTCCTCGCCGCCGATCTGGCGCTTGCCGCCGAGGATGCGGTCTTTACCTGCGGTTATGTTCATCTCGGGACCGGCCCCGATGGCGGGATGACCGCGATGCTGCCCGCAATCGTCGGCCTCAAGCGCGCCGCCGAATTGATGCTGCTCGGCGAGCGCTTCGACGCCTCGCGCGCGCTCAAGCTCGGCATCGTCAACCGCGTCGTCGCCCCGAACCGGCTGATGGCCGAGGCCGAGGCGCTGGCGCAGCGGCTCGCGGCGGGTCCGGGCGAAGCCTATGCCCGCACCAAGGCGCTGATCCAGGCGAGCCTCGGCGACGCCTTTGACGCGCAACTGCGCCGCGAAGCCGAAAGCTTTGCCGTCTGTGCCGCGACCGACGATTTTGTCGAAGGCGTGCGCGCCTTTCTCGAAAAGCGCCACCCCGCCTTCACCGATACCGGCCGTATCGTACGCAGACCCTAACCTATTGATATGGCGTTCAACAGAACTTTACGAAAGTTTTTGGGTTTCGCAAACAGTCATCCAAACTGCCGTAGTAGTCCTCTCTTGCAAAGTGGATGCTAGGCTCTGCCGAACCGCTAGGAAGTTACGGGTATGAGTGACGATGCCACGAGAAGACGGACACAACCGAGGAACGATGCCACGGCGGGACAGGCGCAACCGGGTGAATACCCGCCACCCAATTTCCCGACTGTTTTCGCGGATGGCGTTCAAAGCCTGATAAATAGCCCAGCGATTGTTAAATTCTTTTTGGCTAGATTCGAACCGACCTTTGTTGGCGACGGAAGATCACAGCTACAATCGTTTGCTCAGGTAATAATGCCTATAGATGGCTTTGCCATGATGGCTGTATTTTTTGAGGCGCAACTTCGACTTCTAATCCAAAATGGTTATATAACCGAAACGCGCGTTGCTGAATTGCGAGCCATTTTTTCATCCGGGGAACAATCGTGACAGTGCCGAACCCATACGCATGTGCAAGAGCAGCTTATCCGCACCAACAGAGGTTTCGAGCTTCCGGGAGCTCTCGGCTGCCGAGCGCGTTCGCAGCTGGACACAAAGCACCGGGGCTCAGTCTTCTATTGCCCAGCAGGGGACAAGCGATGGGAGAGAACCTTTATCGGGTATCTAACATG
>DATMKU010000016.1:0-3024 GCA_035570935.1 Allostellaceae bacterium
GTTCGCCAGCAGGGTCAGGGCGCCCGAGATGGTGCCGAGCTCTTCCATGGTCCGCCCGTGCTTTGCGGTGATCATGCGGTTGTGGATGGCGCGCTGCAGGCTGTGCACCGCCTCGCCCTGGTTGAGGAGATCGAGGACTCCCAGGCGAAACAGGGGTTCGAGAGATAGTCGCAGAGATACAGGGTCCGAAGGCGCGGCTTGGATACCGCAGATTGGGCGGCTCCCGCATGTCTATGTGTTCGCCTATCATCCGATCCGCGACGACAGCGCGGATCACCGCGAGCCGAGCCAATGGCAATTCTACGTTGTGCCGACGAAGCAATTGCCGGCGACCAAGCGCATCGGATTGGTTAGGGTCGCGTCGCTGATCCCTGCGGTTTCCTGGCCGCACTTGGCCGCCGCTGTTGAGCAGGCGCGCCGCGCGCTTTGATTTTCTCCTGACTCGCGGTGCTTTGGCCGGTTACTCTCGGCCTTTGCCTGCCGCAACTCTTCTGCGAGTTCGGCGCGCGATTTGGGGGCGTCTTTAGCAGCGGCAACAGCAGCGCGTCCTCCCGCCGGCACACACGTCGTCAATTTTCAGCCTGACGAGGTCGCAGCCTCGCAGCTTGCGGTCCACCGCCAGATTGAGGATGCGGGACCGAGCGACCGTGGTCCAGAAGAAAACCGGTCGGCCGGTGCAGTTCGAGATCACAGAGCAAGCCCGCGCCGGACGATCCGGGCATACTGCTGGGTCGAGAGGTGTGGCCGTTCTCGAAAGCGGCTTGGAAACAGATATCGGCCCTTGATGGGTGGAATGCGCCGGCCTCATTGGGTCGGCCTACGGCACGCACTCACTACGCCGAACGAAGCCGGCGCAGATCTACAAGAAGACCGGCAACCTGACAGCCGTACAGCTGCTGCTTGGGCACACGAAGCTTGAACGCACCGTTCGCTATCTTGGAATCGAGGTCGATGACGCCCTCGCGATCTCGGAGCAAGTCGAGCTGTAGGTCGGGGTTGAGCACCATGCGGTCCTGGCCAGCCGGGGCCGCGGGGTGCCTGAGCGGAAGGTTACGCCGAAAGCGCACCTTTCCATCGCGCTTTCCGAGTCTTGACAACCAGAACGCACCTCGAAACCCTCGGGATTGCCGGATGGCATCTGCCGCTGATTGAATCACATCCCGGCACTCGACGGCGCTGGCGAAGGCGAGGGCAGCGGCTGCCTTGGGGAGAGAACGCAGATGCGAGCGGATTACGTGATCGTCGGCGCCGGATCCGCCGGCTGCGTCCTGGCCAACCGTCTTACCGAGGACCTGACCACGCGCGTGATCCTGATCGAGGCCGGCGGGCGCGATTGGAACCCGCTGATCCATATTCCGGTCGGCTACATGAAACTGCTCGACCACAAGCAGCTCACCTGGGGCTTCAGGGCCGAGGCCGATCCCGGCACCAATGGCCGCGCCATTGCGTATCCGCGCGGCCGCGTCCTCGGCGGCTCCTCGTCGATCAACGGGCTCATCTACATCCGCAGCCAACCGGAGGATTACGACTACTGGGCGCCGCTCGGCAATCGCGGCTGGGGTTGGGACGACGTCCTGCCGTTCTTCAAGCGCGCCGAGAGGTGGACCGGCGACGCGGCCGATATTCACGGCACGGAGGGAAATCTCACCACCTCGCCAATGACGGAACGGCCGGAGGCCTGTCACGCAATCATACGGGCGGCGCAGGAGCTCGGCCTCGAATACGTGCCCGACGTCAACGACCTGCCGCGCGGAGCCGGAGACTCGATCGGCTGGCGCTGGCGCCGCCGCGCCAGCGCCGCTGCGACCTACCTCCGCCCGGCAAAAAAGCGGGTAAATCTGCAGATCGTCGCCAACGCGCTGGTGCATCATGTGGTGTTCGACGGCAAGCGTGCAGTGGGGGTCGAATTCTCTCGCGAGTCCAGCCTTGAGCGCGTCGGCGCGGCACGCGAGGTGATCCTCTCCGCGGGCGCGATCGGCTCGCCGCATCTGCTGCAGCTATCCGGCGTCGGCGGGCGCGAGGTGCTGCAGAAGGCGGGCATCGCGGTCCGCCATCCGCTGCCTGGCGTCGGCCAGAATTTCCAGGACCACTACATCGCGCGTATGTCTTGCTACGTCCGGGATCTCGAAACCCTCAACGAGGGTACGCGCGGGCTCGGCTTCGCCAACGAGATCATCCGCTATCTTGTGCAGGGCAAGGGCATGATGACCTTCGGTGCGTCGCTGTGCGCTGCTTCCGTCAAGGTTTTGCCCGAGTCGGCGACACCGGACATGCAATGCGTCTTCGCGCCGGCGAGCTATAAACCGGGCCTAATCCGCAAGTTTGATGAGCGGCCGGGCATTACCAGTGGACCGTGGCAAATGCGGCCGTTGTCGCGCGGCTATGTGCTGGTCCGCACGCCCGACCCTCACGACCAGCCTGCGATCAACCCGCGCTACCTCGCCGAGGACACCGATCAGCGCGCGATGGTCGCCGGGCTCAGGTTCCTGCGGCGCCTGTTCGAGGCACCGGCGCTTGCCGCACACATCATCGAAGAGAACCTGCCGGGACCGAGCGTACAGAGCGACGACGAGCTCCTCGGTTACGCGCGCGCGAACGGTTCGACCGTCTACCACGCGAGCTGCTCGTGCATGATGGGCAATCACGGCATGTCGGTCGTCGATGACCAGCTCCGGGTCCACGGGCTTGAGGCGCTGCGGGTCATCGATGCCTCGGTGATGCCGGCGGTCAGCTCGACGAACACCAATGCACCGACAATCATGATCGCCGAGAAGGGCGCCGCAATGATCAAGGCCAGCGCGAAAGAGACGCTGGCGGCTTGACCCCCCAACACGGCTCGCTGCGACGGCGATCATCGGCGCACACTAGTGCACTGGATCAAACAGAAGGTACAGGGAGTCGGTTGAGCTTGGCGAGAATGGCGTCGGCGAGTTTGGTCCAGACGAAGGGTTTGGGGTCGTCATTGTGGGCTTTGCGATAGCGGTTGATGGCGGTCTGGAGATCGGCGATGGAGCGGAAGACGCC
>DATMKU010000017.1:0-4098 GCA_035570935.1 Allostellaceae bacterium
GGGACGACGGAGGAGCGAATGAAAGCGGATTACGTCATTGTCGGTGCGGGCTCGGCCGGATGCGTCTTGGCCAACCGGCTCAGCGAGGATCCCGGTACCCGTGTCGTGCTGGTCGAAGCCGGCGGGCGCGACCGCAACCCGCTGATCCACATCCCCGCCGGGTACATGAAGCTGCTCGACCATCCGACGATCACCTGGGGCTTCACCGCCGAGCCCGATCCCGGGACCAACGGCCGCGCCATCCCCTATCCCCGCGGCCGGGTGCTTGGCGGGTCGAGCTCGATCAACGGCATGATCTATGTCCGCGGCCAGCCCGAGGATTTCGACCATTGGGGCCAGCTCGGCAACCGCGGCTGGTCGTGGGACGACGTCTTGCCCTATTTCAAAAAGGCCGAGAGCTGGGAGCGCGGGCAGGACGAGTTTCATGGCCATGGCGGGCCGCTGCTCACCTCCAACGCCGCCGACAAGCCGCTGTTGTGCCAGACGATGATCGAGGCCGGGACCCAGATCGGCCTCGAATATCACGCCGACGTGAACCACCTGCCGCCGGGCGCTGGCGACAATATCGGCTGGGTGCAGCAGACCCGCCGCGGCCGGCGCCGGCAGAGTGCCGCGCGCACATATCTGCGCCCGGCGGCAAAGCGGCCCAATCTGCAGATTGTCACCGGCGCGCTGGTGCATCGCGTGCTGTTCGACGGCACCCGCGCGGTCGGCGTCGAGTTCGCCCGCAGCGGCTCCGAGAACGCAGTGGAGCAGGTCGATGCAGCGCGCGAGGTGATCCTGTCGGCCGGCGCCATCGGCTCGCCGCATGTCTTGCAATTGTCCGGGATCGGCGACCCCGATCATCTCGGCCGGGTCGGCATCCCGGTGCGCCATGCGCTCGCCGGGGTCGGCAAGAATTTTCAGGACCACTACATCGCGCGGGTCGCCTGTTCGGTCACCGGCGCCAAGACCCTCAACGAAAAAGCGCGCGGCCTGCCCTTTGCCGGCGAGGTGCTGCGCTACCTGTTCGCCGGCACCGGCATGCTGACCTATGCCTCCTCGCTGGTTTGCGCCTCGGTCAAGGTGTTGGAGGAGTCGGCGACGCCCGATGTGCAGTGTTTGTTTTCGCCGGGCAGCTTTGCGCCGGGGCCGGTGCGGCGGCTCGACGACAAGCCGGGGATGACGGTCGGCATGTGGCAGATGCGGCCGTTATCGCGCGGCTACGTCGAGGCGCGATCGCCGAACCCGGCCGAGCAGCCGGCGATCAACCCGCGCTATCTCGCCGAGGACACCGACCGCCGCGCCGTCATCGGCGGGCTCAAGATGGTGCGCCGCCTGTTCGCGGCGCCGGCAATGAAGCAATACGTCGTCGCCGAAACCCTGCCCGGCGCGGATGTCCAGACCGACGACGAACTGCTCGACTACGCCCGGCAATACGGTTCGACCGTGTTTCACGCGACCTGCAGCTGCAAGATGGGCCGCGACCAGCTGGCGGTGGTCGACGACCAGCTGCGCGTCCACGGCATGCAAGGGCTGCGCGTGATCGACGCCTCGGTGATGCCGGCGGTGACCTCGACCAACACCAACGCGCCGACGATCATGATCGCCGAAAAAGGCGCCGCGATGATCAAGACCGCGGCGCGCGAGCGGCTGGCGGCGTGAGCCGCGCGGATCGGCGCTCGGAGGCGGCGCGGGCGATCGATCCGACGTCGCTACGGGGTAATCAATAGTTCGAGATCTCGACCAGATTTTGATCGGGATCGCGGATGTAGACCGATTGGATCGTGCCAATGGCGCCAGCGCGTGGGCCGGGCCCGGCCACTATTGGCACGTTGCATTGGGCAATGTGTGTCATGACCTCGGTGAGCGGCGTCGAGGTGATGAAACAGAGATCGCCCGATCCCGGTGTCGGGTGGTCGGCGACCAGACCGGGGATCTTGTCGGCCGGATGCAAATTGATTTTTTGTTGGCCGAATTTGAGCGCGGTGCGGCCCTCTCCGAAATGGACAACCTCCATCCCCATCACCCGCGTATAGAACTCGCAGGTGCGGTCGACATCAGCGACGGTCAGTACCAGATGATCGAGGCGGTCAATCTGCATGGGCCTCTCCGGAGCTTGGCGTAACTGACTCTGCCACTAACGCCGTCCACCGGCCAGCAAAAGCGCGGGATTGGCGCATTGGTCTCGATCTGTGGCACGATCCCGCCGAGCCCGGGTGCCCCGACGGTTGCGGGCCGATGCCTGCCAAGTTAAGGTACGTGAAAAATTGGTGCAAAGATTGCGGTCGGCCCCCCGAACGGCGCGTCGCGTTTTTAGACGAGGGGCTCGCTATGAAGACTTTTGCCGCGATGGCCGGCGCGACGATGCTGATATTCGCATCTTTCGCGCAACCTCCGGCACTGGCGCAGAATTCGCAGCAGGCGTTGATGAAAACCTGCAATACCGAGGCCACCACGCAAAAACTCGCCGGAGAAGCCCGCAAGACCTTTATGAGCGATTGTCTCAGCGCGAAGTCGGCAAAGACCCTGTCGCCGCAGCAGCAGAAAATGACAAAGTGCAATACTCAGGCAAGCTCGCAAAAACTTACCGGAGACGCGCGAAAGAAGTTCATGAGTACCTGTCTCAAGGGCTGATCTCCCGAACACAATTTGCCGGGGTCGAGCGCAATGTCGAAGATGATGATACTTTGGTCGATATTGCTTTTGACGGCCGCGCCGGCGCTGGCCCAGACCCCGGCGCATCGGGCGGCAACCAACCTGCTGCTCAATCGGCAAACCGCACCGGGTGCCTCCGCGCACCTTGCCGCCGGCCAGTTTTCTTTCGAACAGGCGGCGAAGGGCCATTGTCCGAGTGATAGAATCGTCTGGGCCAATCTCGGCGGCTCAAAGGCGTACCACATCAGCGGCGACAGGTATTACGGCAAGACCAAGCACGGCGCTTTCATGTGTCAAAGAGACGCCGATCAATTGGGCTTTCACGCGTCCGCTTCGCACGTGAGCAAAGCCGTAAAAAATACTCATACCGAAGCGACCAAATGAGGAGTCTGCGATGAGCTTGTTCGATACGATCGGGTCGCTGCTCGGCAAGAGCGACGGATCCGCGACAAGCGTTCCCGAGGCGTTGGTGGCGGCGCTCGGCAATCAGGAGGGCGGACTCGGCGCTCTCGTCCAAAAATTCGAGGCTGCCGGGCTGGGAAGCACGATCTCGTCCTGGGTCGGCACCGGCGAAAACCAGGCGGTGGCGCCGGACGCGCTGCACGGCGTTTTGGGAAGCGATCTCGTCCAGCAAATTGCCGCCAAGACCGGTCTGCCGGTCGATCAGCTGTTGCCGCAGATCGCCCAGCATCTGCCCCAACTCGTCGACAGCCTGACGCCAAACGGCCAAGTGCCGTCGGACGGCAGCGGCCTGCTCGAAGCCGGTCTCGCCTTTCTCAAAAGCAGAACGAGCTGACGGCCCGGACGCTTGCTATTGTGCTGGGCGAACGATTTCGCCGTTACGCGTGCATTCGGGCGAAGCAAGGTCGAGGAAGAGATCGGCCACACTTTCGGGCGGCGGCAGCGAATTCGGATCCTCGCCGGGGAAGGCGCGGGCGCGCAGCCGGGTGCGCAGCGGGCCGGGATCGATCAGATTGGCCCGGACCCGGGTTTTGGCAATCTCGGCGGCATAGATTCCGACCAGCATGTCGAGCCCGGTTTTGCTGACCGTATAGGGGCCCCAATAGGCCAAGCTGTCGCGTCCGATCGCACTCGTGACAAAGATCGCGCGACCGGCGGGGGCGGCGCGCAGCAGCGGGTCCATCGCCCGGATCAAGCGCCAATTGGCGGTCAGGTTGAGGTCCATGACCTCAGCCCAGATTTGCGGGGGGATGTGGCCTAGCGGCGAGAAAATGCCGAATTCGCCGGCATTGCCGACCAGGATGTCGAGCCGCCCGTAACGGTCGCGGAGGGCCGACGCCAACTCGTCGATCTTGACAAAGTCGCGCAGGTCCAACGGGACAAGGGTCGCGGTGCCGCCAGCGGCACCGACTGCGTCGTCGACCTCCTCGAGACCGCCGACGGTGCGCGCCGCCAATACCAAATGCGCCCCCTCGCGGGCAAAACGCAGCGCCACCCCGG
>DATMKU010000018.1:0-3189 GCA_035570935.1 Allostellaceae bacterium
AAGAAGTGCAAACTCTCGAAGAGCTATCCGTCGTTCCCGCGAAAGCGGGAACCCAACTGACGCGCGGTCGCCCCTGGCCCCCCGCTTTCGCGGGGGCGACGGTGAGGTTAGACCACATGTGCGCCTCAGTCCGCGGCGACGCGTCTCACAGTATACTGGTGACGATGGTTAGAGGTAGGGCGGCTCGTCCCCGAGCTTCGATCGAAGCTGCTCGATGCGGTCACGCGCGCGCGTGGCGCATCGCCTGCCAGATGCGCGCGCTGGTCGCCGGCATGTCGAGGCCCTTGACCCCGAGCGGGCTCAACGCATCGACGACGGCGTTGACAATCGCCGGCAGCGCTCCGACCGTGCCGGCTTCGCCCGCCCCCTTGGCGCCAAGCGGGTTGCGCTTTGTCGGCACCGGGTTCGAGGTGATCTCCATATCGGGCATGGTGTCGGCGCGCGGCATTGGGTAATCCATAAAGCTGCCGGTCAGGTTCTGCCCCGTCTCGCGGTCGTAGACGACCGCTTCCATCAGCGCCTGGCCCAGCCCTTGTGCCACGCCGCCGTGGATCTGGCCCTTGAGGCCGATCGGGTTCACCACGGTGCCGACATCGTCGATCACGACGTAGCGGACGATCTCCAAGGCACCGGTGTCGCGGTCGATCTCGACCTCGCAGACATGGCAGCCGTTCGGGTAGGTGTTGTCGTCAGGGGCGAAGGTGCCGGTCTCGTAGAGCCCGCTTTCGAGGCCGGGCGGCAGGCGTCCGGCCTGAAACGAGGCCTTGGCGACATCCGCGAGGCTGATCCGGCGGTCGGTGCCGGCGACCGCGAAATCGCCGCCATCGGCGCCGACCGCGAAGTCGATGTCGATGTCGGCGGCTTCGAGCAGATGCGCGGCAATGCGCCTGCCCTTGGCGATGATCTTGTCGGCCGCCAGCCACAGGGCCGAGCCGCCGATCACCGTCGAGCGCGAGCCGTTGGTGCCGATGCCGAAGGCGACGCGGTCGGTGTCGCCGTCGATGTACTGCACGGTCGCGGGGTCGAGGCCGAGCCTTTCGTTCAGCACCTGCTTGAAGGTGGTCTCGTGGCCCTGGCCCTGGTTCTTGCTGCCCATCAAGAGGGTCGCGTTGCCGCTCGGGTGAAAGCGGATCTCGGCAAATTCCTGGCCGGGGCCGGCGGCTTTTTCGATCGGGTTGGCGATGCCGATGCCGCGCAATTTGCCGCGCGATTTGGCCGCCTCGCGGCGCTTGGGGAAACCCGCCCAATCGGCCTGCTCCAGCGCCTGCCGCTGGTTCTTCGGGAAATCGCCGCAATCGTAATTGAGGCCGAGCGCGGTCTTGATCGGCAGCTTCGCCGGCGGGATCAGGTTCTTTGCACGCAGCTCGACCCGGTCGATGCCCAGTTCGCGGGCCGCATCGTCGATCAGCCGCTCGATGACATAGGTCGCCTCGGGCCGTCCGGCGCCGCGATAGGGTGCGGTACCATTGGTGTTGGCCATCACCGCCAATACCGCGACATGGGCGGCGGGGATGTCGTAGACGCCGACCAGGGTCCCGACATTGCCGAAAGTCGCGAGCAGGTTGCGCTCGGACGAGATGTAGGCGCCGACATTGGCCAAGGTTTTGACGCGGAGGCCGAGGAATTTGCCGTCGGCGTCGAGCGCCAATTCGGCGTCGCTGACATTGTCGCGGGCGTGCTCGTCGGCCTGGATCGCCTCGCTGCGCTCGCAGGTCCATTTGACCGGCCGCCGCAATTGCTTGGCGGCGAGCAATACCAGCCGGTGCTCGGGATATTGCCAGCCCTTGGTGCCGAACCCGCCGCCGACATCGCCGGCAATGACGCGGACCCGGCTTTCCGGGATCCTGAAGATGCGGGTCGCGAGCGCCTGGCGCACCCGGTGCGGGTATTGCACGTCGGCGTAGAGCGTGAAGCGCTCCTCGCCCGGGTCCCAGACCCCGATCGCGCCGCGCGGCTCCATGAAATGGGCGTAGACCCGGCTGATCACGTAGCGGCGCTTGACGATGTGCGCCGCCTTGGCAAAGGCGGCCTCGGTCGCGGCCCGGTTGCCGGCCTCGAACAGGTTCGAGATGTTGTCCGGGCAGTCGGGCCACACCGCGATCCTGCCCTCGGCCGCCGCGGCGGTGTCGGTGACCGAGGGCAACCCCTCGTAATCGATGTCGATCAGCTCGGCGGCGTCCTTTGCCTGCGCCAGGGTCTCGGCGACGACAAAGGCGACCGGCTCGCCGACATAGCGCACGCTCCCTTGCGCGAGGCCGAGATGAGCGCGGGCGAACATCGGCGAGCCGTCCGGGCGCTTGCGCTGGAACGGTATGCCCATGATGCCGAGCTTGGCCGCGACGAGATCGTCGCCGGTCATGATCAATGCGACGCCCGGCGCCGCCTTCGCAGCCGCGAGGTCGAGCGCGCGGATGCGGGCATGGGCGTAGGGCGAGCGCAGCACGTAGGCGTGGAGCTGGCCGAAGAGGTTGTTGTCGTTCTGGAAACGGCCGTTGCCGCGCAACAGGCGCTTGTCCTCGAAACGCCGCACCGGCTGCCCGATCCCGAACTCGCCCATTGTTCAACCTTCCCGTCAGATCGGTCGCAGGTCGCAACCTCCTATTATAGGCTTCGATGCATCAATTGGGCGCGTGCTGACAAGACGAGTGGATCCGTTCTGACGTTCAGCACCCCATCCCTTACCTCCTCGTCATGCCCGCGAAAGCGGGAACCCAGACCCCCGCCTGCGCGGGGGCGACGGATAGGAGGCGATCGAAGTCATTTGTCACGTTAACGCCACGAGCTTCGCGAGAAGGCCGTCGGCCCCAAACACGCGAAACCCGCTCGGCAGTCTCGGTAGACCTCAGCGGATGTGCACGACCGCCTTGCCGGTAAACTCGCGATCGATCAGCCGGCGGGCGACCGTGCCGATCTCGCTCCACGGCGCTTCGACCGCGATTTGCGGCCGCAATTTCTTTGCCGCGATCAGATCGGCGAGCAATGCCAAGCCGATGCCGGCCCGCTCGACGCTCATCAATTCGTGGAACAGGGTGAGCCCGTAAAGCCGCGCCCCGCCGGTCGCGAAGAAATCACGGCTCTCCAAGGTCGCCTGAGCGGCGTCGGATACCCCGAACGTCACGCAGGCGCCGCCCGGCTGCAGCATGCCGAGCGCCGCGGCAAGGGCCGAGCCGCCGAGCGAGTCGAGGATCA
>DATMKU010000019.1:0-4287 GCA_035570935.1 Allostellaceae bacterium
CAGTAACGTTTGGATCCGGCTGGACTGGGACTGGGTCGCCCCCTCACGGGGGCGCGGATCGAAATCCGCTGATGGCAGACGCGAGATCGTAAGTCGGAGTCGTCGCCCCTAACAGGGGCGAACTTTGTCTAAGAAGATGAGTCATGGAAGTTAATTAAATGAAATAACGATATTTGATCTAAAACATACATGTGCTGGCAAGGCGGTGTCGGAAATTTGGTAGGGTTGATCAAACTTTGATTACGCACGAGCTAGACCGCAACCGACACCATGGGTGAACCCTATGCGAAATGCCCCTCTGCAGCTCTGCAGCGGCGCTCTTCCACGAGAGCACGGACGCCGACGATAGCATCTCGATTCCGTAGCGAGCGAAATCGCCCGCATCGAAGTCAGGATCGGCCGCACATTGTGGACGTTCATCGCGGCGACCAGGCGAGCGTCATGGACTTTCACGCCAACCACGCCGTGCTGCCATTCGCCGTGCATCGCCGGCGTGTCGGGCGCGGCGTCGATTCACGGAGATTACTATTCCTAATGGCACAAATATTGTCGAGATGATCCTGCAGCATCGCTACGGCATACTTTCTTGACCCGCGCAGCCTCCAGTTGGGCCGCGAGCACCGCCCGTGTCGCTGCCGCGAATCGTCGGTCGGACATACGCCTCAGCGCGACCCCAACAAGGCCGCTCAGCAGCGTGAGCAAATTCCAGCGCTGACGAGAATCACGATTTCCATGGCCCTTTCGTTGCCCCAGTATTGAGCTTCGCAGCCGTTCCCCGGAAGAATATTCCTATATTGTTTCGGTATAGCGCGGACAATCGGTCCGCGAGCGCCAAATAAAGGCGACCATCTGCTCGTGCCGCACCTGGATGAAGTCGATTTTTTCTTTGGCCCTTTGCAGCACGCCAAAGGACCCGTTGATCCCATCGCCAGGACAGCCATAAATACGGCGATACCCCATTGGTTCCCGCGATATGGCCGGGTGTGGTTGGAACGCGGGTCAGTGGTGGCTGAGCGCCCGCTCAAGCTCGCCTTTGGTCATTTTGGAGCGATTGGGAATGTCGCGGCGGCGCGCCTCGGCATAAAGTTGCGCGCGGGTTTTCTCGTCGCCGCCAGGCCTGGGCCGGCCGGTCGCCCCGGCGGTCGCGCGCCGGTACGATGCCTGCGTCGCGCCCCGGCCTTCGGTTTCGTCCTGATAGGTCTCGCCGCGCCGCTCCTTCGCCTTGGTATGCCGCAGGTTGGCGGTATTCTTTTTGGCGCTTTGGTATTTTGAGGCGCCGGCCTCGTCCAATGCGATCGCGATCGCCTGGCGGGGATTTTTGACTTTTCGCGCGCCGCGCGCGGTCTTCAACTCGCCATGCTTGAACTCGTGCATCACCCGCTGCACGGTCTTTTTCTGCTCCGGTGACTGGTGGCTGGTCATCGCAGGTCCCTCGTGGATCGACGCACACAGTGCTGGCCCATATTTGGCTGCCAGCCGTCCGCCCTCTATCGGGACGCTCCGGCGCCTGCTTCGGTTCCGGCGATGGCGAAAAATCCCGCTACGATTAAGCGAAACACAAGAACGGCCAGCAAAGCTTTGATCCGCGTCGTCGGGTGCGGGACTAGGGCGAGCCATCCGCGGCGCGCGCAGTGTGCGGTAGCGACAGCTCGAGGTCGAATCGAGTATCACCGTGTAATCGGCGCCGACTGCCTTGCGCACCGCCTCGCAAACCTTGATGTCGTCACGCCAGCGCTGTGGCGGGTGGATCTTGTGGGCGGCCCCACCCGGTCGATTGGTAATGCCTTGACCAGGGCGCCTACTGCGCCTTCGATTTTGCGGTCGGGACGATCCGGGTGACGACATTTGCGCTGAGGTCGAGGCATTCGGGCACGCGCGGCGCGATCTTGGTCTTCCAATAATCGCTCTCGTAGACCGCCTTGTAGAGCGTCTCGCGCTCGACCTCGCTTTCGAAGCGGCGCATCCAGACATAGCAGGAAGCGTCGGTCTCGCCACGATAGCTGCCAGTGATGACCATGCCCTTCGACACCTGGAAGGGAATGATCTCCTCCTCCATGATCTTGACCCATTCATCCATCTTGCCGGGCAGTACCTTGTATTGGCGTAGTTCGTAAAATGCCATGTCGCTGATCCCCCGCGGGCTCGGTTGGGTTCACCGACAGCATAGCGGCTGGCCGCCGCTCGCGAAAGCCGGCGCCGACCTGTTCTGATCGGCGCGCTTCTGGCCGGGTCGCTTTCGCGCTACTGTGCGGCCGATCTCGGATGAATTCGCGAGGGAGGAAAAGCATGGCCAACGACATCGCCCCAGCCGATGCCGGCTTGGCGCCGGTCGTCGAGATCGCCTCGGGCAAATTGCGCGGCGCGCGCGAGGCCGGGGTCTACTCGTTCAAGGGCGTGTACTATGGCGCCTCGACCGCTGGGAATAATCGCTTTATGCGGCCCCAGCCACCGTCCTCGTGGGCGGGGGTGCGCGACGCGCTCGCCTATGGCGGCCGCGCATGGCAACTGCGCAACCGGCCAAAGCGGCGCGCGGTGCTCGAAACCTTGCTCGGCCCGGCTGACACGACGCCCGAGGGCGAAGACTGCCTGACCCTCAATTTGTGGACGCCGGGTCTCGGCGACGGCGGCAAGCGCCCGGTCATGGTGTGGCTGCATGGCGGCGCCTTTGCCTATGGATCGGGCAACCGTGCGGTCACCGACGGCGCCAATCTGGCGCGGCGCGGCGATGTCGTCGTGGTCAGCGTCAACCACCGCCTCAATATCCTCGGGTTTCTGCACTTGGCCGACTTGGGCGGCGCACGATGGATGCATGCGGATAATGCGGGCATGCTCGACATCGTCGCGGCATTGCGGTGGGTGCGCGACAACATCGAGCGGGTTGGCGGCGACCCCGGCAATGTCACGATCTTTGGCGAGTCGGGCGGCGGCGGCAAGGTCAGCGTGCTGCTGGCGATGCCGCAGGCGAGTGGGCTGTTCCATCGCGCGGTCATCCAGAGCGGTGCGGCGATCCGCGTCTCGACCCGCGAGCGGGCGAACGAGCTCGCCGAGGCGGTGCTCAAAGAGCTCGGCCTGCGCGCCCACGAATGCGAGCGCATGCAGACCCTCCCGGCCGAGCGCGTATTGGCCGCGATAGCACCCGCGGTGCGCGCCGTCGGGCGCTCGCGCTGGCCGCTGCTCGACCGCTACGATTTCGGTCCGATCGTCGATGGCGGCGACCTGGCGCAGCACCCGGCCGAGCCCGAGGCGCCGGCGATTTCCGACGACATCCCGCTGATGGTCGGCGGCACAAAAGAGGAAAGCGCCTATTTCCTGGCCGACGACGATCAGGTATGGAATCGCAGTCTGACCGAGGCGGAGTTGCGCCGGCGCGTCGCGGCGGTGGCCGGCGGCGAGACCGACGCCCTGCTCGCCGCCTATCACCGGACCATGCCGCAAGCGAGCCCCGCCGACCGGCTGATCGCGGCCTTGACCGGCTCTAATTTTTGGGTGCGCACCGTGCTGTTGGCCGAGCGTTACGCCGCCCGGCGAGGCGCGCCCGTTTACATGTATTCGCTTGACTGGCGGAGCCCGGCGCATGGCGGCCGCCTGAAGGCGCACCATGCGATGGACCTGCCCTTTGTCTTCGACAATCCCAATGTGCCCGACACGACCGCCGGCGCGCCCGGCGCCCGCGAACTGGCGGCGCGGGTTTCGAACACCTGGATCGCCTTCGCCCGCCACGGCAGCCCGAACAATCCGGCGATCCCGTCCTGGCCCGCCTATACCAGCATGGACCGCGCGACGATGGTCTTCGACAACGACTGCCATGTCGCCCGCGACCCCGACCGCGACGCTCGGCAGTTGTGGACCCGCCTCGTCCAAGACTAGGGTCCGACAAACAAACTCGAGCTGTCGTCGCCCCGCTTTCAGCCAGGGTAAGCGGTTTTTCAGTATTCCTTCCGCGCCTTGCCTGATACGGGCTGAGGCGGCGGCGCCGGTCAAATCCCGCTTCCCTTGGCGGTGTTGATGCCGGCGATAAAGCCCTGGCAAACCGCGCGAGCCAGGCCGTGCTGGCCGAAGCCGCCCGCCGATTCGCCGCCGCAATAGAGATTTGGGATCGTCTGCCCGTTCATATCCAATACTTGGCACTTGGCGTTGATCCGCAGCCCGGCCCGCGAATCATGCGGCACCGGCGTCGCCCAGGCGGCGTAGAAGGGCGGCCGCACGATCTGGTAAGCCGGGCGCGGCTTGGCGAAATCCGCGTCGACGCCCGCATCGACAAAGGAATTGTAGCGCGCTACAGTGGCT
>DATMKU010000020.1:0-4144 GCA_035570935.1 Allostellaceae bacterium
CCGCTTCCGGCTTCCTCTCACTTTCGGCAGTGCGGCAGCTGCCATCCGTCAATAAAAAAGGGCCCGCACGCGGCGGGCCCGGTTTCAGACGGCAAGATCACGCAATCGCGATGAGGATTTCGGCCGCACCGTAGACGGCAGGCTCGCCGCAGCTTTCGCACAGGTACTGCTCGGCGTCGGGTTCGCAATCGTCGGTTTCGGCGCCGCAGGCGAGGCAGAACCCCGGATTGTCGAGCGTCGTCAATTCGCGTTCTGCGGCTTCGGCCACGCGTTCGGCGGTGACCGACGGGTGAATATGCGCGAAGTGATGGCGACGCAGCTGTGCCGGCGGCTGAACTGGAGTGATTTCCGGCATGGAGGGATCTCCGAGAGCGGAAGGCGGGGGGATCCGGCCGGGCGCTCTCTTTCCCCGGTCCGGGTTCGCCCATTCCCGGATTGCCTCTCGCTCGTGCAGCGGAGGTCACTGCCCACGGGGTTTGGCAGGTTCGTGCGCCCGGTCGGGCACCGCCGCGTTCAGAAAATCTGCGACGATGTCGCGGTCGACTTGTCCATCACCGTGTCGGCGGTAATCACCACCGCCCGACCGCCAAAGCCATCGGGCCGCATTGTCGAGCAGGTAAAGGCCGAGACGGCGGTGACGTAGCGCAACGTGGCCGAGTGGCGGATGATGTCCTGAAAGACCGCCTCCCAGCGCCGGTCGGTGAAATCGAGCTCGATCTCGACATTGTCGGCGGGGATGCGCGCGAGATGCTCGATGACGAGGGTAGCCGCGGTGCTGTCGATGCGCGATTGCGCGAGTGCCGCTTCGAGCCGGGCCCGGTCGAGCCAGATCCTCTCGGCCGGGCCTCGTCGGCATAAAAGTAAAGCCGTTCGCCTTGGCACTCCGCGTTAAAGACACGGCTCAGCAACAGCCGCTCGAGCGGTGTGATGTCGGCGATCGGGATCGCCGGCTGGATCACGGTCGGGGTGAAATAATCGGCCATGGGAGACGTCCTCCGAGAGCGCGGAGGAGGCCCTGGAGAAATGCCCGGGACCAAACCCGACGTGGCGCTCTCTTTCCTGCCAGGGTTCACCCTGTTTCCGGCCCTCCTCTCACTTTTCCGCTGCTCGCAAGCGACCGGGCTTCTCAAAGATACGGGCGCAATGCGCAGAGCCGAGCTTATCGGTTTCGCCCTTTGAGCGTCTCGGTCACAGCTGTCGGGCGACATGAAAAACTGCACCGGCGGCGACACGTAAAACTGCACCACCTCCAAGGTCGAGAGGAGGTGCCCGCAATGACCGAATCGTCTGAGGTTTCCGCGCGGCTTGAGCAGCTGCGGGGGGATCGGATGCGCACGCCGGACGAGGTCGCGGCGATGCTGCGGCTGAGGGCGTTGGGTTGGGGGGAACGGCGGATTGCAACGGCGTTGGGGTGCAACCGGCGGACGGTGCGGCGGTATCTGGCGGCCGAGGGATGGGTCGGCTACCGGCGGCCGCGGCGCCCCAAGCTACTGGAGGGGCTTGAGGACTGGTTGGCTGAACGGTTCCGGCGGCATCGAGGCAACGCCGACGTCGTGCGCCAGGATCTGTTGCGCGAGAGAGGGCTGGCGGTGAGCCTGCGCACGGTCGAGCGGGCGGTGGCGGGATTGCGCCAGGCGCTGCGGGCCGAGGCGCGGGCGACGCTGCGCTTCGAGACGCCGCCCGGTCATCAGCTGCAGATCGACTTCGGCGAGACGCGGGTGGCGATCGCCGGCGAGCGCGTGCGGGTCTACCTGTTCGTGGCGACGCTGGGCTATTCGCGCCGGGTATTCGTCCAGGCCTTCCGCCACGACCGGCAATCGGCCTGGTTCGACGGCATCGAGGCGGCGTTCCGGCACTTCGGCGGGGTGCCGCGCGAGGTGCTGTTCGACAACGCCCGGGCGCTGGTCGATCATCACGACGCAGCGACGCGCGAGGTCAGCTTCAACGAGCGGCTCGCGGCCTTCGCCGATTACTGGAGCTTCCGGCCGCGGGCCTGCGCCCCGTACCGGGCGCGCACGAAGGGCAAGGACGAGCGCGGCGTCGGCTACGTCAAGGGCAATGCGGTCGCCGGGCACCCGTTCCTCAGCTGGGCGGCGCTGGAAGCGCATCTCGGCTGGTGGATGCGCGAGATCGCCGACCGGCACATCCACGGCACCACCGGCGAGAAGCCGATCGAGCGCTTCACGCGAGCCGAGGCGGCGGTCTTGCGCCCGATCGATGGGCGGCCGCCCTTCCGGCAGCTGCGCGAACTGGTGCGCCGGGTGCAGGCCGACGGCACGATCGAACTGGACACCAACGCCTACACCGTGCCGTGGCGGCTGATCGGCGAAACGGTGCAGGTCGTCGTCGCCGGCGGCCGGATCAGCATCCGCCATCGCGGCATCGAGCTTGCCGCCCATGCCGAGACAACCGGCCGCCGCCAACGCGTCGCCGTTGCCGCGCACCTGGCCGGCATCGGCCAGCGTCAACCGGAAAGGCCCGCCGGCAACGAGCCCGAGCTGCTGCGGCCGCTAGCGGAATACGAGCGCGCAGCGGGAGGCGGCTGGTGATGGCCGCTGACCCACAGGGGCTCGAGGCGATGCTAACCCGGCTGCACCTGACCGCGATCCGCGATCAGCTCGACACTCTGCTGGACGAGGCGGCCAAGCGCGAGATGACGTTGCGCGAAGCGGTCGGCTTCCTGTGCGAACGCGAGGTTAGCCGCCGCGACGAGAGGCGGGTCGAAATGGCGACCAAGATCGCGCACTTCCCGACCTTGCGCGATCTCGACAGCTTCGACTTCACCGCCCAGCCCTCGCTCGACAAGGGGCAGATCCGCGATCTGGCGGCCTCCCGCTGGGTGGCGCATGGCGAGGCATTGCTGCTGTTGGGCCCGCCCGGCGTCGGCAAGACGCATCTGGCGATCGCCCTCGGCCGCGCCGCCATTCGCGAGGGCTATTCGGTGCTGTTCACCACCGCGCCCGCCCTCGTCGCTGCACTGGCCCGTGCCCATGTCGACGGCCGGCTGGAGGAGCGGCTCGGGTTTTACGCCAAGCCCAAGCTCTTGATCATCGACGAGCTCGGCTATCTGCCATTCGATCCGAACGCGGCGCACCTGTTCTTCCAGCTGGTGTCGCGCCGTTACGAGCGTGGCAGCGTGCTGATCACCAGCAATCGGTCGGTCGGCGAATGGGGCAGCGTGTTCGGCGATCCCGTCGTTGCCACCGCGATCCTCGATCGCCTGCTGCACCACAGCCACGTCATCACGATCCGCGGCGACAGCTACCGGCTGCGCGAGAAGCGTCGCTCGGGGCTGATCAAGGCCGCCCCGCTCGATCAGGTGCAGCTCGCATGATCGCCAAAGGTCCGCGCCCGCGTTTTGAAATCCTCCAGTCGGCTACGCCTCCCTGCGGATCTCAAAACGCGAACCAACAACCAACCGAGTGGTGCACTTTTGCCCGTCGCCACTGGTGCAGTTCCGGATGTCGCTCGACACTTGGCCAAACACGGCTTGCCCCGGTGGGCAAACAGGCCCCTCCCACGCGCGTCGCTCCGTCGCTCGTGGGGGCACTGCGCGACGCGCGCGGGGCCTTCCCTGGTTCACTACCGGGATAAGCCTGTCCTACTTCCGAGAGGGGGTCCCGATTGGACGCCGATCGGGGGTCAAAGTTCCGCCCCGATCGACATACCCGCCTCGTTCCGAAAATACGCGTCAGACGGCCGTCGCGGGATCGAGCGCGACGGACTCGTCTTCGGTCAAAAATGCCGGCAATTCGGTTGTTGCGGGATCGATGCTGTCGGCCGCCACTTTGTCGAGAGCGGCATTGTCGACGCCGTCGGGCATGACATCGGTTGAAGCGCAATCATAAGCCATGCCTGGCGGCAGCCACGCCGCCGCCTGGTCGCGCGCCGTCTGGTCCAGACCGATGCAGGCCTCACTCTTCGCCGGATCGAACGCGGTTTCGAGGGCTGCGGCGAGCACCGGCTTTTTGTCGCCGGTATGATCGCGTGCCCAGCGCTCGCCAAAGATTTCGCCGCTGACCGCAAGCCCGTGCGCCTTCTTGACCCGGCCCCAGTAATTGGCGGCGGTCGGCCGCCAGCAATCGGCAAAGGGGATGGCTAGACGCGAGCCGGCCGCTTCAAGAACGGGATTTGCGCGGTCCTC
>DATMKU010000021.1:0-2832 GCA_035570935.1 Allostellaceae bacterium
TCCACGCAAGTCGGGGCCGGTCAGACTTCCCATAACATCCGTTATCGGACTTTTGATCTGGGGGTCGGTCAAACACTTAGCCGGGGCATTGGCCAGAAGTAACGAAACGCTCAGATTTGACACATAAGCGGACAAACCACGAACTCAGGCCGCCTTACGAGCGGCATCGGGCGCGGCCCTGAGCGGGCGGAATCCGTCAGAGTTTTCCGTGGCCGGTCTCTCGGCGCTCCAGATGTAGTCCCCGGTGAGGTTCACATGTTCCCAGCCGAGCGGGGATAGGTGAGCGAGTAGCTGGTCCGGAACATCCTCGGCCTGGCGCAGAGCGGCAATGGCGCGCTCGAGGTATCGCGTATTCCACAGGATGATTGCGGTGACGAGAAGGTTCAGCCCGGAAGCGCGGTGTTGCTGGTTCTCGTAGGTGCGGTCGCGGATCTCGCCCAGGCGATGGATGAAGACGGCCCGCGCGAGGCTGTTGCGCGTTTCGCCTTTGTTGAGCTCCTGGCCGGTTTGACGCCGCAGTTCTCGATCTTCCAGCCAGTCGAGGGTGAACAGCGTGCGTTCGAGCCGCCCCAGCTCGCGCAGCGCCGCGGCGAGGCCGTTCTGCCGCGGGTAGGAGGCGAGCTGGCGCAGGATCAGAGAGGCGGTCACGGTGCCCGTACGGATCGAGGCGGCGACCCGCAGGATCTCCGACCAATGGGCGCGAATTAGGGCGACGTTGATGCGCCCAGCGATCAGCGGTTCGAGCGACGGATAGGCCGACGCCTTGCCGAAGCTATAGAGACGCCGGCTCTTCAGATCCGGAATCCGTGGCGCGAACTGGAACCCGAGCAAGGAGCAGAGGGCGAAGACATGGTCGGAATCGCCACCGCCATCGGTATGGTGGCGGCGGGCCACGACCTCGCTCTGGTGGTAGAGCAGCCCGTCAAGAACATGTGCGGCTTCGCTGGCTGTCGCCGCAATCACCTTGGTGTGGAACGGTGCGTAGCGGTCGGAGAGGTGCGTGTAGAACTTGACCCCGGGTTCATCGCCATAATGGGCGTTGATGCTGCTCGCGTCGCGGCCGAAACCGCCGGCCCGGAAAAATTGGCCGTCCGACGAGGACGCAAAACCGCTGCCAAACATCGCTGCGAGCGGCTCGCGCTGCTGCTGGTCGATCAGACGTCGGAGCGCCAGGGCATAGGTTTCGTCGCGGATGTGCCAGTCCGCCGTCCAGGCCAGCTGCCTGAGGCTGGCGATGCTGCACGCCTCGGCCATGCGCGTCAGGCCGAGATTGAGCCCATCGGCGAGGAGGCTCGCCATGAGGATCCGCGGATCGGCGGCAGTTTCACCCGTCCGCAGATGGGTGAAGCAGTCGGTGAACAGTGTCCATCGCGCCACCTCAGAGAGGAGATCGGTGATCCGGATGCGCGGCAGCATCGCGTAGAGGCGCGCGGCGAGGGCCTCGGCCTCGGGCGGCGTCGATTTCTCGATCGGCGTGATCTTCAGCACGCCCTTCTCGATCATGACATCGGGCAGCAAGCCGCCCTTTGCCTTGACGTCGATTGCCGCCAGCCGTTCGTTGAGGCGAGCGCGGCGAGCGGAGATGAAGCGCTCGAAGTCGGCGTCAACCGCAATCGGCAAAGTGCCGCCCTGTTCCAGCTCTTTCAGGGTCTCACGGGAGATCAGGCGTTCCTCGAAGGCGCGATATCGCCGGCTGCCCACCACCCAGACGTCACCGGCGCGCAGGCGGTCGCGCAATTCCGACAGCACACAGAGCTCATAGTAGCGCCGATCAATGCCCCCGGCGCGAAGCACGTGGCGCGCCCAACGCTCCCGGATAAAGCTGATCGGCGCGGATTTCGGCAGGCTGGGCACGGCCCTCCGGTTCATATCGCGCAGCGTGTCGATCGCGCGCATCAGCGCCGCCGCGGCCGGCACACTCTGGAAGACGAATGCATCGAGGAAAGCCGGAGCCCAACGGCGGATGCCGGCATAATGCTCGCCGAGCATCTGGTAGGCATCAAACTCTTCCGACCGCGCCAGCGTCATCGCCTCCGCGACGGTCGCGAGGAAGCGGTCCCAAGGGATTACCGCGGTGATCGCGTCAAAGGCGTCCTGCTTGTTGTCGCGCGCCGCGATCAGAGCGGCACCGACATGGGCGTAGAGACGGACCTTCTCGTTGATGACGCGGCCGTCGGCCTGGAAGGCGCGGGCATGCCGCTCGTTGGCTTTGCGGAACATTGTCCCGATCAGCCGGTCGAACAGATCGACGGCTTGGTCCGTCAGGCTGGCGGAGAGATCGAGGGCGACGGCGACCAAGGTGGCATGCCGGCGCTGGCGCTCGTAGCCTGCGACATGCTGGACCGTGGTGCGGCCCGCTTCGCGGGCGAGCTGGGCAAGGCGTGACTGATGCACTCGATGCCCGCGCGCCGGATCAAGGCCAGCTGCGCGGACATGGTCCAGTCGCTCGATCAGACCGAGCATCGCGACCGGCTTCGCCGCTTCCGGCATCTGGCGTAGCCAGGCGAGCCAGCTCTGGTTGGTTTCCGCCCGGTGCTGCGTCAGCGCATCCAGCCGACGACGTTGGTCGGCGGAGAGCCCATCGGTCAGCCGGCGTTGGACCTCGCCACGCGCTTGATAGCGGGCTTGGACGCAGAGCCGCTCGAGCGCGCCGGGCGATGGGACGACAATCCGGCGCCGCCGGCACTCCTCCACCACCAGCCCGGCGAGATGCGCAAGCCTGTCGGTCTCGATCGCGTGCGGCAGCAGCCAGCCGGCCAGATCGGCGGCAGGACGCGTCCCAAAGGGCCGAAACCCGAGACGGTCCTGCAATTCGGCCGCATGGCGCCGTCG
>DATMKU010000022.1:0-14556 GCA_035570935.1 Allostellaceae bacterium
CGGGGTGCGCGGCTGGGTGCGCAACCGCATCGACGGCACGGTCGAAATGCTGGTGACGGACCCCGACGACGCAGTCGCGGCCATCATCGAGGCCGCCTACCGCGGCCCGCGCGCCGCGCGGGTCGGCGAGGTGCGAGCGGCGGATGACGAGGACGACGGCAGCCTCGGCTTTACCGCCCGAGCGACCGAATAGCGCCGGGCGTCAGGCGGCTTCGTCCTCAGCCTCGGCGCCGGTCGGGCCGGAATCCTTACCCTTGGCCGCAGGGTCGCGATCGACGAATTCGATAATCGCCAACGCCGCGTTGTCGCCATAGCGGAAACCCGCCTTGATGATGCGGGTATAGCCGCCGGCACGGCCGGCATAGCGCTCGGCGAGCGTCGTCATCAGCTTGTTGGCAAGCCCGGTGTCTTGAAGCCGGGCGATCGCACGCCGCCGGTTGGCGAGCCCGCCATGCTTGCCGAGCGTGACCAGGCGCTCGACGATCGGCCGCAGATCCTTGGCCTTGGGCAGGGTCGTCGTGATCTGCTCGTGCTTGATCAGTGCCGCGGCGAGGTTCTCGAACATCGCCTTGCGATGCTCGGAACGGCGGCTGAAGCTGCGGCCTTTGAGGCGATGGCGCATCGGATCCTCAATAGGGCTCGTCGAGTCGCTTGGCCAGCTCCTCGATGTTTTCGGGTGGCCAGTTCGGAATTTCCATGCCGAGATGGAGCCCCATCTGGGCGAGCACTTCCTTGATCTCGTTCAAGGATTTGCGCCCGAAATTCGGGGTCCGCAGCATCTCGGCCTCGGATTTCTGAACCAGGTCGCCGATGTAGACGATGTTGTCGTTTTTCAGGCAGTTGGCCGACCGCACCGACAATTCGAGTTCGTCGACCTTGCGCAGCAGGTTCTTGTTGAACGGCAGCTCGCTCGGCCGGATGTCGTCCGAGGGATGCCGCGGCTCCTCGAAATTGATGAACAGCTGCAATTGGTCCTGCAGGATGCGCGCGGCCAACGCGACCGCATCCTCCGGGGTCACGGCGCCGTTGGTTTCGACCCGCATCGCCAGCCGATCATAGTCGGTGACCTGACCGACCCGGGTATTTTCCACTCGATAGGACACCTTGCGCACCGGGCTGAACAGCGCATCGACCGGAATGAGGCCGATCGGCGCATCCTCCGCGCGGTTCTGGGTACCGGGCAGATACCCTTTGCCGTTCTCGACCATCAGCTCCATCGTCATCCGGGCGCCAGCGTCGAGCGTGCAGATCACCAATTCCGGGTTCATGATGTCGATGTCATGCCCGGTTTCGATGGCGCCGGCGCGGACTTCGCCCGGCCCGCTGGCGCGCAGCCGCATGCGCTTCGGTTCCTCGCCATACATGCGCAGATCGATGCTCTTGACGTTGAGCACGATGTCGGTCACGTCCTCGAGCACGCCCGGTATCGACGAGAATTCGTGCAGCACGCCTTCGATTTGGATCGAGGTCACCGCCGCACCCTGCAACGACGACAGCAGAACGCGCCGCAGCGCATTGCCGAGGGTCAGGCCAAAGCCGCGCTCCAGCGGCTCGGCGACGACGGTGGCGGCCCGCTTCGGGTCGTCGCCCGGCTCGACCGAAAGCTGTTTCGGCTTGATCAGGGTTTGCCAATTTCTTTGGATCACAACTCGAACCTCGGTCGGTTAGCGGCTGCGCACCGCGCGGTAAGCGCGCGGCGGGGCAACCGGCAATTTCCTCGACACGGCCTCCGCCGCAGCGGAAGCGATTTTCCCGTCAGACGCGACGCCGCTTGGGCGGCCGGCAGCCATTGTGCGGGATCGGCGTCACATCGCGGATCGAGGTGACCGCAAACCCGACCGACTGCAGTGCGCGCAATGCCGATTCGCGCCCCGAACCCGGCCCTTTGACCTCGATGTCCAGGGTGCGCATGCCATGCTCCATCGCCTTGCGCCCGGCGTCTTCGGCGGCGACCTGCGCCGCATAGGGAGTCGATTTGCGCGAGCCCTTGAAACCCTGGCTGCCCGACGACGACCAGGCAATCGTGTTGCCTTGCGCATCGGTAATGGTAATCATCGTGTTGTTGAAGGTCGCGTTGACGTGCGCCGTACCCGACGTGATGTTCTTGCGTTCGCGCCGGCGTAGGCGCGGCGCCGGCGCCGCGGATCTGGCCATCGATCTCTTTCCGGTGTTTTGGGGCGGGCGGGGGCGCTATTTCTTTTTGCCGGCGATCGGGCGGGCGGGTCCCTTGCGCGTGCGCGCGTTGGTGTGGGTGCGCTGTCCGCGCACCGGCAGACCTTTGCGATGGCGCAATCCGCGATAGCACCCGAGGTCCATCAGCCGTTTGATGTTCATTGCGACCAGACGGCGCAGGTCGCCCTCGACGGTGAACTCGCGGTCGATCAGCTCACGTACCCGCAGCACTTCGTCGTCAGTCAGCTCATGAACCCGCCGCTCCGACGGGATGCCGATCCTGCTGCAGATCTGCGTGGCTGTGGTCCGGCCGATGCCGTGGATGTATGTCAGTCCGATCGGCACTCGCTTCTGGTTTGGAATATTGACGCCAGCGATGCGCGCCACCTGCGCTTCTCCTCAAAAAAGACAAAATAAGGGTGGGTCCCGCCCTTCGCAAGGGCACGCATCATAGCGAAATCAGGGCGCACGTCAATCGGGGTTGCGGCATTATGTCCCCGGTGGGTGCCGGCGTTAGCGGCGCCGCGGGTCGGGGCCGAGGATTGCTTCGATCCGGCGGGTCACATCGTCGATCCCGGCCATGCCGTCGACGACGCGCAAAATCTCGCGTGCCCGGTAATAGGGGAGAATCGGCTCGGTCTGGCGGCGGTAAACCTCGAACCGCGCCGCCACGGCTTCGGGCCGGTCGTCCGGCCGGTGGACGAATTCGCGGCTGCCGCACTTGTCGCACATACCGTCGTGCCGCGGGCGATTGTAGCGTTCGTGGTAGCTCGCCCCGCATCGCGCACAGGTGAAGCGCCCGGCGAGGCGGTCGATCAGCGCCGTCTCATCGACCTCGATCAGGATCACGTGGTCGAGGCCGAGGCCGCGCTCCGCCAGCATCACGTCGAGCGCCTCGGCTTGCGGCACGGTTCTTGGAAAGCCGTCGAGAACAAAACCGTTGCCGCAATCGGGCTCGCCGATGCGCGCGGCGATCATCTCGATGATGATGCCGTCGGGGACGAGCTGGCCCGAATCCATGATGCCCTTGACCCGCATGCCGAGCTCGCTGCCGGACGCGGTTGCCGCGCGTAGCATGTCTCCGGTCGCCAGGTGGCAGCTTCCGCGGCTTTGTTCGATCCGCTTCGCCTGCGTTCCTTTTCCCGAACCCGGCGGCCCGAGAAGAATGACGTTCATCCGCGCCGGCCCCGAAGTCGCGCTTTTCTGATCAGGCCTTCGTATTGATGCGCCAACAGGTGCGAGTGGATCTGCGCCACCGTATCCATCGTCACGCTGACGACGATCAACAGACTGGTCCCGCCGAAATAAAACGGCACCGAATATTCGGATATCAGGAACTCGGGCAGGATGCAGACCGCCGCCAGATAGGCGGCGCCGACCACGGTCAGCCGAGTGAGGACGTAGTCCAGATAGTCGGCGGTGTTTTTACCGGGCCTGATGCCGGGGATGAACCCGCCGTATTTGCGCAGATTGTCGGCGGTCTCGGTCGGGTTAAACACAATCGCCGTGTAGAAGAAGCAAAAGAACACGATCAGCGCGACATAGAGCGCCATGTAGAGCGGCTGTCCGTGCGCCAGATAGGCGGTGATGTCGCCGAGCCAGCCAAAGCTCTGACCATTCGCCTGAAAATTGGCGATCGTTGCCGGCAGCAGCAGCAACGACGAGGCGAAAATCGGCGGGATCACGCCCGAGGTGTTGATCTTGAGCGGCAGATGGGAAGCATCGCCGCCAAACATCTTGTTGCCGACTTGGCGCTTTGGATACTGCACCAGAATGCGGCGCTGGGCGCGCTCCATAAACACGATAAACCCGACCACGCCGACCGCGGTCACGATAAGGAAGATTATCAGGAAGGTCGAGATCGCGCCCGTGCGGCCGAGTTCGAGGGTGGAGGCGAGCGCATGCGGCAAGTTTGCGACGATGCCGGAAAAGATAATCAACGAAATGCCGTTGCCAACACCGCGCGCGGTGATCTGCTCGCCGAGCCACATCAGAAATATGGTGCCGCTGATCAAGGTCACGGCGGTGACCAGCAGAAAACCGAGCCCCGGGTTCAGCACCGCCGTTTCGGCGCCAGCGTGCATGCCCTCGATCCCGACCCCAATTCCATAACCCTGCACCGCCGCCAGCAGCACCGTGCCGTAACGAGTGTATTGGTTCAGTTTCTTGCGCCCGCTCTCGCCCTCCTTCTTCAGGGCTTCGAGGGTCGGGGAAACCGCGGTCAACAGCTGGATGATGATCGAGGCCGAGATATAAGGCATGATGCCGAGGGCGAAGATGGTCATGCGCCCGAGCGCCCCGCCCGAAAACATGTCGAACATGCCGAGGATGCCGCCGGCATTGCGCGCAAAAATATCGTGCAGGATCGCCGGGTCGATGCCCGGGATCGGGATATATGTACCGAGCCTGTAGATGACCAAGGCACCAAGCGTGAACCAGATGCGGCTCTTCAGCTCGGTTGCCTTGGTGAAGGCCGAGAAGTTGATGCTGGCAGCTAGCTGTTCGGCGGCTGACGCCATCTAATTCATCCTCAACCTGTGGCCCGCCGCAAACGGCGTCCGGCCCGCCCCAGCACGGCCCCGATTTCCGCAGCCGGCCGCATGCCCCCTCGGGATCGCCGTCACGCCGACGCGGTCGCCTCCGGCTTCGCTTGCCGCCCGCGCCGGGCGCGCAGGACGACCGTGCCGCCCGCGCTCTCGACCGCGGCGATCGCCGCCTTTGAGGC
Organism: Allostellaceae bacterium; assembly: GCA_035570935.1. GTDB lineage: Bacteria > Pseudomonadota > Alphaproteobacteria > ATCC43930 > CGMCC-115725 > AP-15. The sequence goes on from DATMKU010000022.1 coordinate 4,898, forward strand.
GCCGGCGACCTCGATCGTCAGCGCCGCGCGCAACTCGCCCTTGGCTAAGAGGCGCACGCCGTCGCCCGGCCGGCGCAAGATCCCCGAGGCGACTAGCGCCGCACCGTCGAGCGTGCCCTCGGCTTTGAGCTTACCGTCATCGAGCGCCTTTTGTAGCCGCCCGAGGTTCACCACCTTGAAGTCGGGCCGAAACATTCCGTTGTTAAAGCCGCGCTTGGGCAATCGCCGATGCAGCGGGGTCTGGCCGCCCTCGAAACCGTTCAGCGCCACCCCGCTGCGCGCGGTCTGGCCCTTGCCGCCGCGCCCGGAGGTCTTGCCTTTGCCCGACCCGATGCCGCGCCCGACGCGCTTGGCGCGGTAATGCGCGCCCGGATTGTCTCTGATCTCGTTGAGCTTCATCGCTTGATCCTTAGGCGCGGCATCGCAGCCGGCCGCGCTCAACCTCTTCCATTCCGGCAGCCCGGCCCGCCACGAGCAATCGTTCGAAAATGGCGCTCAGCCCTCTTCGACGACGGTCACGAGATGCTGCACCTTCTGGATCATCCCGCGCACCGCCGGCGTATCCTCGAGAACGCGGCGGCGGTGCCGCTTGTTCAAGCCGAGCCCCTTGAGCGTCTCCTCCTGGTCGCGGCGGCGGCCGATCGGACTGCCGATCTGGACCACCGTCACCGATTTCCCGCCTTCGGCCGCACTGTCCATCACACCGGCTCCCGCGCCGTTTCCGCGTCGCGGCGGCCGAGGATCTCGCCGACCTTTTTGCCGCGCCGCGCCGCGACGGCGCGCGGGCTCGTCGCGAGGCCGAGTGCTGCAAAGGTCGCCTTGATCATATTGTGCGGGTTGGCGCTGCCGACCGATTTGGCGACGACGTCATGGATGCCGAGCGCCTCGAAGATCGCCCGCATCGGGCCGCCGGCGATAATCCCGGTGCCCGCCTTGGCGGCGCGCACGATGACCCGGCCGGCGCCATAGCTGCTGGTGATGTCGTGATGCAGGGTCCGGCCTTCGCGCAACGGCACCCGGATCATGTTGCGCCGCGCCTGCTCGGTCGCCTTGCGGATCGCTTCCGGCACCTCGCGCGCCTTGCCGGCGCCGTAGCCGACCCGCCCCTTGCGGTCGCCGACGACGACCAATGCCGCAAAGCCGAAACGCCGGCCGCCTTTGACCACCTTGGCAACGCGGTTGATGTTGACGAGCTTTTCGGCAAATTCGCTTTCTTCGCGGTCGCGCGGCTGGCGATCGCCGTCACGGCCGCGGCGTTCCCCCTGTGTGCGTGCTGTCCGTGCCATTGCGGCCCCTTCAGAAATCGAGACCGCCCTCGCGGGCGGCGTCGGCCAGGGCTTTCACCCGGCCATGAAACAGATAGGCGCCGCGGTCGAACACGACCTGAGCGACCCCCGCCGCCTTGGCGCGCTCGGCGATCAGCTTGCCGACGGCGCCGGCGGCTGCAGTGTCGGCGCCAGTTTTGAGATCGGTCTTCAAGCCGGCGTCGAGGCTCGACGCGGCGGCGATCGTCCGGCCCGCGGCGTCGTCGATCACCTGCGCATAAATATGCTTCGACGAGCGAAACACCGAGAGCCGCGGCCGGCCGTTCGCGGCGCGGCGCAGGCTTCGCCGCACCCGCTGGCGCCGGCGCAGAAACAGGGCTTGGGATTTTTGCGCCATCGCGGTTACTTCTTCTTGCCTTCCTTGCGGCGGACACTTTCCAGCGCGTATTTGATCCCCTTGCCCTTGTAGGGCTCGGGCGGCCGGAACGCGCGGATCTCGGCCGCGACCTGGCCGACGCGCTGGCGATCGGCGCCGCGGACGGTGATCACGGTCGGGCGCTCGCAGGCGATCTTGACATCGCCGGGGATCGGAAACGGGATGTCGTGCGAATAGCCGAGCTGCAGGTTCAGGATGTTGCCCTGCACCGCGGCGCGATAGCCGACCCCGTTGATCTCAAGCCCGACCGTAAACCCTTTCGACACCCCGACGACCATGTTGTTAACGAGCGCCCGCGTCGTTCCCCACATCGCGCGCGATTGCTTGCTGTCGTTGGCGGGTACGATCGTCACCGCGCCGTCGGCGACCCGCGCCGCGACCTCGTTGCTGACGACGAGGCTCAACGTGCCGAGCCCGCCTTTGGCCGTCAGGGTGCGGCCGGACAGCTGCACCTCGACATCGCTCGGGACGGGCACCGGGTTTTTGCCGATACGCGACATTTCAATTCCTCAGAATATGCGGCACAGCACCTCGCCGCCGACCTTGGCCGCGCGCGCCTCATTGTCCGACAGCACCCCGCGCGGTGTCGACAGGATGCTGATGCCGAGGCCATTATAGCTGCGCGGCAGATCGGCGATGCGAGAATAAATCCGCCGGCCGGGTTTCGACACCCGCGCGATCTCGCGGATCACCGGCTCGCCATCGACATATTTCAGCTCGATCTTGAGTTCGGCGACACCCGGACGCAGGTCTTCGCGGCTGAAGCCGCGGATATAGCCCTCGCGCTTCAATACTTCGAGCACGTTGGCGCGCACCTTCGAGGCTGGCGACGCGACCACCGCCTGCCGTGCGCGCTGCCCGTTGCGAATCCGCGTCAGCATGTCGCCCAACGGGTCGCTCATCGTCATCGTCGGGATCCTCCTACCAGCTCGATTTTAGCATACCGGGGATCTGGCCCGACGAGGCGAGCTCGCGCACCGCGATCCGCGACAGCCGGAACTTGCGATAAAAGCCGCGCGGCCGTCCGGTCAGGGCACAGCGATTGCGTACCCGCGTACGCGAGCCGTTGCGCGGTAGCATCGCCAGCTTCAGCTGCGCCGCGAACCGCTCCTCGGGCGGCGCCGTCCGATCGAGCGCGATCTCTTTCAGCCGCAGGCGGCGCGGCGCACTCTGCCGGGCGAGCTTGGCCCGCCGGCCGTTCTTTTCGATCGCGCTCTTTTTTGCCATCGGCTCCGACTCCTGGCCCTTTCAATTGACGAACGGCATCGCAAAACCCTTGAGAAGCGCCTTTGCCTCCGCATCGGTTCTGGCCGTCGTCGCGATCACGACGTTCATCCCGCGCACCGCTTCGACGCGGTCGTAGTCGATTTCGGGAAAGACGATCTGCTCCTTGAGGCCGAGCGCGAAATTCCCGCGCCCGTCGAAACTCTTGCCGGGAATGCCGCGAAAGTCGCGCACCCGCGGCAGGGCGACGTTGATCAGCCGGTCGAGAAACTCGTACATGCGTTGCCCGCGCAACGTCACCTTGCAGCCGATCGGCATCCCCTGACGCAACTTGAAGGTGGCGATCGAGTGCTTGGCCCGGGTGATGACCGGGCGCTGGCCGGCGATCGCGCTCAGTTCCGCCGCAGCCGCATCGACCTTTTTGGCGTCCTGGGTCCCCTCGCCCACCCCCATGTTGACGACGATCTTGTCGAGCCGCGGCACCTGCATCGGGTTGGCGTAGCCGAATTCCTCCATCAGGGCCGGCCGCACCGTCGTCTCGTAGTAATCCTGCAAGCGCGGCTTGCTCATCGCATCACCTGTCGATGACTTCGCCCGAACGGCGGGCGACGCGCACCTTGCGGCCGTCGTTGAGCAGTTTGTAGCCGATCCGGGTCGGCTTGCCCGAGGCGGGGTCGACATGGGCGACGTTGGAGATGTGCAGCGCCAATTCCTTTTCGACGATGCCGCCGGGTTCTCCCATCCGCGGCTTGGTATGCCGCTTGGCGATGTTGACCCCCTGCACGATCACCCGCCGATCGGTCGGAAACACGCGCAGTACCTCGCCGGACCTGCCCTTGTCGCGACCGCTGATGACGACGACGTTGTCGCCCTTTTTGATCTTCAACTTTGTCATCGCCTGTACCCCGCCGCCGGGCTCACAGCACTTCGGGTGCGAGCGACACGATTTTCATAAACCGCCGCGCCCGCAATTCGCGGGTGACCGGGCCAAAGATGCGGGTGCCGATCGGCTCGTTCGCCGGGGTGATCAGCACCGCGGCGTTGCGGTCGAAGCGGATGGCGCTGCCATCGACGCGGCGGATCTCCTTGGCGGTGCGCACGATGACGGCACGGTGCACATCGCCCTTTTTGACGCGTCCGCGCGGGATCGCCTCTTTGACCGAGACGATGATCACGTCGCCGACGGTCGCGGTCCGGCGCTTGGAGCCGCCCAGCACCTTGATGCACTGCACCCGCCGCGCACCGGAGTTGTCGGCGACATCGAGGTTGGTCTGCATCTGGATCATGCCGCGCCCCCTGCGCTTTCGAGCGCCTCAGCCCCGTGCCCCTGATCGGCAGCACCCTGCCGTTCGTCGGCAGCACCCTGCCCTTTATCGGCGGCACTGCGCCGGGCGGAACTCTCCTCCGGCCCCCCCAGCACCACCCAATGCTTGCGTTTCGAAATCGGACGGCTCTCCTCGATGCGGACCGTATCGCCGACATGCCAGCGGTTCTGTTCGTCATGCGCCGCGTATTTCTTCGACTGCCTGATGAATTTTTTGTAGATCGGGTGCATCACGCGCCGCTCGACCCGCACGACCACGGTCTTGTCGCCGGCGTCGCTGACCACCACCCCCTGAAGTATTCGTCTGGACATTATAATTCTTTCCTAGGACGCCTTGCGGCGCCGCTCGCCGAGAATGGTTTTGATCCGGGCGATGTCGCGCCGCACCTGGCGCACCCGTGCCGTGTTGTCGAGCTGCCCGTTGGCGCGCTGAAAACGCAGATTGAAGATCTCTTTGCCGAGCACGTCGAGTTCGCCCGCAAGCTCGTCGTCGTTCTTGGCCCTGACGTCGCCCGGCTTCATCCGACGGCCTCCTCGCCGGCGCGCGCCACAAAGCGGGTGCCGAGCGGCAATTTCGCGGCGGCAAGCGCAAACGCCTCGCGCGCGGTGTCGGCCGGCACGCCGTCGAGTTCGAACATGATCCGGCCCGGCTTGACCCGGCAGATCCAATATTCGGGCGACCCCTTGCCGCTGCCCATGCGCACTTCGGCCGGTTTGTGCGACACCGGCACGTCGGGAAAAATGCGGATCCACACTCGGCCGGCACGGCGGATGTGGCGGGTGATCGCCCGCCGCGCGGCCTCGATCTGGCGCGCCGTGACCCGGCCCGGATCGGACGCCTTGAGCCCGTAGGCGCCAAAGTTCAGGGTCGTCCCGCCTTTGGCGAGACCGTGGACGCGGCCCTTGTGCGCCTTGCGGTATTTCGAGCGTTTCGGACTGAGCATGCCGTGTTATCCCAGCGCTTCGCGGTTATCCAAGCGCTTCGCGACGCGGGCGCTCGTGGCTCGCCGGCGGCCCCTGCCCTTCGGCCGCCCGCTTCTCCTGCGCCATCGGATCGTGCGTCAGGATCTCGCCTTTGAACACCCAGACCTTGACGCCGCACACGCCATAGGTGGTCTTGGCGGTGCCGTAGCCGAAATCGACATCGGCGCGCAACGTATGCAGCGGCACCCGCCCCTCGCGGTACCACTCCATGCGGGCGATTTCGGCGCCACCGAGCCGGCCCGAGCAGTTGATCCTGATCCCTTGCGCCCCCAGACGCATCGCCGACTGCACGGCGCGCTTCATCGCCCGGCGAAAGGCGACGCGCCGCTCGAGCTGTTGGGCAATGTTGTCGGCGACGAGCTTGGCGTCGATTTCCGGCTTGCGGATCTCGACGATGTTGAGGCTGACCTCGCTCGGCGTGACCTTGGCGATGTCGATGCGCAGTTTTTCAATGTCGGCGCCTTTTTTGCCGATGATCACCCCCGGCCGCGCCGAATGCAGCGTGATCCGGCTCTTTTTGGCGGCGCGCTCGATGACGACCCGAGACAACCCCGCCTGCGACAGGCGCCGGTTCAAAAATCGCCGCAACCCGAGATCGTCGAGCAGCAGGTTCGCGTATTCCTTGCGCGCGAACCAGCGCGAGTCCCAGGTGCGGTTGATGCCGAGCCTGAGCCCGATCGGATTGACCTTTTGACCCATCAGCTGGCCTCCTCGATGTCGTCTTCGGGGCGCTCGCGTACGATGACCGTCAGATGCGCGAAATGCTTTTCGACCCGCGCCGAGCGGCCGCGCCCCCTCGTGTGAAACCGTTTCAGTACAAAGGCCCGGCCGACCGTGGCCTCCTTGACGTAGAGCCGGTCGACATCGAGCTGGTGGTTGTTTTCGGCGTTGGCGATCGCCGCCTGCAGCACTTTTTTGACGTCGCCGGCGATGCGCCGCGGCGAAAACGTCAGCTCGGCCAATGCCGAGGCGGCGGTCTTGCCCTGGATCGTGCGGGCGACGAGGTTGAGCTTGCGCGCACTCGTCCGCATGCCGCGCATGCTGGCCAAGGCTTCGCTGTCGTCGAGCCGACGCTCGGCGGCGGGTTTGCTCATCTCAGGCTCTCCTCGCCTTCTTGTCGCCGGCATGGCCGTAAAAGGTCCGGGTCGGTGCGAATTCGCCGAGCTTGTGGCCGATCATGTTCTCGGTCACCAGCACCGGAATAAATTTGTGGCCGTTGTAGACGCCAAACGTCAGCCCGACGAATTGCGGGAAGATCGTCGACCGGCGCGACCAGGTGCGAATCACCTGGTTGCGCCCCGAGCGCCGCGCCTCGTCCGCCTTTTTCAACAGATAGCCGTCGACAAACGGGCCTTTCCAAACCGAGCGGGTCAAGCTCTCTCTCCGTCCTGCAAATGCCGGCTAGCGCTTATGGCGGCGGCGGACGATCAGCCGGTCGGCCGCTTTGTTGTGACGCGTCTTTTTGCCCTTGGTCGGCTTGCCCCACGGGGTGACCGGATGCCGCCCGCCCGAGCTGCGGCCTTCGCCGCCGCCATGCGGGTGGTCGATCGGGTTCATCGCCACCCCGCGCACCGAAGGCCGGCGACCGAGCCAGCGGTTGCGCCCCGCCTTGGCGATGACGATGTTCTGCTGGTCCGGGTTCGACACCGCGCCGATCGTCGCCCGGCATTCGGCGCGCACCATGCGCAATTCGCCCGACGACAGCCGCAGGAGTGCATAGCCCTGGTCGCGGCCGACGAGCTGGGCATAGGTCCCGGCCGAGCGCGCGATCTGCCCGCCCTTCCCCGGCTTCATCTCGATATTGTGGATGATCGTGCCGACCGGCATGCTGCGCATCGGCATTGTGTTGCCGGGCTTGACGTCGACTTTCTCGCCCGACACGACGGTGTCGCCCGCCTTGAGCCGCTGCGGCGCCAAAATATAGGCGAGTTCGCCGTCGCCATAGCGGATCAGCGCGATAAAGGCGGTGCGGTTCGGGTCGTATTCGAGCCGCTCGACGGTTGCCGGCAAATCGACCTTGGTGCGCTTGAAATCGACGATGCGATAGCGACGCTTGTTGCCGCCGCCGCGCCAGCGCACGGTGATGCGGCCCGAATTGTTGCGGCCGCCATGGCCGCGCAGCCCCTCGGTCAATGCCTTGACCGGCTTGCCCTTCCACAGCTCGCTGCGATCGACGGTGACGAGCTGCCGTCGCGACGGGGTCGTCGGGTTGAAGGTCCTGAGTGCCATTGCCTGCCCTTCCCCGCCTCAAATTCCGGTGGTCACGTCGATCCTCTGGCCTTGGCCGAGAGTGACGATCGCTTTTTTGACATCGGAGCGGCGGCCGGGTTTTCCGCGAAACCGTTTGACCTTGCCCGCCACACGGATCGTGTTGACCGCAGTCACCGTGACGTTAAACAGCCCTTCGACCGCCGCCTTGACCTCGCGCTTGGTCGCGGCGAGCGGCACGCGAAAGATCACCTGATTGTGCTCCGAGGCGTTGGTCGCCTTTTCGGTGATCACCGGGGTGCGGATGATGTCGTACATCTGCTGGCGCGTCAGATGCGTCTCGGCGGGCGGGATAACCCGAAAACGGCTCATTTGAGGCGCGCCTCCAGATGCTGCACCGCCTCGCGGGTCAAGACCAGCGTATCGCGGCGCAGGATGTCGTAAACATTCGCCCCTTGCTGCGGCAGCACGTCGACGCGCGGCAGGTTGCGGGCGGCGCGGGCGAAATTCTGGTCGACCGCCGGCCCGTCGATGATCAGCACCGACCCCCAGCCCATCGCTTCGAGCCGGGCGCGCAACGCCTTGGTCTTGGCCTCGTCGGCGCGGGCAGCGTCGATGACGACGAGCTTGCCTTCGCCGAGCTTGGCCGACAGCGCGGTCTTGAGCCCGAGGCGTCGCACCTTTTTTTGCAGGTCAAAGGCGTGGCTGCGCACAACCGGGCCGAAGATCACCGCCCCGCCGCGGAATTGCGGCGAGCGCAGGCTGCCCTGGCGGGCGCGGCCGGTCCCCTTCTGCTTGTACGGCTTTTTGGTGGTGCCCTGGATGTCGCTGATGCCCTTGGTCTTGTGGGTGCCGGCGCGGCGCTTGGCGAGCTGCCAGTTGACGACCCGCGCCAGGATGTCGCGGCGCACCGGCAGCCCAAAGACGGCGTCGTCGAGCTCGATGTCGCCGACTTCCTGATTGTCGAGATTGCGGACGACGAGTTTGCTCAACTCTGCTCTCCCTCGGGCATTTCCGCCTCGGGAATTTCCGCCTCGGGAATTTCCGCCACCGTGCTCGGGGCCGCGTCGCTGCTTTCGGCCGCTTCCGGTGCCGCGCGCAGCGCGGCGGGGAACGGCAGCCCGTCCGGCGCCCGGCGCTTGACCGCGTCCTTGACCAGGACATAGCCGCCCTTGCTGCCGGGCACCGCACCCCTCAGCATCAAGACACCGCGCTCGGCGTCGGCCGAAACCACGACGAGGCTCTGCACGGTCACCCGCTCGGCCCCGAGATGCCCGGCCATCTTCTTGTTCTTGAAGGTCTTGCCCGGCGACTGGCGCTGCCCGGTCGAGCCGTGGCTGCGATGCGACACCGAGACGCCGTGGCTCGCCCGCAAGCCGCCGAAATTGTGCCGCTTCATCGCCCCGGCAAAGCCTTTGCCGATGCTGGTGCCGACGACGTCGACCCGCTGGCCCGGCACAAAATGCGCCGCGGTGATCTCGGCGCCGACCGCGACGACCGCGTCGTCGGAGACGCGGAATTCGGCGAGCCGCGCCTTTGGCTCGACTTTCGCCTGCGCGAAATGACCGCGTTGCGCCTTCGACACGTTCTTGACCTTGGCGATGCCGACCCCGAGCTGCAGCGCGCGGTAGCCGTCCTTCTCGGGCGTGCGCACGGCGACGACCTGGCAGTTGTCGACCGCCAGCACCGTCACCGGCACATGGTTGCCGTCCTCGGTAAAGATCCGGGTCATGCCGAGCTTGCGTGCGAGAAGGCCGGTGCGCATCACCCTATCACTCTCCATGCGCCGTCATTGCGAGCCCACGGGTCCGGCCGAAGGCCGGCCCGAGGACAGGCTCCGCGAAGCAATCTCGCGCAGACTGTCCCTCCGGCCCAACGAGATTGCTTTGTCGCCTTACAGCTCCTCGCAATGACAGCGGCTTCATAGCTTGATTTCGACGTCGACGCCGGCGGCGAGATCGAGCTTCATCAGCGCGTCGACGGTCTGCGGGGTCGGGTCGACGATGTCGAGCATGCGCTTATGGGTGCGGATTTCGAATTGCTCGCGCGACTTCTTGTCGACATGCGGCGAGCGCAACACGGTGAATTTCTCGATCTTGGTCGGCAGCGGGATCGGCCCGCGAATCCGCGCCCCGGTCCGCTTTGCGGTGTTGACGATCTCGCTCGTCGACTGGTCGAGCACGCGATGATCGTAAGCCCGCAAGCGGATGCGGATGTT
>DATMKU010000023.1:0-10879 GCA_035570935.1 Allostellaceae bacterium
GTCGCCAAGGCGCGCCACCTCGACCCCGACAAACTGCGCGCGCTGGTCGACGAACAAACCCGCGACCGCTTTCTCGGTGTCATCGGCGAGAAGCGGGTTAACGTCCTCGAACTCAACCTCGCCCTCGACCAGCTACGCTGAGGGCTGCGGCCGACCGCACACATTTTTGTGATCGCCAGCGGACAATCCGGTTGGCGCGGGTTTGGCTAGGCTCCCGCCAGCGTGCTGTCATACGGGTGCGCATCAGGCGCTCTCGCTCGGAATAGAAACGAGCGTCAGCGAGTCGTAGCGATCGGAGGGCGGCTGGCCAATCGCCCCGATGCGACGAGAGAGGGCTTCGATGCGGCATATTGAACGGTACCGGAAGAATAGGATTTCACATTGGCGCTGCGGTGTACGCGGTGCGGGAGTTCGTCGTCAGGGTCTTCTTGCGGCCGCCGCAATGCTGCTTTCGGCCGGAGGCGCCGGCGCCGACTCGTTTTCTTCGGGGCGGGAGCGGCCCTTCATCCCCGATCAGATCGTGTCCTCCACCACACCGGGGAATGGCGACCTCAATCCCTACGGCGTTGCCATCGTGCCGCGGGGTTTCCCGTCGGGCGGCGCAATCGCGCCGGGCGATGTCCCGGTGTCCAATTTCAACAACAGCAGCAATCTTCAGGGTACCGGCACCACGATCATCCAGTTGACTCCCAATGGGATCGTCGCGCCGTCGGGAACGGCGACGACACTTTTTCAAGGTTCGGGACTGGGCCTGACCACCGCTCTCGGGGTGTTGCGACGCGGTTTCGTGCTGGTCGGCAGCGTGCCGACCAGCGACGGCAAGTTCGACACGATCCAGCTCGGTGCGCTGCTGTTCCTCGACAAGAACGGCAACGAGGTATCGCCTTCTCCCTATACCGCCGGGCTTGACGGTCCTTGGGACCTGACGATCGACGACGAGTTCGATCACGCCCATGTCTTTGTCTCGAACGTGCTGAATGGCACGATCACGCGCCTCGATCTCACTGTAGCCGCGGCGTTCGTCACCGTTACCAAGGCGACGGTGATCGCCACGGGTTACACGGTTCAGCCCAATTCTGCGGCGCTGATAGTGGGACCGACAGGCCTCGCCTATGACGCAAGGGACGATGTCCTGTTCGTCGCGTCAACCATGGACAACACGATCTTCGCGGTTACCCACGCCGAAGGGCACACCGGTTCGTCGGGTCGGGGGACAGTCGTCTTTCAGAATGAGCATCTGCGCGGTCCGCTTGCGCTGGCTTTCGCGCCGAACGGCGATTTGCTAACGGCTAATGGCGATGCGGTGAATGCCGATCCGACGCAGCCGAGCGAAATCGTCGAATTCACCACATCGGGTAAGTTCGTCAGTCAGTCCAATGTCGATGCCGCGGAGGGAGGAGCCTTCGGCTTCGCCGTCTCCGGGGCGAGCTCAAATGGACCCCATAAACGCGCGCTGTTTGCCTTTGTCGATGACAACAGCAACAGCATTTCCGTTCTCCGCAAGGATGCCGCATCGGCGCCATAAGGCCGCACGGCCGAGCAGGCCGTTTCCTCAGTACTCCTTGTACGGAAGAAATTTGCCGCTCAGGGTCAGCTTGACGCGGTCGCCTTTCTGGTCGGGCTGACGCTCGATCGCCATGTCGAAGTCGATGGCACTCATGATGCCGTCGCCGAATTCGTCCTGGATCAACTCCTTCCAAGTCGTGCCGTAAACCTGCACAAGCTCGTAGAAACGGTAGATCAGCGGATCGGTCGGCACCGCGGTCGGCAGCGAACCGCGGTACGGGATTTCCTGCAACAGGCTCTGCTCTTCGGTATTGAGGCCGAGCAGTTTCGCGGCCCGCTCGGCCTGCTCCGGCCGCAATTTCATCTGGCCCATCATCGCGGCGGTCAGATAGACCGCCGAGCCGCCGCCGATCTCGGCGACGATCGTTTTCCAAGTGAGGCGTTTGGCGCGCTTGGTCGCGAGAATTTTGTGGGTCAGCTCCTCACGGGTCATCGGCGCCTCCTGCGTTCGGGTTATCGTCCCCTCTCAGCAACCCGCATGCCAATCCCGCGGCCGTCCATGTAATCTCCGCCGGTGAATTGCGGCGTGCTGCGGACCGCCCCTCGGGCCCGAAGCGCGCGGTCGAGCTTGAACAATTCTGCGCACCCCCGGTAATGCGCAAGGAGCCCTCGATGACCAGCCCGGATCGCCCGAACATAATCTTTATCGTCGTCGACGATTGCGGCTACGCGGATCTCGGCTGCACCGGGCAGATCGGCTACCGCACCCCGGCGCTCGACCGGTTTGCCGGCGAAGGGGTTCGCTTCACCCAGGCCTATGCCAACGCGCCCTTATGCACCAACACGCGGGTCGCGATGATCACCGGGCGCTACCAGTATCGCCTCAAGCTCGGCCTCGTCGAGCCGCTTCGCCCGGCCAACCGCGACGAGCCGGAGATGGGCATCCCGGCCGGCTTCCCGACCTTGCCCGCGCTGTTGCGGGGTGCGGGCTATCGCACCGCGCTGATCGGCAAATGGCATCTCGGCTTTCTGCCGAAATACGGCCCGCTGAAGAGCGGTTACGACGAGTTCTTCGGCATCATGGGCGGCTATACCGGCTACTACACGCATAAGGGCGAGGGCGGCGAACCCGACCTCTACGAGGGCGAGCTGCCGGTCGAGCGGGCAGGATACGTCACCGATTTGTTGAGCGATCGGGCTGCCGCCTATGTGGACGCCGCCGCGGCTCCACCGGCACCGTATTTCCTCAGCTTGCACTACAACGCTCCGCACTGGCCGTGGTCGGCTCCCTCGGTCGAGATGGCGGCGCGTGAGCGCGAGGTAAACTGGGGTGAAATCATGGAGGGCGGCAGCCCCCGCATCTATGGCGAGATGATGCAGATCCTGGATGCCGGGATCGGCCGGGTCGTCGATGCGGTCCGGCATTCCGGCCGGGACACATTGGTGATCTTCACCAGCGACAATGGCGGCGAGCGCTATTCGAACATCTGGCCGTTTGTCGGCCGCAAATGGGATTTGCTGGAGGGTGGTCTGCGGGTGCCGCAGATCGTCTGGCGGCCGGGGCATGTCGAAGCCGGCGCGGTGACCGACCAGGTGTCGATCACGATGGACTTGACCGCGAGCTGCCTCGCCGCCGCCGGGGTCATGCCCGATCCCGGCTATCCGCTGGACGGGCAGGATCTGTTGCCGGTGCTGACCGGACAAAGGCCGGCTGGCGAGCGCACGCTCTACTGGCGCATGGCCAACCGCGCCCAGCGCGCAATCCGCCGCGGCGACTGGAAATATCTGAAGGTCAAGGACCGCGAGTTCCTGTTCGATATCGGCTGGGACCCGCGCGAACGCGGCGACATGGCCAAAAAACGCCCCGATCTGCTGAACGAGCTGCGCCGTTTATGGGAAGATTGGAACCGGCAGATGCTTCCGGTTCCCGACAGCATGATCCCGCCGCTCTCGAACCTGCAGGAGATGCTGTGGTAGCCAACACCGGCGCCCGCTCACCGGGGGGCGCAGCGCGGGGTCACGCGCCCTGCCGGTCGAAAAGTTCGGGCTCGAATGTCGGAACTGAGACCGATGCGTAGCGCCGGGCGAGGGCCGCGCAGGCCATCAGCTGGAGCTGGTGGAAGATCATCAACGGCAAGACGATCAGCCCGAGAGCGGGGCCGGCAAACAGCACGTTCGCCATCGGAATGCCGCTGACGAGGCTCTTTTTCGAGCCGCAAAACACGATCGCGATTTGGTCGGCGCGCGAAAACCCGAGCCGGCGCGCGGCGAGCGCCGTCGTCGCCAGCATCGCCGCCAGCAATGCCGCATCGACGGCGACCAGCAGCGCGAACCGTCCGAGGGCGAGCTGATGCCAGATGCCGCCCACGGTCGCCGCACTGAATACGGCGTAGACCATCAGCAGGACCGAGCCGCGATCGACTAGGCCCAGCATCGTGCGGTGCCGCTGCACCACGCCGCCGATCCGGCTTTGCAACAACTGGCCGGCGAGAAACGGCAGCAGCATCTCGAACCCGATCGAGCGCAGTGCCGTGAGCGAAAACCCGCCATGCGAATGCAATATCAGGCCGACCAGCAAGGGTGTGGCCGCCATGCCGACGAGGCTCGACGCCGAGGCGCTGCACAAGGCCGCGGCGACATTGCCGCCGGCGATCGAGGTGAACGCGACCGAGGCCTGCACCGTCGAGGGCAGAATGCACAAAAACATCAGCCCCAGCAGCATCGGCGGGGTCAAGAGGCCCGACGCCAGCGGCCGCAACGCCAAGCCAGCGAGTGGAAACAGCACAAAGGTGGCGCCAAAGACCAAGAGATGCAGCCGCCAATGGCATGCGCCGGAGACGATCGCCGTCCGCGACAGCCGCGCTCCCTGCAAAAAGAACAACAGCGCGACCGCGACCGAGGTTAGGCCCGCGAAAACCTGCGCGCCGGTGCCGTGGCACGGCAGCACAAAGGCGAATGTCACCGTGCCGGCCATCGCCATGGTGAATTCGTCGGGGCGGAAGCGGGAGAGCATCGTCATCGGGGCGGCCTGCGCAAGGGTTGGTTTCCCAAGGCCCAACATGCCGGCGGCCGAGCTTATTGAGAACTCCGATCAGAGATGTTACTGTGATCGTAAATCGTGATGAGCATCATGTTCGATCCCGGGCTGTTGACCACCTTTGTCACCGTTGCCAAGGCGGCGAGCTTCAGCGAGGCCGGCCGCCGCCTCGGCCTGCGCCAATCGACGGTCAGCCAGCACATCCGGCGGCTCGAAGAGGCGGCGTCGCGGCGGCTTTTTATGCGCGACACCCATTCGGTGGCGCTAACCGCGGACGGCCAGGCGATGCTCGGCCTCGCCCACGGCATTCTCGACGCCAACGAGCGCGCCCGGCAGTATTTCGCGGTGTCGGAATTGCGTGGGCGGGTGCGCTTCGGCGCCTCGGAGGATTTTGTGCAGAGCCGCCTGCCCGAAGTATTGCGCGAATTCACCCGCGTTCATCGCGCCGTCGACCTCGAATTGACGGTGGGGCTGAGCGGCGCGTTGTTCCAGGCGCTCGACGCGGCCGAGTTGGACCTTGTGCTCGCCAAGCGGAGGCCCGGCGAGGATCGCGGGCAGCTGGTGCGGCGCGAGAGGTTGGTGTGGATCGCCGGCGATTTGGCGCTCGCGGATCCAGAGCGGCCATTGCCCCTGATCCTTTATCCGCCGCCGAGCATCAGCCGAGCGATGGCGTTGGAGGCGCTCGAACGCGCCGGGCGCCGCTGGCGCATCGTCTGCACTAGCAGCAGTTTGAGCGGTCTCAATGCCGCCGCATCGGCCGGGCTTGGGGTAGGCGTCCAGGCCGACGGCTTTGTGCCGAACGGGCTGGCCGTGCTGCCGCGGTCGGTGGCGTTGCCGGAACTCGGCCATATAGAATTTGTCGTCGCCGGCAGCGGGCGCACCTTGCGCGGCCCGGCGAATGCGCTCGCCGCGGCCATTCTCGACAAGGCCGATCGGCTGTAGGGTTCGCGCCGGAAAAGAGGGGGAACGCGATGCCAGAAGACTTTGCCGGAAAAGTCGCGATCGTAACCGGCGGCGGCAGCGGCATCGGCGCTGCGACCTGCCGCGCCTTTGCCATTCGGGGCGCGCATGTGGCGGTCGTCGACCGCGACGCGGCGGCGGCGCAGCGAACCGCGAGCGAGATCGCCGGCAACCGCGGCAACGCCGCGGCCCACCCCCTCGACGTGACTGATCGCGCCGGCTTTACCGCCCTTACCGCCGAAATCGCGGCCAAGGCCGGCGGCATCGACATCCTCGTCAACGGCGCCGGTGTGACCGTGCGGCGGATGATCGGCGAGATGGGCGCCGAAGACTGGGATCGCGTCATCGCCGTCAACCTGACCGGCGCCTTCAACGGCATCCAGGCGGTGTTGCCGTACCTGCGGACGCGCGGCGGGGGTGCGATCGTCAACGTCGCCTCGATCGCCGGCCAGCGGATCTCGTTCGGCGGCACCGCGAATTATAGCGCGTCGAAAGCCGGGCTGTTGGGATTGACCCGCCATGCCGCCTACGAACTCGCCCCCGACCATATCCGGGTCAACGCCGTTTGCCCGGGCGCCACCGCCACCGCCTTTGGCGGGTCGATGCCGACCGCAGAAAGCAAAGCCGAGCGCGGCCGCAAAATCCCGCTCGGCCGAATGTGCGAGCCCGCGGACATCGCCGACCCGATCCTGTTCCTCGCCGGCGACGCGGCCCGCATGATCACCGGCATCGCACTGACCGTCGACGGCGGCCTCTTGATCAAGAACGACACGCCCTACGAAGAATACTTCCGCCCGCGCTGACGGCCTGCGTCGATCAGCCTGATAAAGAGCGATTTCGGGAGCCGCGCATTTGAAGGAAGCGGCACAAGCTGGTGTCTTCCCGGCGAAGGTCCGGACCCACCGCTGGCATGGATACCGGCTTTCGCCGGTACGACATCGAAACTTCAGCGCGCCCCGATGATATCTCCTGTCGGCGTGTTGCCAGCCTCGCGGTGCGTCCGGCGGCGGCGCGGGGTCTCGGCGTGGGCGAGGACCCCGGCGGGCGGGTTGACGGCGCTGATCCTCGCCAGCTCGGCGATGCGGCTCGCGTTTGCCGCGTCCCTCGGTCTCGGGATCGACGAGAGCTACATGGTCGCGGCCGGCCGCGAATGGCAGCTCAGTTATTTCGATCATCCGCCGATCGCGTGGTGGCTGGCATGGGCGGCGGGCCGCCTCGCCGGCAGTGACGGCGCGATCGTTGTACGGCTGCCGTTCATCGCGCTGTTCGCGCTGACGACGGTGCTGATGTATCGCGTCACCGCCGCCTTGTTCGACCAGCGAGCGGGGCTGTGGGCCGCCGCGGTGCTGAACGTCGCACCAGTGCTCGGCGTTACGTCGGCCACCTGGGTCTTGCCCGACGGCCCGTTGCTGGCGGCATTGCTCGGCGCCGCCGCCTGTCTGGTCCGGGCGTTGCCGGCCGAGGGCCGAGCCGCGTCGGGCTGGTGGCTCGCGACAGGAATTTGCGCCGGGCTGGCGCTGTCCTCGAAATATTCGGCGGTGCTGACGATCCTTGGCGCGCTGCTGTATCTCTTAACCGAGCGCCACAGTCGCCGCTGGCTGTTACGGCCGCAGCCCTATGTCGCCGGCCTTGCCGCACTGGTCCTGTTTCTGCCGGCGCTGATCTGGAATGCGCGGCATGGTTGGGTCTCGTTTTTGTTTCAGGGAGGGCGCGCCGGCGGTCATCTCTTCCTGTTCGGGCCATTGGCGGCGATTGGCGGCGCGGCCCTCTACTTTCTGCCGTGGATCTGGCTGCCGCTGGTCGTGTGCGGAGTCGCCGCGTTGCACCGCGGCCCCTCGGATCGAAACCGCTGGCTGCTCGTCTGCCTGGCGGCGCCGCCGATCGTCTTCTTCACCGCGATCGCGCTGTGGAGCCATATCCTGTTCCATTGGACGGCCCCCGGCTATCTGATGCTGCTGCCGCTGCTCGGCGATGCGATCGCCCGCCATTCGCCGGTCGGCCGTCGGCTCCTCCTGGCGGTCGTCGCGACCGGGGTTTTTATTGTCCTCGGCGCGGCCTTGGTTGCGAGCGAGGTACGGTTCGATTGGCTGGCCGCGGCGTTCCCGGATGCGGTCGCGGCCGACGATCCGGCGATCGCCGCGGTCGATTGGAGTTCGCTCCCCGGCGAACTTGCAAACCGCGGCCTGCTCGGCCGGCCAAATCTGGTGGTCGCAGCGACGCGCTGGCTCGATGCGGGAAAGATCGATTATGCGCTCGGCGGCCGCGTGCCGGTATTGTGCCTCGGCCCCGACCCGCGCGAATACGGCATCGTCGCACCCCTGACCAAATACGCCGGCTCGGATGTGCTGATCATTGCCCCGCGCACCTCGCCCGCCGAGATCACCGCCCGCTTCGGCAACCTATTCCAATCGGTCGAAGTATTGCCGCCGGCGACGGTGTTGCATGCCGGCCGCCCGGCGCTGAGCTTGCCGCTTTACCTCGGCCGACGGCTGCGGCCGCTCAGTGCCGGTATCGCGGGTAGCCCTTGAAACCCCAGGCAAACCGGGTCGCCCGTGAGCTTCATTCGCGTAATTCCTCGACTTGCGCGCGCGTCAGATAGCGGGTCTTGGCGCCGCGCAACAGCAGGTAAAGCTTGGCGGTTTCCTCGAGCTCTTCGATCGCATTGACCGCGGCGTCGAGGTTGGCGCCGGCGACGACCGGGCCGTGATTGGCGAGCAATACCGCGTGGTGCCTGCCCGCAATGCCGCGCACTGCCTCGGCAAGTGAGAGATCGCCGGGTTTGAAATAGGGCACGAGCGGCAGCCGTCCGACCCGCATCACGTAATAGGCGGTGATCGGCGGCAGCACGTCGGCCGGGTCGAGTTCGGTGAGGCACGACACCGCGACCGAATGCGTCGAATGCAAATGCACGACGGCACCGGTGCCAGCGCGCTCTTCGTACATGACCCGGTGCAGAAAGCTTTCCTTGGTCGGCGGATCGCCCGCGACGAGCCTGCCGGCGCCGTCGAGCTTTGACAACCGCGCCGGGTCGAGCCGCCCGAGCGAGGCGTTGGTCGGCGTCATCAGCCACCCGTCTTCGACGCGCACACTGATGTTGCCCGACGACCCGGCGGTGAGCCCGCGGTCGAAAATCGACGCCCCGATCGCGCAGATCGCCTCGCGCTGTTTCGCGTCGCTCATGCTGCGGCTCCTCTTTTCAAGGATTTGTGGTCACTGCGAGGAGCCGCAGGCGACGCGGCAATCTCGCGAACAGTGGCGCGGCGGGTCGGGATTGCTTCGCTTCGCTCGCAATGACACTGAAATGGGCAGTCATCCTTGCTCTCCGGCCAGGACCGAAAAGGCACGCAGGAAAAAGTCGGGGGCGCCGAAGTTGCCGGATTTGAGCGCCAGCGCCAAGGCCGGCTCGCCGGTTCTGCCGGGGAGACTGACTGTCCACGGCACGCCTGGGTCGATTTGGCGGCCGATCCGCAACCCGGTGACGCCGAGCGCCTGAACCACCGCCCCCGCGGTCTCGCCGCCGGCGACGACCAGTCGGCGCATGCCGGCATCGGCGAGCCCGCGCGCGATCGCCGCCAGGGTCTCTTCGACGACCGCGCCGGCGCGTTCGCGGCCGAGCCGGCGCTGTGCCTCGGCGACTTTCTCGGGTGGTGCGGTCGCCGAAATCAGAATCGGGCGGTCGCCGAGCAGCGGCTTTGCCCAGGCGAGCGCCTGCTGCGCCACCGCGCCTTCGGCGGCGGCGATCGGGTCAATCGTAAAGACCGGCGCGCGTTCGCGCATATAGGCGACCTGCGCCAAGGTCGCGGTCGAGCACGAACCCGACAACACCGCGGCCGGTCCGTCAATCGCCGGCAGGGTGTCGGCGCCGCCGCTGTCGCCGAGCAGCCCGCGGCGGCGGAAATTCTCGGGCAGCCCGAGGGCGATGCCGGAACCGCCGGTGATCAGTTTGAAATCGGCCGCGGCCTCGCCGATGGCTTCGAGATCGCGGTCTGCGATCGCGTCGACGATCGCATGGGCGAAACCGTCCTTGCGCAATGCCGCGAAAGCGTCGCGGATCGCCGCCGCGCCGCGCGCGACGATCGCCTCCGGCACCAGCCCGACCCGGCCGCGGCTTTGTCGCTGCAACACCCGCACCAGCGAGGGATCGCGCATCGGCGTCAGCGGATGGTCGCGCATTCCCGATTCGGACAGCAAAACCTCGCCGACGAACAGGTAGCCGCGATAGATCGTCCGCCCTGCTTCGGGAAAGGCCGGGCAGAACAAGGTGAAATCGGTGTCGAGCGCTGCCATCAGCGCCTCGGCGACCGGGCCGATATTGCCGGCATCGGTCGAATCAAAGGTCGAGCAGTATTTGAACAGGAACTGCCGCGCCCCCGCCCGTTGCAGCCAGGCGAGGGCGGCAAGGCTCTTGTCGATCGCCTCGACGGCCGGGATCGTGCGGCTCTTCAGCGCCACAACCACCGCCTCGGCATCGGGGATCGCGCAGCCGCGGGCTGGCACGTCGATCAATTGCACGGTGCGCATGCCGCGCCGCACCAGCGTGTTGCACAGATCGGTGGCGCCGGTGAAATCGTCGGCGATCGCTCCCAACAATACGGGCACCTGCGGCCTCCCTTGCCTTCGCTCGCACGCCGGGAAAGAGTAACGTTGTGTCGCGCCTGCCGCAAACGAGCCGGCAAGCCATCCGATCGACCCCGCCGGGGAGGCCTCTCGCATGCCGAAATTCGCCGCCAATTTGAGCTTCATCTTTCAGGAGGTCGATTTTCTCGATCGCTTTGCGGCCGCGGCCGAATGCGGGTTCAAGGCGGTCGAATATCTCGGCGCGTATGATCATCCGCCCGAAACCGTCGCGGCGCAGCTTCAGAAGCACGGCCTCGCCCAGGCCTTGTTCAACATGCCGCCCGGCGATTGGGCGGCGGGCGAGCGCGGCATGGCGGCTTTACCGGGGCGCGAGCAGGAATTCCGCGCCGGGGTCGACAGGGCGCTTTCCTACGCCAAGGCGACGAATTGCCGATTGCTGCACGCGATGGCCGGGTTGTGGCCCGACGGCCGCGATCGCGCCGAGGCGGAGCGGACCTACATCGCCAATTTGCGCTACGCGGCTGAGCGGCTAGCGCCCGAGGGCATCACCGTCATCATCGAACCGATCAACAACCGCGACATCCCCGGCTATTTCCTGAACACGACAACCCAAGCGATGGCGGTCATCGACCGCGTCGGGCACCCTAATCTGCAATTGCAGCTCGATCTCTACCATGTGCAGATCATGGAGGGCGATCTCGCCCACCATATTCGCGCGCTCGCCGGACGTTATCCGCACATCCAGATCGCCGGCAACCCCGGCCGCAACGAGCCCGATGTCGGCGAGATCAACTACCC
>DATMKU010000024.1:0-20924 GCA_035570935.1 Allostellaceae bacterium
CCATTGCGACGATTGCCACACCCCGACCAACCTGGCGATGGCCCCCGATCAGAGCCGGAAATTCGGCGGCTCTGTGATCGACGAGTGGAAGGCCTACGACATCAGCGCCGATCGCGAACGGGGCATCGGCGGTTGGTCGGATCAGCAACTCGGCGGATATCTCGCCGACGGCCATGCGCCCGAACGCAGCTCGGCCGGCGGGCCGATGAGCCCGGCGGTCGGCAACAGCCTGCGTTTTCTGACAGCCGACGACATCCAGGCGATGACAGCCTACGTCAAGAGCGTTCCGGCGAGTGCCGAGAGCGACAACCCGGCCGCGGTGCCCTGGCCGGCGTCGCCGCCGAAGCCGCCGCTGACGCTCGTCGCCGGCGGCAGCCCTGGCGCGGGGCAGCGCGTCTTCGAGGGCGCCTGCGCCAGCTGTCACGGCTTTGACGGCAAGGGCACGATCTGGCAGCACGCGGACCTCGTCGGCGATCGCAGCGTCTCCGACCCGGCCGCGACCAATGTGATCTTGGCGGTACTGCAAGGCGTCAACCTTTCGACCGCGCAAGGCCAGGTGTTCATGCCGGCGTTCGGCAAGGCCTATTCCGATGCCGAGATCGCTGCCGTCGCGAATTTCGTGACCGACCGTTTCGGCGGCGTCTCGTCTAACGTCACCGCCGCCGATGTCGGCAAATTGCGGCAGGCCGAATGACACGATTAGCGATCCCGCGCCCACAGCCGGGGATCGCGGCGGTGAGCTCGGTCGCGGCCATGCTCTCGCGCCTTCGATTCGCTTTTCGGGGTCGGCTTTCATATCCTGCGGCTGGCCTACGCGATCAGCGTCTCCGCCTTTATCGTCCTGCTCAATACCCGAGTGCAAAGCCCAGCGCGAACAGGTGAATCCAGAACCGCCCCTCTTTCGATCTGTTTCGTCTGGTCTCCAACGCTGTCACAGCGGGATGTTGTCGTGTTTTTTGGGGGGGTTGGTCAGCTGTTTGCCGCGCAGCATGGCGAGTGCCTTGGCCAGGCGCCGGCGGGTGTCATGCGGCGGGATCACGTCGTCGATAAAGCCACGGCTCGCGGCGACAAATGGGTTCGCGAATTTCTCGCGGTATTCTTGCGCGCGGGCCTCGATCGCCGCGGCGTCGCCGAGATCGGCGCGAAAAATGATCTCGACCGCGCCCTTTGGCCCCATGACCGCGATCTCGGCCGAAGGCCAGGCGAAATTCACGTCGCCGCGCAGATGCTTCGAGCTCATCACGTCATAGGCGCCGCCATAAGCCTTGCGCGTGATCAAGGTCACCTTCGGCACCGTCGCCTCGGCAAACGCGAACAGCAATTTGGCGCCGTGCTTGATGATGCCGCCATATTCCTGCGCGGTTCCCGGCAGAAACCCCGGCACGTCGACAAAGGTCACTATTGGCACGTTGAAGCAGTCGCAAAACCGGACAAACCGCGCCGCCTTGCGCGCGCTGTCGATGTCGAGGCAGCCCGCCAATACCATCGGCTGGTTGGCGACAATGCCGATCGTCGAGCCCTCCATCCGGGCAAAGCCGACGACGATGTTGCGGGCGAAATCGGGTTGAATTTCGAAAAAATCGACCTCGTCGACGACCTTTAGGATCAGTTCCTTGATGTCGTAGGGTTTGTTCGGGTTGCTCGGCACCAAGGTGTCGAGCGACGGTTCGACCCGATGGCACGGGTCGGCGGTCGGCCGCAACGGCGGCTGCACCCGGTTCGAGGCCGGGAGAAAATCGACAAACCGGCGCAATTCCAGCAACGCCTCGACGTCGTTCTCAAAGGCGCGGTCGGCCACCCCCGAGCGCGCGGTATGGGTCAACGCCCCGCCCAACTCCTCCTGGGTCACGGTCTCGTGGGTGACGGTGCGCACCACCTCGGGCCCGGTCACGAACATGTAGGAGGTGTCCTTGACCATAAAGATAAAGTCGGTCATCGCCGGCGAATAGACTGCACCGCCGGCGCACGGCCCCATGATCAGCGACACCTGCGGCACCACCCCCGAGGCCAAGACGTTGCGCTCGAACACCTCGGCATAGCCGGCGAGCGAGGCGACGCCGTCCTGGATGCGCGCCCCGCCCGAATCGTTGAGCCCGATCACCGGGGCGCCGACATTCATCGCCTGGTCCATGATCTTGCAGATCTTCTCGGCATGCGCCTCGGAGAGCGAGCCGCCGAACACGGTGAAATCCTGGCTGAACACAAAGATCAGCCGGCCGTTGATCGTGCCATAGCCGGTGACGACGCCATCGCCCGGGATGCGATGCTCGTCGATGCCGAAATCGTGGCTGCGGTGCTCGACGAACATGTCCCATTCCTCAAACGAATGGGGGTCGAGCAGCAATTCGATCCGCTCGCGCGCGGTCAGCTTGCCGCGGCGGTGCTGCGCCTCGACGCGACCCGCACCGCCGCCCGCCCGCGCTGCTTTGCGCTTTTCGTCCAGGCGGTCGAGAATATTGTCCATGATGCCTCACGACGGTGACCGCGCGAGATAGCATCGCTGTTCGCGCCGCACCAGCCTTGGCGGGAATTCACCTCGCGGGTCGCGCCGGATCGAGAGGCGGCGTGGTCGGACGATCAGCCGGTTTACGCCCGAGCATGCCCGGGCATAGCCGGGCGCTGGCCGAGTTCGGTAAAAAACCGCAGCAGGTAGCCGTCGGGATCGGCCACGACGAACTGCCGCTGTCCATTCTCGAATTCGTTTACTCGATACCAGCGCTCTTCCAGCGGAATGACGATTTCGCATCCCGCCGCTTGGACGCGGCCATGGAGTGCATCGACCGCGCTGACCTCGATCATCAAGTTGACGCCGCGGCCATAGGGATGTTCGAGCGGTGCGGTTCGAAAGCGGCGGCCTGGTCCCGCCGCTTCCTGCAGCATCAAGTTAACCCCGGCCAGGTCGAGATAGGCAAAACGCTCCTCCGGCCGCTCGAACAACACACCGAACCCGACAACGCCGATGTAAAAGGCGAGCGACCTTCCAAGGTCCTCGAGTCGATCTCGGGCACCAATCTCGAGGTCATGTTTGCCCCGCGCCGCGCACGGGCGCGCACGAGAAGAAAATCACTTCCGCGTGCGCGCCAAAAAAGAACAGCGCCGTCTTGCGGCGGTGCCGGGTCGAGAAGGATGCGGCCGGGGTTATTCGGCCGCGGCGCGGGCTGGGGTTTGCGCCGAAGCGAGCACCGCGGCGGCCTCCTTAGCGACGCGGGTGCCCTCGAAAAAGCGCGGGTTTTGCGTGCCCCACAGCCGCACCGCGTTCTCAAAGGTGAAGTCGCGGAAGTCGCCCGCGGTGATGTGGCCGTCCTCGACCAGCTCATAGGCCTCGGGCAAAGGGTGGCGCATGTCGATCACGTCGAAATGCCCGATGTCGGAGCTGAAGATCGCGTTCAACCTCGATCCGAACGGGTTAGTGCGGCCAAACGCGGTGGCGTTCATCCGGTCGTCGGCCTCGCAGCCGAAATAGTAGGGCTTGGCGTAGAGATCGACCCAGTCTTCCTTGCGGGTGATCTTGCAGGCCGAGAAATCATCGACGTTCTCGATCCCGCCGGTGAGATACGCTTGTTCGGGGTCGGGCAGCCCACCGCGCTCGCGCAATGCGGCGGCGATGTCGGTATAGCCGTATTTCTCGACGAGGCCCGCCAATTTGGTGCGGTCGAGCTTGTCGGGATGCATGCGCTCGAGCGCGCGGGCGCTGCGCCGCTCCCAATGCTCGATCAAATCGCCAAACAATTGGCTGGCCCAACCGACACCGCCTTCGAGGAAAGCGAAATGCAATTCCGGAAAGCGCCGGGTGACGCCGCCGAGGAAAATCGCTTTGGCAGTCGCATGCCCGGCCGCCGCGAAATGGCCGATGTGGTTGTAGCAGAAATTGGTCGGCGACAGGCGCAGGCCCTGGTTGCTGGCGGCGCTGTGGAAGGTCGGCGCTATGCCCAATTCCACGCATTTCGCCCAGACCGGGTCGTAATCGTAGTCGCTGTCGAGGCCGAGCACGTCGTACCACACCGCAAAGCGCGCGCTGTCGGGGTCGTTGGCTGCCGCGGCCGGCGCCTTGCGGGCGAGGTTGCTGCCGAACATGCCGACCTTCGACCCCAATTGCCGGGTGACGAATTCGAGCTCGGCAATGGCTTCGTCTGGGGTGTGCATCGGGATGATCGCGGCCGGGGTCAGCCGGTCGCCAAGCCCGCTGAAATAATCGGCCGAGACGATGTTGTAGGCGCGGATGACGGCGCGCCGCGCGGCGTCATCCTGAATCCGCGGAAGCCGCAGCCCGGCGGTCGGGTAGACGATGACAAAGTCGAGACCCAGCTCGTCGAGGCGGTCGTAGAGCAGCTTGGGCATCATCGCGGTGGCGCGGTCGAGGGTGTTTTCCGCCTGGCGGCTCCAAAACGCCTGCTGACCGAGCCTTTTGTGCCGGCGCTCGGCCGGCGATAGCGACAGCGACTCGCGGGTCGTCCCCATCGCCTTCAAAAAGCCGTCCGCGGCGAGATCGCCGCCGACCTTGCGCATCTTGTCGCTGAACACCGGATCGTATTCGACCCAATGCCCGTCGCCGTCGACGATCGGATGGTCGATTTTTGAACGAACCTGCTCAGGGGTCATATGCGCGCTCATGATCTGCTCCGAGGAAGTGGCTAGTGCAGCGCACAGTATCCTGAGCCAGCTGATGATGAGCGCCAACCATGATTTGCCCGCGAGGCCTGCATTGCGCGCATGCATGACCCGATAAAACCGGCCGCACACCTCCGCCTGGGCCGCCGGCACAGCTTCGGGATCGCGAGTAGAACTCGCGCCGCACGAGCGGGTAGAAGTGAAAGCTTGTGAAGCAATGGAAACGACCGGGAATGCTATATGAGATTTATAAACTCGTTTCCAAAACTAGTGAAAGCGGTGTCGAGGCCTCGCAGTTTCTCGGCTCCGCTCGTCGCCTCGGATACGCTCGCCCGTCAACTTCGCGGCGCCGCGGGAGCCGCCGAAGACGGCGGCGGCGAGGCGGAATGGTCGGCGGGCGCGTCGGCGGCGGCCACCGGCGTCGGCGGCAAAGCCGGGAGGCATTTGGCGACCAGTACCGTCAAGTCGAGCATCCCCAAACCGATGGCGATCGCGAGCAGCCAGGCATTCATCTCGTTGGCGATGCGATCGAGGCGAACCATGCGCTGTTTCATCCGAGGCCCCGTGTAAACTCGTCCGAACTCAGTTTAGAACAGATATAATCACATTTGCTGCGATGCAATATCATATTTTGCAATCGGTTATGCAAAATGTGGGGGCTTATGCTGCGCCGCAAGATGAGCAATTGGCGGAGATCGACTCGCCCGGGCGCGCGCTTTCCTCAGGAATCTGGCACCATTACACCGCCGAAGCCCGCCTCTGCCGTCGGTTTGGCCGAGGATATTTCCGGGCCCCGCCTGGTCACGATCCGCCGTAGACCGGGATGACCGCGCCGCGGGTCACCCGGTTTTCCGCAGAGGCGAGAAAGGCGATCAGCCGGGCGATATCCGCCGGCATCACCCATCGGCTGAAATCCGCCCCCGCCATCGCCGCCCGGTTGGCCGGCGTGTCGAGGATCGAGGGCGCCACCGCGTTGACCCAGATCTCGTCGTCGACGGTTTCCTGGGCCAGCGCCTGAGTCAAAGCCGCGACCGCGGATTTGGATGCGGTATAGGCGATCATCCCAGCGCCGAGGCGCGGCTCCAGCGCCGGCCGGGCGGCGACGTTGACGATCCGTCCGCCTTTGGCGCCGCCGGGGCCCGGCTCCCGGCGCGTGCGGAAGGCGGCGACGGCCGCCGCCGAGCACAAAAAGCACGACAACGCGTTGATCCGAAACTGCGCGGTAAAATCGGCCGCCGAGGTCTCGGCGACCGGCGCCATCGCGAACCCGCCGGCAAGGTGGATCGAGGCCCACAGCGGCGGCAGCGCCTGGTAAAAACCGTGGACCGCGCCCTCGTCGGCGACATCGACATCGCGCGCGATGTGCACGCCGGCGTCGCTGGCATAGGGGAGATCCGCAAGCTCGGCCGGCACCAGATTGGGCACATGGCAGACCGCGCCGGCGGCGCGCAAGGCCGCAACGACCGCGCGGCCGAGGCTCCCGGTCCCGCCGGTCACGACGACATGGCTGCCCGCAAAATCGACCATGACGAGGCCTCCCACCCGATCTTCGGCGCCATCATAATCTGGCTTAGGCAAAATTGACGCCGGGTTTGCGGGAATGGCGGGCTTGCGGATTTCGAGGGCCGGACGCCACGCCGCCCCCCTGCCCGCCCCGGGGGGAAACCATTCCTTCGTCGCCAATGTTTCCAGAGTATGACCCAAACACGGCAACCGCGATCTAGACGAGCCGCCGTGGCAATTGGATTGCACTGAAAAAGGTGAACGCGTGAAGGCCGCAGAGAAGGAGAAATGCCCAAGCATAAGCGGTTCGTTTCGCTATTCTAGGTAGGGCGCGAGCACATTTTCGATCCATTTCATGAATGCGCGGACTCGGCGCGACAGGTTGCGCCGATGCGCTACTACGAGGGACACGGCAAGCGACCGGCGACCAAAGTCGGGTAGAATTTCCACCAGCGCTCCACTCTCTAAGTATCGGCCAATCCCCAAGAGTGGCGCCTGAATCAGGCCAAGACCGGCGAGGGCAGCGGCTTCGTAGGTTTGTGCGCTGTTGACGTGCAGCGCACCTGGCAACTGAAGTGTCGCGTAACTTTCGCCGTCCGGATATTCCCATCCATAGGGTCTTGCGCCCAGCGTCGTCCCAAAGTGAATTGTCCGGTGTTCCTGGCGCTGGAGATCTCCCAGCGATTGAGGGACGCCATAGCGCGCAAGATAGGCGGGACTGGCAGCGTTGGCCATGCGCAACAGGCCCAATGGGCGGGCAATCAGCGTCTCGTCCCCAATGGGTCCAAGCCGCAATACACAGTCGAACCCCTCTTGAACCAGATCGACTTGCCGATCCGTACTCGACACCTCCAGCTCCAACTCTGGATGAGTCGCCATGAAATCCGGTAAGGCCGGCACGATCGTTGTCCGTGCCACCTCGGTCGGAAGATCGACGCGTAGACGCCCGCGAAGTGCCACGCGATCGCCTGCGAACATTGAGTGGAGATCGTCAACGCCTGCGAGCAGATCGCGGGCCCGTGCATGAAATACGCGTCCGTCTTCCGTCAACTGCACGCTGCGCGTCGTCCGGTGCAGAAGCCTGACGCCGACATCTTCTTCCAGCTTCCGGACCGCCGTTGAGGCCCTTCCCTTCCGAATGCCCAGGCTATCGGCTGCGTGGGTGAAGCTCCCCATTTCCGCTACCGTTATGAAAATGAGGATGGGTTCGAGATTCTGCATTTTCGTGCCTCGGTATTGTTCACCACAGAGAGAACAGTGAGTTCATTTCCTCGGTGTTTATCATACCTAAGAGACACAGTAAGCTCCGAATATGGGATCCCCCCATCGGAGAATGACAAGTGTCCGAAACTATGAACCTGCATCAGGTGCCTGAAACTATGACCTTGCATCGCGCCCTGTGGGCCGGCCGGATAATGAGCGCGTTTGTCGTTATCGCTCTGGTGGCAGACGGCACTATTCAGCTTTTCGCGCCGGCACAGATCGCGAGCATGTTGCAGGAAACCGGGTTCGCGATGGACCTGACCCATGTCGTGGGTCCGATCATCCTCGTCTGCGCCCTCCTTTACGCCATCCCGGCCACCGCCGTCCTCGGCGCGATCCTAGTGACGGGCTTTTTGGGAGGTGCCATCTGCGCCCATGTCCGCATCGGTGAGTTGGGATCGCCGCCGGAAATCGTTTCGCTGCTTCTGGGCGTGATGACATGGGGCGGCCTCTACGCGCGCGATCCCCGAATCCGCGCCATTCTGCCGCTCATCCGTTGAATCAACACGGGCAGTGCTCTGTTCCTCAAGATCAGGAGAAAACGCATGTTTTTAGTAATGGGAATCACGGGAAAAGTGGGCGGCGCAACGGCAGAACATCTGTTGGCGCACGGCAAGGAAGTACGCGCGCTAGTCCGCAATCGCGAGAAGGCGTCAAGCTGGGCGAACCAGGGCGTGGAACTGGTTGACGGTGATTGGAGTGACTCGGCCGCCATCAGGCGGGCACTTGAAGGCGTCGAAGGCGCGTTTGTCATGTTGCCGGCTGTCTGGGCCCCCGCGGCCGATTACAAAGAAGCCAAGGGCGTGATTGCGAACTATGTCGAGGCGCTCACCAAGGCAGCGCCGCCGCGGGTGGTAGCGCTTTCGTCGATGGGTGCGAACAGGACCAGCGGGCTCGGGATGATCACGGCCTTGTCGCTTCTGGAGCAAGGTTTTCGGGACCTGACATTCCCAATCGCATTTGTGCGCCCAGGTGGCTTCTTCGAAAACTTCCTCTACGGCTTGCAGGTCGCCCAGGGCGGAACGCTACCGGTCTACTACAATCCGACAAACCGGAAATCGACCATGGTCGCGACGAACGACATCGGCGCGGAAGTCGCAACCCTTTTGACCGGGCCAGCGTGGTCAGGACAGCGCGTCGTCGAGCTTGGTTCGATGATCAGCGCGGATGAAGTCGCGGAGCAATTGGGCGACGTCTTGAATCTCGACGTGAAAGCCGTTGCAGTCCCGCGTGCAGGGTGGGCGGAAGCGTTCGAGCAGTTCGGCATCCCGAAGGGCCACACCGGACCTGCCGAAGAAATGTTTGAGGCCGTGAATGCAGGATGGATGGACCTCGGAGTCGAGGGTACGGAGCACGTAGCGGGTACGACATCCGCACGCGACGTCTTCGCGGCGGCCCAGAAGGCCGTGACGGCGTGAACCGCGACGTTCACACCAATGAAGATCGAGATCGAACATGAAGGTTGTTGTTTTGGGTCCAACGGGCGGAACCGGACGGCTGATCGTCCGCGACGCCCTGGCAAAAGGCCATTCCGTCGTTGCCCTGGTTCGCTCGAAGGCCCGCGCCCTGGATCTCCCCGGGAGCAGACATGATCGAGGGCGATGCCCGTGACGAGGGTGCCCTCATTCGCGCCTTGGACGGCTGCGATGCCGGCCACGGCACGGGTCGCGATGATTACCGCCACCCAATGCCGTTCCGCGCGGGCGCTGCTCGGCTGGTCGCTGGCCAAGCTCGCCGCCGCCGCTTCTGTGTCCCAGCGCGACATCGACGATTTCGAACTGGAACGCCGGGTGCCGGATGCTGCGAGCCTCGACGCGATCGAGCATGCCTTTACGGCGGTTGGCGTCGCCTTTTCGCCCGATGGCGACATTCGGATGGTCAACCTAGGCGAGGCTAGCCGCTGAACACCAGCCTCATCCGGCGCTGCCCGGGACGCTGTCTTGGATCGACAAACCGACGAATTCGCTGGCCCCTTGCCGGTTGATCAGCAGCAGGATGTTGCCGTTCTTAGCCGCGTCGCGCCCGACGACCTTGGCCGGATGCCGGCTCTGGTCCCGAAAGATGACGGTGACCTTCTCGGCGTTGGCGACGACATGGTTGTTGGTGACAATGTAACCCTGGAGATCGATGATGAAGCCTGAGCCGAGCGCCAAGATTTTTTGCCCCTGGCTCGGGACAGGAAATGGATTCTGGAAAAAGCGCCGCAGGAATTGGTCAGATGGCGTACCCTTTGGCCGCTGTTGTGGGAAGGTTCCGGCGTTTTCGTCCTGATCGGCGCCGCCGGTTTGATCCTGCATCGCCGCCTGCTGGTTTAGCTGGACCGAGGTGTTGACGACCGCCGGCAGCACATGCTGAGCCAGTGGGGCGAGGCTCGGCAGCGCGATCGGGCCGGCCTCCTACTGCCCTGGGTGAGATTGCGGCCGCCGGCCGCGCCGGAGCTCTCGCCGCGGCGACAGCCGGGGCAAGCAACAGTGCCGCACAGGCGGCGCTCGCCGGCCCGGAGCGAATTCTATTGACTGTCATCTTGGGCGACCTTGATTAAATTCCGCTAACGGGCCCGGGTCCTGTTGGAGAAATTGCGCCGCGGTGGCAAAAGTTCCGGGCCGCGGGGCGGCCTGCGGCGCGACGGCGCCGAGCGGCGAAATCGGCTGTTGCCGAAATCCGTTCAGCCGACGAAAAGGCGATACTGGTGGCAGACGGAGAGGCATAGATGCGATCCTTGCGGGGCTTTGTCTCGGAGATGGCGGGGAGGCTGCCTTTCGCCGCGCTCGCCCAGAGATTGTTGCCGCGGGGCCAAACCGACGGGCTCGAACCCTCGGTCTACGGCTTCATCCTGCGCTACAGCTGGCGCGAGCAGGTCTATGTCGTCGTCATGACCTTGCTGTCGTTTCCGTTTCTTTACTGGTCGCTCGACCTGCCAAAACAGATCATCAATCGCGCCATCTCCGGCAAGCATTTCCCGCAATCGTATTTCGGCATCGAACTCGACCAGATCCCCTATTTGCTGGCGCTGTGCCTGGTTTTTTTTCTGCTGATCCTGGTCAACGGCTGGTTCAAGCTGCACGTCAACGTCAAAAAGGGGCAGCTCGGGGAGCGCATGCTGCGGCGCCTGCGCTACGAGCTCTACCAGCGCGTGCTGCGCTTTCCGCTGCACCACTTCGATCGCGTCGCCTCGGGCCAGATCGTCGCGATGATCACCGCCGAGCTGGAGCCGGTCGGCGGCTTTGTCGGCGAAGCCTATGCGGTGCCGATCTCGCAGGCCGGGACCTTGCTGACCATCCTGTTCTTCATGTTCGTGCAGAACCCGGTGCTAGGGGCCGCGGCGTTGGCCTTTTATCCGCTGCAAGGCTACCTGATCCCAAAGATGCAGCGCGTCATTCGCGCCCTCGGCCGCGCTCGGGTGCGCAAGATCCGCGGTCTCTCGGACCGCATCGGCGAAACCATCGCCGCCCGCGTCGAGATCCGGGTCAATGACAGCGCGCAATACCAGCTGGCGGAGATCGCCCAGCGCCTCGGCGAAATTTATGATCTTCGGCTTGAGATCTACAATCGCAAATTTTTTGTCAAATTCTTAAATAATTTGATCGGCAATCTGACACCGTTCTTTTTCTTCGTTATCGGCGGATATTTCGTCATTAAGCACAGCCTATCGTTCGGCGCGCTCGTCGCCGTGCTCGCCGCCTATAAAGACATGTCGTCGCCGTGGAACGAGCTGCTCAATTACTACCAGAACCAGCAGGATGTCGCGATCAAGTACGAGCAGGTCGTCGAGCAGTTTAATGTTGCCGACATGGTCGACCGGCATTTGCTGCTCGAAATCCCGGAGCGCGTCGAGCCCTTCGCCGGCGAGGTCGCGGCCGGCAATGTCGACGTCGTCGACCCCGACGGCATCCATCTTCTCGAAGGCGTCGACTTCGCGTTTCCGCTCGGCGCCGATGTCGGGATCGTCGGCCAAAGCAACAGCGGCCGGAACCTGCTGCCGCAGCTGATGGCGCGGCTCGAAAGTCCGACGAGCGGGCGGCTGACGATCGGCGGCGCCGACCTGACCACGCTGCCCTTCGCGGTGTCGGGTCGCCGCATCGGCTATGTCGGCCCGACAAGCTATCTGCTGTCGGTGAGCGTGCGCGACAACCTGCTGCTCGGGCTGCGCCACCACCCGCACGAGATCGACGACGGCGACGGTGCAGCGCGGGCAGAGCGCGCCCGGCGGCTCGAGGAGGCGCGCCAATCGGCGAATAGCGAGTACGACATCGCCGCCGATTGGGTCGACTACGAGCAGGCGGGAGTGTCCGACATGGCGGGGCTCGAGGCCCGCATCCTCGAGGTGCTGCGGCTCGTCGATCTGGACAACGACGTCTATCTTCTCGGGCTGCGCGGGCGGGTTGACCCCGAGCGGCAGCCCGACATCGCTGCGCGCATCGTCGAGGCCCGCCGGGTGCTGGCCGAACGGCTCGCCAAAAACGAGCAGGCCCACCTGGTCGAGCGTTTTGACCCCGATCGCTACAACATCAATTCGTCGGTCGGCGCCAACCTGCTGTTTGGCACCCCGATCGGGCCCGATTTCGAAGGCGACGGGCTCGCCCGCAGCGATTACGTGCTGGGCGTTCTCGCCGATCTCAAACTGCCGCGCGATCTGATCGCCGTCGGCGAAAAGCTGGCGCGGACAAGCGTCGAATTGTTTTCCGGCATGCATCCCGAACATCAGTTCTTTGAGGAGTTCAGCTTTCTCGGCGCCGACGAACTGCCGGCATTCGAGCGCATCCTGGGGCGCATCGACAAAACCGGGTTGGAAAGCCTGCGGCCGGAGGAGCGGCTGCGGCTGCTCGGCCTCGGGTTGAAGCTGGTCGCGGCGCGCGACCCGCTCGGCCTTGTCGGCGAGTCGATGCAAAAGCGCGTCGTCGAGGCGCGGCGCAATTTTGCCCAAGGGCTGCCAAAGGAACTGCGCGGCGCGGTCGAATTCTTCGATCCCGAGCGCTACAACGCCGCCGCTTCGATCCAGGAAAACGTGCTGTTCGGCACGATCCTGCGCAGCGAGGCCGGCAGCCGCGACCGCATAAATGGGGCGATGAGCGAATTGTTGGGCGAATTGGGGCTGCGTGAAACGATCATCGGCGTCGGGCTTGACTATCCGGTCGGCACCGGCGGCCTGCGCCTGTCCGAAACCCAGCGGCAAAAGATCGCGATTGCGCTGGCGATCCTAAAGCGGCCCGATCTCGTGGTGTTCAACGACGCCACCGCGGTGCTCGACGGGGTTACCGAAACCGCGATCATCGACCGGCTAAAGCACGAGCTCGACGGCCGCAGCTTGGTGTGCAGTCTGCACCGCCCGCGCCTCGCCTCGGCCTTCGACCAAATCCTCGTCATGGACCAGGGGCGGCTGATCCAGCAGGGAGGGTTTGAGGAATTGCAAAAATCCGGCAGCCCACTGGAGCCGCTGATGGCCGCCGAATAACCGCCGAGGGCGAGCGTCATCGGACCGGCGACGTCGGGCTGGCGCGAACTCACACCGCGACTCCCCGGCTCGTCCAAAGGACGATCGTGATGATCTAAAATGCGGGGCGCTTCACGAGCTGGAGGATAGCATGGCCTGGACCATCCTGCGCGGCGGCCGCGTGCTCGACATCGCCGCCGGCACCGCCGATTTCGGCGACATCCTGATCGAGGGCGACACGATCCGCGAGATCGGCCCGCCCGGCCTCCCGGCGCCGGCCGACGCGGCCGAGGTCTCGGCCCAGCGCCGGCTCCTCCATCCCGGCCTCGTCAACGCGCACACCCATGGCCACGGCAATCTCGGCAAAGGGATGGGCGACCGCTGGACGCTCGAACTTTTGCTGACCGCGGCACCGTGGATCACCGGCAACCGCAGCCTCGACGACCGCTATCTGTCGACCCAGCTGGGTGCGGTCGAGATGGTCATGAAGGGCTGCACCGCCTGTTACGATTTATCCTTCGAATGGCCATTGCCGACCGCCGCGGGGCTGGCGCTGGCGGCGCAGGCCTATGTCGATGTCGGGATGCGCGCGGTGGTGGCGCCGATGGTCGCCGACCGCAGCTTTTTTGAGGCGATCCCGGGTCTGATGGAGGCATTGCCGGCGGCATTGCAGGCGCGCGCCGCCGAATTGCGGCTGCCGCCGGCCGAGGCGACGCTCGCCGGGATGCGCGCCGCCCTCTCCGGCTGGTCGATCGACCGCGACCAGGTGCGCCCGGCGGTGGCGCCGACGATCCCGCACCATTGCTCGGACGCGTTCGTATCGGGCTGCGTCGATCTCGCGCGCGAGTTCGACGTTGCCTTGCACAGCCACGTCGCCGAGTCGAAGGTCCAGGCGGTGACCGGCATTCGCCTTTACGGCATGACCCAGACGGCACACCTCGATGCGCTCGGCGTGCTCGGGCCGCATTTCACGGTCGCGCATGGGGTGTGGCTCGACCATGACGACATGCGCCGGCTCGGCGACCACGGCGCCTCGGTCGCGCACAATCCCGGCAGCAACATGCGGCTCGGCGGCGGGCTCGCCGATACCCGCGGCATGCTCGAACGGCGGGTCAATCTCGGCATCGGCACCGACGGCGCCAATTGCTCGGACAACCAGAACATGTACGAGGCGATGCGGCTCGCCTCGCTCGCCTCCAAGGTGCAGGGGCCGGATTGGCGGCGGTGGCTCTCGACCCGCGAGGCGGCCTTGGCGGCAACCGAGGGCAGCGCCCGCGCCCTCGGCTTTGACGGTAAAATCGGCCGGCTGATGCCCGGCTACAAAGCCGACATCGTCATGCTCGACCTCGACCACCCAAATTGGCTGCCGTTGAACGACCCGGTCAACCAGCTGGTCCACACCGAGGACGGGACCGCGGTTGCGAGCGTCATGATCGGCGGCCGAATGATCGTCGACAACCGCCGGCTCGTGACTGTCGATCTCGCGCGGCTGAGCGAGCGGGTCGAAGCGGCTCGCGAGCGGCTCGCCGCGGCCAACGCCGACAACCGGCGCCTCTACGAGGCGCTCGAACCGGTGGTCGGCAGCCATTGCCCGGGCATGGCGCGGGCTCCCTACCACATCCACCGCTACGGCGCCTCGCTCGACGATTGATCGGGTACGGACGAGATTTCAGCCGCCGCCGAGGGTGATTTCGACCCGCCGGCTGGCGATACCCGGATTATCGCCGGTCTGGCCGCGTCCCGTTCGCACCACCCGGTTCGCCGCGACCCCGTCCGCCACCAGCGCGTCGGCTACGGTCTGCGCGCGCTGCTGCGACAACGCCACGTCGGCCGGCGGACTGCCGGCGCTGTCGGTGTAGCCGACAACGGTGACAGGAGCCGCCGGCTCGTTGTTCGCCCGCTGCGCCGCGAGAGCGATCAAGCTGCGGGCATCGGAGTCGAGTTGCGCCGAGCGCTCCGGAAAGTAGACGATGTAGGGGCCTTGCGAACCAAACAGAGAGCAAGCCGTGAGTACGAGGGCAACACAGCAAAGTGTAAGGTACCGCATTTGCAGATCACTCCGGCAAACGCCCGTTCAGGCAGGGGAGCTGTTCCGATCGGGGGTTGGATTGCGGCGTAGCGCGTTGTCGGGTTCGGCGGCGTCTCGAACCGCGGTAAACCCTTCCCATCCGGCGCGGCGCAGCCCGCAAGCCGGGCAGTCGCCGCAGCCGTAGCCCCATTCGTGAGAATGGCCGCGGTCGCCGAGATAGCAGCTGTGGGTCTCCTCGCGAATCAGTTCGACCAACGCGTCGCCGCCGAGCGCGCGGGCGAGCCCCCAAGTCGCGGCTTTGTCGCGCCACATCAGCGGGGTGTGGACCACAAAGCGATGGTCCATGCCGAGCGACAAGGTCGCCTGCAATGCTTTCAGCGTGTCGTCGCGGCAGTCGGGGTAGCCCGAATAATCGGTCTCGCACATGCCGCCGACGAGATTTCGCGCGCCGCGCCGATAGCCGACCGCCGCCGCCAACACAAAAAACATCAAATTGCGGCCGGGGACAAAGGTATTGGGCAGGCCAGTCTTGTCGAACGCGATCGCGGTGTCGCGGGTCAGCGCGGTGTCGCTGATCTGCCCCACGACGCCGCAATCGACGAGGTGATCGCGGCCGAGCCTCTTGCTCCAGTCCGGGAACTCGCGGCGCAGACGCGCGATCACCGCGATGCGGCAGTCGAGCTCGACGCGATGGCGTTGGCGGTAGTCAAAGCCGATCGTCTCGACCTCGGCAAAGCGCGCGAGCGCCCAGGCGAGACAAGTCGACGAATCCTGGCCGCCGGAGAAGAGGACGAGCCCGTTCTCCGGCTGGGTTTTTGGCGGCTGGCGCGCGGCGGTCACACCTCACGAGATACCCGTTTGGCGAGCGACGATCAACCGCCGCGCGCCCGGCCCGGCGACTCGCTAGCCTGCGCGCTTGACCAGGCTGGCGACCAGAAAGCCGACGGCAAACGCGACGGCGAGGCTCGTCAGCGGGTTGTGCTCAACCGTCTCCGAAACGGTACCGACCGCCCGCCCGCCTTGATCGCGCAGCTCCTTAGCGACCTCGATAGCGCGCTCCTGCGTCTCGCGGGCCCATTGCTCGCTGGCCTGCGTCCAATCCTTGATCGAGCGCGACGCCTGGTCTACGACCCCACGGAGCTTCTCAACCGCTTCGCTCGCCTGGTCGAAGCCGAACCCGGTCGCATTGCCGGTGCCGCCCGCGTGTTCTCCGCTCTCCTGCTTTTCCGCCATAACTGCTGCTTTCCCCAGAATTAAAACCGAGTCGTCATCGGGGAAAACACTCGGGGATTGAAATCGCTCCGCGCGGCATCGACCCGGCGTTCGAAAAACGCTGGTATACTCGAAGGCGAACCTCCGGCGGAGAAGCCATGAGCGCCAATTCCAACCCCTATCTGGCACTGGGCGTGCGGCCGTTCATCAATTGCTGCAGCGTGCGCACGGTGCATGGCGGTAGCCTGATGCTGCCGCAGGTGCGCGAAGCGATGGCCGCGGCGTCGCGCTGGTTTGTCAATCTCGACGAACTGATGGAGGCGGCGGGCCGGCGTCTCGCCGAGCTGACCGGCGCCGAATGGGGCATCGTCACCTGCGGCAGCGCCGCGGCGGTGGCGCTCGGGACCGCCGCCTGCGTCGCCGGCAACGACCCGGTCAAGATGCTGCGCCTGCCGTTTACCGACGGCATGGTCAACCGCGTCGTCATCCCGCGCACCCAGCGTTTCGCCTATGACCAGGCGGTGCGGATGATCGGCTGCCACATCGTCGAAATCGACACCCGCGCCGAGCTCGACCGGGCCTTGGACGAGCCGGTGGCGATGGTCGTGCTGCTCGGCAAGCAGGAGCATCTGTGTCCGGTGCGGCTCGAGGAATTCGCCGCGATCATGAAGCCGCGCGGCATCCCGATCATGGTCGACGCCGCCTCCGAGCATCTCGAACGACCGAGCCCGTGGCTCGAACGCGGCGCCGATCTCGTCGTCTACAGCGGCGGCAAATTCCTGCGCGGCCCGCAGACCAGCGGCTTGCTGCTCGGCGCCAAACCGCTGGTCGAGGCGGCGTGGCGCAACGCCTCGCCGCACCAGGCGCTGGGCCGGCCGATGAAGGTGTCAAAGGAAGACATCGTCGGTGTGTTGACCGCGGTAGAACACTGGTTTGCCGAGCGCGACGGCGCCGCCGAACAGCAGAAATGGCATGACGACCTCGCCACCATCGCCGACCAGGTCGGGCGGCTGCCGGGTGCGGCGAGTGAGGCGATCGCGCCTGAGGGGGTCGACCTCGTGCCGCGGCTGCGGATTTCGTGGGACCGCGCGCGATATCCGATCGACGGGCTCGGGTTGCGGCAGCGGGCGCTCGACGGCGCGCCGCGGATCATGCTCGACGACAATTCGGCGACCGAGAATTCGATCGAGATCGACCCGTTTCAATTGCAGCCGGGCGAGGCGGCACAAGTCGGCGGCGCCATCGCGGCGGTGCTCAGCACCTCGCGGCAGGATCGGATGAAGCAGCCGCAGCCGGCCTCCGTCGAGATCGGCGGCGAGTGGGAAATTTGCGTCGATTTTCTGCACGGCGCCCGCAGCCATCGGCTCAGCATCGAGCAGCGCGGCTCCGATCTGTCGGGGCGTCAGCGCTCGGCCGGCTTCGAGGGGCCGGTCAGCGGCTCGCTGCGCGGTGCCGCGGTGCGGCTGGCGTTTTCCTCGCGCTACGAAGGCACCACGATCTCGTACCTGTTCGAAGGCGAAATCCGCGACGGGCGGATGAGCGGCACGGCACTGCTCGGCGCCGCCGGCGATCAAAACGCCGGCATCCTCAACCGCAGCCAGTTCGGCCCGGGCCGCTGGCGGGCGCAGCGGGTGGCGTGACGAGGACGTCGCGGCGGCGTGCCGATCGCAAACTTGTGCGGATGAACCCACGATTCCCCTCTCCGCCCTGAAGGGCGGAGAGGGAGGGGCCCATTGCGACGCAATGGGAGGGTGAGGTGCGCGCCGGCAAGCGCGGGGCTTCCCCCACCTCATCCGACCCTCTCCGCCCCCAGGGGCGGAGAGGGAGTGAGGTTTCGGCAGTCCGCGCATGGGTGTTCCGATCAACGGACCTTTGCTTAGAATGAAGTGCTCGATGCTCTCTGCGTCTCGGTGGTGACCAAACAAAGGGGGAGTGATGGAACAGCGCAATGCGATCGTCACCGGCGGGCTGCGCGGGCTCGGCCTGGCGATGGCGCTGGGGCTCGCGCGCGACGGCTGCCGGGTGCTGGCGGTCGGCCATATCGAGACCGACGTTGCTGCAATCGAGCGCGAGCTAGACGGCACGCCGCTCGCGGACCGCGTCTACCCGCTGGTCGCCGATCTGCGCCGCCCGCAAGAAT
Source organism: Allostellaceae bacterium (assembly GCA_035570935.1). Lineage (GTDB taxonomy): Bacteria > Pseudomonadota > Alphaproteobacteria > ATCC43930 > CGMCC-115725 > AP-15. The sequence continues at coordinate 18,187 of DATMKU010000024.1, forward strand.
GCAACCGCGTCGTCGCCGCGGCCGAAGCGCGGTTCGGCGGGATCGACATTCTCGTCAACAATGCCGGGCTGACCTTCACCTATATCGACCCGGCGCGCTACCGCCGGCCGACGATGCAAAAGTTTTGGGAGGTCGGCGACGAGATCGTCGACAATGTCGTCGCGACCAACTACCTCGCCGCCGACCGGCTGGCGCGCCGCGCGGCATCCGGCATGGTGGCGCGGGGGTGGGGCCGCATCGTCAACGTCACGACCAAGCTCGACACGATGAACCGCGCCGGGACCCACCCCTATGGCGCCTCGAAAGCGGCACTCGAAATGGCGACCGAGGTATGGGCCAAGGAAACCGAGGGGACCGGGCTCACGGTCAACATCGTCAACCCCGGTGCCGGCGCGAACACGCCGGGCATGGCCGACGAAATGCGCGCAATGAGCCGCGACGGGCGGGCCGCGCGCCTCGTCGAACCCGACGAGATGGCGCCGCCGTTGCTCTATGTCGTCTCGCGTGAAGCCGACCAGGTCAATGGCTGGCGCTTCGACGCCAATCTGTGGGACGCGTCATTGCCCCCCGTCGAGGCCGCCCGCCGCGCCGGCCGCCCCGCCGGCTTCCAAATGCACCCGCAACGGGACTGAGAAAGCACCGACCGATAAATCCCCCTCGCCGCCCTCGGGGGCGGAGAGGGGTGAGGTGGGGGAAAACCCCGTGCGTGCCCACGTCTCGCGCCGTCGCCGCCACCTCACCCTCCCACGCCTGCGGCGCGGGCCCCTCCCTCTCCCCCTGAAGGCGGAGAGGGGGTAGTAGCGCCCGTCGCTCCTGTTCCTCTCCGCCCCCGGGGGCGGAGAGGGCTGGGGTGAGGTGGGGGAAGCCCGGCGCTCAGCAGAACGCCCACCTCACTCGGGTCACAGCAGCCGGCCCTGCGCGCCGGTGGCTTCGCGGGCGGCGGTGCGGAAGGTGGCGGCGGCGTCGATGCGCGGGATGCGCGGGCGCACACCCTGGAACAATTCGGCAAGCGTGATGATCTGGATTTTCGGCACCGCCTCGAACGGCCCCGCGAAGAGGCCCGCGGCCGACGCCTCGCGCTCCATCGCGCGCGTCGGCAACGCTAACGAGATCAAGACGCCGACCGCCGCCTTCTCGCGCTCGACGACGGCGATCAGGTCGCGCACCATGCTGACCCCGACATTGTCGCCGCCCTTGACCGAGACCAGCGCCTTCTCGGTCTTGTCCCTGTCGCTGCGGAAAAACAGGATGCCGTCGATGCCGCCATCGGCACCCTTTTTCTTGCCGCCATAGGGCCGCGCATCGACCAACGACACCGCCCACCACTGGAACTGGTATTTGTCGCGCCGCGCGAGGTCGACGGCACTTTCCAGATCCTTCGGGGTGCCGTGAACCTCGAAGGTGACGCCAGGAAACGCATCCTTCAACCGCCGCTCGATCAGCGAGATCGCCAGATGGGTAATGTCGATGCCGACCCAGGCGCGCCCCAATTTCTGCGCCGCATGGATCGTCGTGCCGCACCCGCAAAACGGGTCGAGCACCAGATCGCCGGGATTGCTCGACGCAGCGATTATTCGTTCAAGTAAGGCACCCGGCTTCTGCGTAGGGTAGCCGAGACGTTCGCGTGCTCGCATGTTGATGGGGGAAATATCCTCCCAAACGTCACCTATGGCCCGACCCTTGGAATCTTCCTCGTATCTGATCAGCCGCGGCCACGCGCCATCGGAGGGCAGATAAATTCTGCCCTCGGCAAAAAGCTGATCCAAGCGCTCCACCGTTGTCGTCCAATGCCGTCCAATCTCGGTCACGTCGAAACCGCGCCATATAGCGCCGCTTCTACCGCGCCGGATTCCGGGGGCGGTTAATTCACCGTGCTCGTAACGCCGGCCGTGCTGATCAACCCGTCGGTAATGGGAGGAGAGATGCTTTTCAGACAGCGGTTGGTAAGGACGGTTCCACGCATGCTCACCGGCTTGTCTCCCATAAAAGAAAATCACATCGTGCACCGGTCCCCACCTTAGTGCGGACGAATGTGTGCCGGTCCGCCTCCAAATAATCTCGCTAAGGAAATTCTGTGGCCTGAATATAGCGTCTAGCAAAAGCTTCAAATAATGGCTCGCGGTGGGGTCGCAGTGCAGGTAGAGCGAGCCGGTCGGCTTTAGGACACGGTGAAGCTCGATCAGGCGCACGGCCATCATCGCCAGATAGGCCATCATGTCGTTTTCGCCGAGAAACGAGCGCATCGCGCGCAGCAGTTCGGCGGCCTGCGTCGCGGTCGAGGCGAGAACCGCGGCAAAGGCGCGCTCGGCCTCCTCGCCCCAATGCCAGGTGTCCTCAAAGGCTTCGATCTGCGCGTCGGCGGCCTTGCCCGCGGGGCTCTTGAACAGGACGTTGTAATTCGCCTGGCTGTTGAACGGCGGGTCGAGGTAGATCAGATCGACGCTGTCGCCGGCAATCTCGTGGCGCAGCACATCGAGGTTGTCGCCGTAGTAAAGTGTGTTCGTCATGCTCACCCCTCGTCGCATCTCCCTCGCCGCCCTTGGGGGCGGAGAGGGTCGGGGTGAGGTGGGGGAAACCCCGCGCTTGCCGGCGCCCACCTCACCCTCCCGTCGCGGCGCGCCGGGCCCCTCCCTCTCCCCCCGAAGGGCGGAGAGGGTAACTTATCTAGCGTCCAATTCTCGTCGGATGGTCTCTAGGACTCCGTCGAGATTGTCCATTACTTCGTTATTCCAGAAACG
>DATMKU010000025.1:0-8642 GCA_035570935.1 Allostellaceae bacterium
GGTCGCGGGGTTTCGCGAAGTCGTCTGGCTGAGCCCGGAAGGCGAGATCGAAGCGCTGTCGCCGGCCGAAGCCGCCCGCCGGGTTCAGATCGACCCGCCGATGTTGTGTCATGCGGTCGCGACCGCGCGGCGGCTCGATGCGCCGGGCTTTGCCGCGCTCGATTTGCTGGAGCTCTTCGCCTTTGTCCATCCGGCGCGGTTTTGCGTGCCGACGCCGCGCGGCCTCGCCGAGGCGCTGGGACTGCCACCGCCGCGCCGACCGACCGAGGCCTGCGTCACCCTCGCGACCGCGGCGCGGGCATTGCTCGAAACGCTCGGGCAAGAGGCCGACGCCGAAATCCGTTCCGTCGCCGAGACAATGGATCGCGGCGGATGGCTGTGGGGTCCGGCGGTCTTGGCGGCGCTGCCGCCGGCCGAGCCGCGCGCGCGGCGTCAGGGCTTGCGAGTGTGGACGCGGCTTTCCGAATGGGCCGAGACGGCGCCGCTGCCGCCGCCGGGCAATGAGCCGGTGGGCCCGGACGAGGCCCGCGCCCGGCTCGGCCGGTTGCTCGGCGTCGAGGCTGAGCCGCGACCGCAGCAGGCGGATTACGCCGCCGCCGTCGCGGGCGCCTTTGCCCCGCGCGAGGTGCGCGACCAACCGCACGCAGTGCTCGCCGAGGCCGGAACCGGCGTCGGCAAAACCCTCGGCTATATCGCACCCGCCAGTCTGTGGGCCGAGAAGAACCGCGGTGCGGTGTGGATATCGACCTTTACCCGCAATTTGCAGACCCAGATCGCGGGCGAGCTCGATCGCCTCTATCCCGATCCGGCGCAGAAGCGCCGCCGCGTCGTCGTGCGCAAGGGCCGTGAGAATTTTCTGTGCCTGTTGAATTATGAGGAGGCTGCCGCCGCCGCCGTGATGCGGCCGGGATGGGCGGCGGCGCAGCTCGGATTGATCGCCCGCTGGGTTGGCGCCACCGAGGCGGGCGATCTCGTGGCCGGCGATTTTCCCGGCTGGCTCGCCGAGCTGATCGGCCGCGGGCGGGTAAATGGGCTCGCCGACCGCCGCGGCGAATGCGTGCACTCCGCCTGCCTGCACTTCCGCCGTTGTTTTGTCGAAAAGAACATCCGCAAGGCGCGCAACGCCCGCATCGTCGTCGCCAACCACGCGCTGGTGATGACCCAGGCAGCGCTTGGCGGGCTCGACGACGCCACGGTGCCGACGCGCTACGTCTTCGACGAAGGTCACCACCTGCTGGAGGCCGCTGACAATGCGTTTTCTATCCGCCTGTCGGGTCGCGAGGGGCGCGAACTGCGCCGCTGGATCATCGGCGCCGAGGGTTCGCGCGGGTCGCGCGCTCGCGGGCTGCGGCGGCGCATCGGCGATCTAGTCGAAGGCGACGATGACGGCGCGCGGGCGCTGATCGAGGTTCTCGGCGCCGCGCGCATCCTTCCCGGCGACGGCTGGGCGCAGCGTGTTGGCGAGGTCCGCGGCGCGCAGGGCTTCGAAGGGTTTTTGGCCCTGGTGCGGCAACAGGTGCTGGCGCGGGCGGCACTCGCCGACGCCGGCTATGGGCTGCAGGCCGAGGCGCGGCCGCCGGTTGAAGGCTTGGTCGATCTCGCCGTGCCGTTGGCGCAAGGGCTCGACCGCCTTGCCGCGGCATTGCGGCGCCTTGCCGCGATATTGCGCGCCCGGCTCGAAGATCCTGACAACCCGCCCGAACCGGGGTTGCGCCAGCGGCTCGACGCGGTGGTGCGCGGCCTCGACCGGCGCGCCGATCAGCAGCTCGCCGCCTGGGCCCGGTTGCTGCGCGACCTCGCCGAGCCTGCCCGGCCCGAGACCGTCGAATGGTTCTCGCTCGACCGCATCGACGGGCTCGAGAGCGATGTCGCGGTGACGCGCAGCTGGGTTGACCCCGGCATCCCGTTCGCCGAGTGGGTCGCGCGGCCGGCGCATGGCATCGTCGTCACCTCGGCGACATTGACCGACGGCGTCGACGACCTCGACCTCGATCTCGCGTGGCGCGGGGCCGAGGCCGCGACCGGCCTGCGCCATTTGCCGGCGAGACCCGCCGCGGCGCGCATCGCCTCGCCCTTCGATTACCCGCAGCAGACGCGGGTCTTTGTGATTACCGACATTCCGCGCGACGATATCGGCCAGATCGCGGCGGCCTATGCGGCCCTGTTCGTCGCCTCGGGCGGCGGCGCGCTCGGGCTTTTCACCGCTATCGCGCGGCTGCGCGCGGTGCACCAGCGCATTGCCCCGGCGCTCGAAGCGCGCGGCATCCTGTTGCTCGCCCAGCATGTCGAGGCGATGTCGACGGCGACCCTCGTCGACATCTTTCGCGCCGAGGAGGATTCCTGCCTGCTCGGCACCGATGCGGTTCGCGACGGCGTCGACGTCCCCGGCCGCTCGCTGCGTCTGATCGTGTTTGATCGTGTGCCCTGGCCGCGTCCGGATATTCTGCATCGCGCCCGAAAACCAGTGTTTGGCGGCGCGCAATATTCCGACCAGATCGCCCGGCTGCGGCTGCGTCAGGCCTATGGCCGGCTCGTCCGCCGCGCCGATGACCGTGGCGTATTCGCGATCCTCGACCGGGCATTGCCATCACGGCTGCTCGCCGCCTTTCCCGATGGCGTCGCCGTCGCGCGGGTATCGCTCGCCGAGGCGGCGGTGCAGACGGGGCAATTTCTCGGCAAAGCCGATACGGCTTGACAGGTCGATCCCGGTTTTGGTCTGTGAGCGCGGCCAACACGGAGAGGATGTGCATGCTCGACCACCACCGCGCGCTGATCTACACGATGGTCATCGTGTCGGCGGCCGACCGCAACATGCCCGATTCCGAATTGCACGCATTTGCCGAGATCATCGGTCATCTGCCGGTTTTCGAGGGTTTCGACCAGAGCGACCTGCCCGGGCTGTTCAATGACTGTATCGCGCTGATCAGCCGCGAGAACGGGCTCGACGAGACGTTGCAGGCGATCAAATCCGGGTTGCCGCCAAAGCTGCGCGAGACCGCCTACGCGATCGCCTGCGATCTGGTCGCGACCGACCGCGAGGCGACGCAGGAGGAGCTGCGCATCCTCGAATTGCTGCGCCACCGGCTCAAGATCGAGCGCCTGACCGCCGCCGCGATCGAACGCGGCGCCAAGGCCCGCTTTCAAACACTTTAGTTTAGATATCCCTCTCCCGCACTGCGGGAGAGGGTGCCTCGCTCAGCGAGGCGGGTGAGGGTGGGATCACGTTGAACCGTCATTCCCGCGAAAGCGCAGGGCCGTCCGGGGAAAACAAGGTGGTTTTATATCGATTGCCAGTTACAACCTTTTATCGTCTTGGCCGGGCTTGTCCCGGCCATCCACGCCTTCATCGCACGCCGCAGCGACCGTCGCGGCCCCGTGGATGCTCGGGCCAAGTCTGGGCACGGCGATCTCTGGTGGCCACGCCAAGAGTTAAACACCAGCTGAGTTTCAACCGGAATTTCCCTGTACCCTCGCTTGCGCGGGCGACGAGCTGATGGTGCGACCGACGATCCCGGGATGTCGCCCACGGCCTCGCCTCAGCGCGATGGCGGCAGCGCCCGCCTGACCGCTTCCCGCACGTCGTTCGGCTGCGACTCCAGCGCGTCGCACAAGCGGCGTAATTGCCGGCGCAGCCCGTAAACCTGATCGAGCAAATCCAACACCACCGGCACCGCCTCGTCGTCGATCGCGAATTCGTGGCGAATTTCCCGGATCAGCTCGACACGGGCGACATCGACCTCGTGAAACAGCCAGGTGTCGCCGCGCTGTTCGGGCAATACCCAGCGATTCTCGACCCAATGAACCAACTCTTGCCGGTCGAGCCCGCGCACCCGCCCCAAAAGTTCGTTCAGCGCGATCATAGCGGCGGCATCCCGCGGCGTGGATCAAAGGCGTGGCTCGGCGCCCATTTCTCGACGAATTCGGAGAGTTCCGGGTCTGTGGGATGGCCGATGACAACCTTCAAGGTGACGTATTGGTCGCCCGGGTTGGCCGAACGCTGGATCCCCTTGCCGCGCAGCCGCAGCACCGTACCGGTGTCGGATTCCTTGGGGATCGTCATCGTCACCGGGCCGGTGACGGTCGGCACCGGGATGCGCGCGCCCAGCACCGCCTCGGCGAGGCTGACCGGCAATTCGATCCGGATGTCGTCGCCGTCGCGCCGGAACAGCGGATGCGATCCGACATGCACCTCGATCAATGCATCGCCGGGCTCGCCGCCGCCGAAACCGGGGCTGCCCTTGCCGCGCAGGCGCAGGACCTGGCCGTCGTCGATCCCGGGCGGGATCGTCACGTCGAGCCACTCGTCGGGGCTCAACGACAGGCGCTTTTTGTCGCCCTTGGCGGCATCGGCGAAATCGACGTTCATCGTGAAACTGCGATCGGGACCGCGCATGCGGAGCCCTTCGCCGGACCCGGTGCCGGACCGACCCCGCCGGCCGCGCCCGGCCGAGCCGAATGCGGCGAACAGGTCATCGAGATCGCTCAAATCCATCTCGCCCTGCGGCTGATAGCGCCAGCCCTCGGCTCCCTCGGCATGCGGCCGGTAGGAATAACGCGGCCGTTCGGCGCCGGTTTCGTCGATCTCGCCGCGGTCGTAGCGCCCCCGCTTTTCGGGATCGGACAGCAGATCATACGCCGCGGAGACCGCCTTGAACCGCGCCTCGGCCTCGGGCTTGCCGGGGTTGAGATCGGGATGGAGCTGCTTGGCCAGCTTGCGGTAGGCCTTGCGGATCTCATCGGCCGTCGCGGCCGGTTTGACGCCGAGGATCTGGTAGGGAGTTTCCGTCGCCATCTGCGGTCAGCGCCGCCCGCCGGATTGCCGCTCGGCGGTCGCCTGTTCGATGCGAACCGCGACCGTGCGCTCGGAGCCGCCGCGATCCACGGTCAGTTCGAGATTGTCGCCGATCTGCGCCAAACCGACGCGGTTGCGCAATTCGGATGCGTTGTGGATCGGCGCGCCGTCGACCGCGACGATCAGATCGCTCGAACGCAACCCGGCGCGTTGCGCGGCCGAGCCGGATTCGACGCGCGCCACCAAGGCGCCCTCGGTGTGCGTCGTGCCGAGAGCCCGCGCGAGATCAGGCGTCAAATCCTGGATCGCCACGCCGATGCGCCCATGCCTGACCTCCCCGTAGCGGATCAGCTGCTCCATCACATCGCGCGCCATGTTGATCGGCACCGCAAAGCCGATCCCGACATTGCCGCCGCCCGGCGCCAGGATCGCGGTATTGATGCCGATCAGGCGCCCTTGCAGATCGGCAAGCGCACCGCCCGAATTGCCGGGGTTGATCGACGCATCGGTCTGGATGAAATCTTCGTAGCCCTCGATGCCGAGCCCGGTGCGGCCGAGCGCGCTGACGATGCCCGAGGTAACGGTTTGGCCCAATCCGAACGGGTTGCCGACGGCGAGAACAAAATCCCCGACCTGCAAGCGGTCGGAATTGCCGATCGGCACCGCCGTCAGGCTCTCGGCCGGGATCTGCAACAGCGCGATGTCGGTCGCGGTGTCGCGGCCGATCAATTTGGCGGCAAAGCGCCGGTTGTCTTTTGTCGTCACCTCGATCTTGGTCGCGTTGTCGACAACGTGGCTGTTGGTCAGCACGTAGCCGCGCTCGGCATCGACGATGACGCCCGACCCGACCGCCTCGGTCTCGCGCTCGATCGGCTGGTCGCGCAGGTTGAAGAATTGACGAAACAGCGGGTCCTGCGCCAGCGGGTTGACTTCGCGCACCTCGCCGCGCACGGAAATGCCGACAACGCCGGGAGTGATATGGCTGACGACGCCCGCGACGCTGGTCACCGCGGCGCCGCCAATCTCGGGTATTGGCGCACCGGCGCGCACCGGCGCCACGGCGCCCGCCGCTGCAACAAGCCCGGCCGCCAAAACGAACGCCGCCAAAACCCGTTTCATCGTTGTAAAAATCCCAGAGGCGCCAGCCCGCACGCTTCGGCGAACGCCGCACAAAGCGATTGGTTTCGCTGCCTATCTAGCCCTTCGCGGGATCGCTTCAAGGGACGCCGGAGCAATGGTTCGGCACCGTAACGGTGCGCCGGCCAGGCGGGGAACCGGTGTCGGCTCGGTGGCCGACGCCTAATGCTTTGGATGCGAACCGAGGCGCAGCCCGAACAGTGTGGCGGCTGCTTCGGGCGGCAATCTGGAGTAGTCGGACGGCACTTCGAACAGGCTTGCATCCTGCTCGCCGATCTGAACGTGGCGCAATTCCCAATGGACCGTCGACACCTTGCCCTTGCGGTTCGTATAGCTGCCGTCGCAACGCATCGGGATGCCGTCGCGGCTGAGCCACAATGCCCCGGAGAGATGGCCGTCGGGGATGTCCTTGTCGACCTCGTATTTGGTCGTAGCGATGCCGTTGACGGTTTCGCTGCCGACCGGTCTGCCGAGCAAGTCGGGCTGCCCCAACACCGCCAGCACCTTGGGCAAATCGAATTCGACCGCGGTATGCAGCTGCGGCAGCAAAACATCGCCGACCGAACTGTCCGCGCGGAGGATAAAGATCGGCTTTAGCGACGGCAACTCCTGCTCGTGGCGCTGCTCGCCCGGCATGTTCCACATTCGGCCGATATAGCTGCGCCCGTCGAACACCAGCACCCGCTCGGCGGTAAAGCCGATTTGCGGGTCGCCGAGGGTCGCGGCGCGCGCCGCCGCGGCCGGCAGCACCAGCATCGACAATGCGATCAATATGAGGGACGAGAGGCGCATGTTGTTCCTTGCCGCGCCGCTGGGGAGTTGCCGCCGGCCGCGGCTGTTAGTCGGGGAATGCGGCGGTTTCGCGGCGCTGGACAGAGACGCCGCAAAGCCTATCCTTGCCGGGCAATACTTCCAGCGTCAGCAGGCATCGGCAATGAGACAAATTATCAATGCGCGGCAGTCCTCAAACCTGGTCTCGGGCCGGCCATGAACGATGCCGGCAGCCCGATCACGGTTCAGGTCCATGCGGCGATTGCCGAGATCCCCGCACCCGCGTGGGAGGCTTGCGCCGGCGGCGTCAATCCGAGCGTTTCCCATGCCTTTTTGAGTGCGCTCGAGGACAGCGGTTCAACCACTGCGCGCACCGGCTGGACGCCGCAGCATCTGTCGCTTTCCGCTCCCGACGGGACGATCCTTGGGGTCGTCCCGCTCTACGCCAAAACCCACTCCTACGGCGAATACGTTTTTGACTACGGCTGGGCCGACGCCTTCGAGCGCGCCGGCGGGCGCTATTATCCAAAGCTGATTTCCGCCGTCCCGTTTACCCCGGTGCCGGGGCCGCGGCTGCTGCTGCACCCGGATGCGCCGCCCGAAACCCGCGATCATTTGATCGCCGCGATGGTCGAGTTGTGCAATCGCCGCCGGATCTCTTCGGTGCATGTGACCTTCCCCGAAGAGCGCGACGCCGAGGCGCTGGCGGAGGCCGGGTTCCTGCAGCGCGTCGGTCAGCAATTTCATTGGACCAACAACGGTTATCGCGATTTCGAGGATTATCTCGCCGCCCTCACCTCGCGAAAGCGCAAGGCGGTCAAAAAGGAGCGGCGCGAAGCGGTCGCCGAGGGTCTGGAAATCGAAGTGCTGACCGGCAGCGATCTAACAAGCCGCCATTGGGACGCCTTCTACCGCTTTTACCTGGCGACTTCGGACCGCAAATGGGGCCAGGCCTACCTCAACCGCAAATTCTTCGGCATGATCGGCGAACGCATGCCCGACAACATCGTGCTGGTCCTGGCGCAGCGCGCCGGCAAATACGTCGCCGGGGCGCTCAACCTGTTGGGCCGGGACACGATCTACGGCCGCAACTGGGGCAGTCACGGCGACTATAAATTCCTCCATTTCGAGTGCTGCTACTATCGGGCGATCGAATTCGCCATAACGCACGGGCTGCAGCGCGTCGAGGCCGGCGCGCAAGGACCGCACAAATTGCAGCGCGGCTATCTGCCGGTGCCGACTTACAGCGCGCATTGGATCCCGGATTCCGGGTTTCGTCGCGCCGTGGCGCAATTCCTCGCTCGCGAACGAGAGATGGTCGAACGCAAGATCGACGCCCTTGCCGAATACTCGCCCTTTCGCCACGCAGATCCGTAGGGGGCGTCGCTATACCTTCCGGCAACACGATAACCGCAAAATTGCCCAATTGGCGATGTACGATGGCAGCATCCGGAGCGTCGCGAGAAGCGGCCGTGATTGAGGAGGCGGTCGGATTGTCGGCAAGTCTGCGACGGCGACGGGGCGGGAATGGGGGTGGCGCCGAGGTCGGGACGGACGCCGAAATCGGGCGGATTTGATGATGCCGGGTAATTCCCGTCGCGATGCAAATAATTCCTGGGTCGGTGGAAATAATTCCCGATTGGGGGTGCCAAAATTCCCGTTTGCGATGCCACGGTAATTCGCCTGCAAGGCATTGATATCGGCTGCGGTTTCTCGGTCACCGCGGAAGATTCCCGAATATTTCTCGTCGAACCGGGAATTCGGAAAGCAGGGACTGGACCAAAATTGGACCATAAAATCCAGCGTATGTGGCGTCCCCAAGGGGATTCGAACCCCTGTTACCGCCGTGAAAGGGCGATGTCCTAGGCCTCTAGACGATGGGGACGCAAGCGCCGCGGACGTGCATCTAAAGCGCGGGGAGCGAGAAATCAACATCGACCGC
>DATMKU010000026.1:0-5152 GCA_035570935.1 Allostellaceae bacterium
CCCAACCATGTCGGCGCCGCCATTTCCAGGCACAAGCGGGCGGGCCGCATCGAAGAGCGCGACGGGAAGCTCTACGCCACGCAGTCGAGGGGGGACGGAGCAACGCCCGCGATCTGACACCGGGATGAATTAGATCGCCGGCTTTTGGCGGATGGAGCTCAGTTCAACCCTGGCACAGGTTACGCTTGCAGCCGCGCACGACCTGGCTAGCCCCAGTCGGACAGAGGACGCCGGAACGCCGAGGGCAATTCGAGGGTCGCGCATGCGCCCGCATCGGGTGACAACAAGACCGCGAGGCGCAGCGGTTGGGCAACCTGCTCGAGGCGCAATACGAGCTTCGCGACGCCGGTATTGGGCTTCTGCCCTGGCGGCTCCGCGGGAGTCGCCGACATGAGCGAGAATGTTCCCACATCGGGATCAATGATCCGGAGGTAGAACCGAGGAGGATCGGCGCCGTCGCTTTGTGCCGGATGGATGAGGGTTGCCATAGCTTCGAAAAGCTCTGCCTTCGCCGCCGTGTGCATCTGCCAATCGATACACGATAGGCGTGCTTTGGGCACGATTTCGTCCACGATCAGCACGTGCCGGCGATCGATCAGCGCAAAGCCGCGCAAGGCGCTGACGGCGCTCGGATAGGCCCTCGAGAGGTCGATCACGACAAAGGAGATCGTTTCCTCGAAACTTTCACGGATGATCTCGGCGCTGGCGATAGGAGGTTGGCACTCGCCGTTGATGACGATGGTGTTATGACCGACCGTGCTCGTGCGGTAATAACGGGACCGCATTTCAGCCTTGAAGTAGCCGGGAAGCCCGTAATCGTCCGGCCCCAGATCCATCGCCCAACGGACCCCATTCGCGTCGAGGACAAAGCTGCCGAGATCGTAATGCCCGTGCTCGCACACGTCGTTCGCGCCTGCCTTGATCCCGAGGTAAGTCGTATTGGGGTCACCCCAGCTGCCTCGAAGCATCACGACATCGGCCGCCCGAAACCGGTGGGCTGTTGGCATGCCGGACGGGTCGCGCCCGTCCGCGTCGAACCATAAGAGGTCCATCGGGTGCACCTTCCGTCCGCGCAGCTCGATCCCGGCGTCTACCGGGTGGCGGTATCGTTTGGCCAGCCAAAATAGCCAATAGCCGCCGCTATGGTCTTCCTCGCCGTCTGCGAAGTTGAAGAGCTTTCCCGATGGACCTGCGGCGTGCAGCCGGAACAGGCCGGTTTTTGAAACTCCCGGCGAGTCGCCGAGCCCCAAATCGGTGCCGAGCGCCGTCGCCAAGCTGTCGAGAAGGTAGATCGCGTATTGGGTGGCATAGTGCCAATAGCCTGGCCCCTCCGCCCAGCCGCCATCGGGACGATACTCACCAAACCCCGTTGATATAGATTCGCGGCACAGCGAGAAGAGGCGCGCGGCCCGCGGGTCGAACTCCGCGACCGACAGTGCCGCTATCATCAGCGCGCCGTTGCAGACCAGATACCAGTTTATTGCCGCTGTCGCCCAGCGGGGCGGCCGTGGTGCATCGAACTCGTCGAGGCCGGCTTGTAGAGCCTTCTCGACAATCGCATGCGCAACCTGCCCGCGCTCACCGTCGGTGAGGTTGTCATACAGCCAATCGTAGCCGATTGCGGCTCCGAAGGCGGTTTCGGCAGTGACGAGAAATTTGTCACCCGCCCAATCGGGAAAAGCGCAGACGGCCAGAAGCTCGGCTTTGGCACGATCGCGATATCGGGGGTCGCCGGTGAGGAGCCACGCGAGGCCAAGTGTTTGTATTCGGAGACAAAACAGACGTGCGATATCGAGTGGAGCAGCCGGGCCGTCCGTTGATTTGGGAGGGCGGACGAGCGGGAGCGGCGCTGCACCGGTCTCCCGAGGGTCGTGTACCCAGGTGGGCTTCAGTGGCGGCAGGTCCAGCAAAAGTTTGGCCTGTCTTTCTACTTCTCCGTACCACTGCCTCGCAGTGTCGTTCTGATAAAGCAGCTGCCGGGTCCGTTCGATAGCCGATTTTGTCGCCATCAGACGAGGCCGCTCTGCGGCCCGCCCCGAAAGCATATCCGGACCGGCGCGGTCGGGGCGGCCGGTCGAGGTCATCCCGCTTCGTCCGCCGCCATGCGCAGGCCAGACAGAAACAGCTCGCGGTCCGCGGGGCGGCGCAGTTGCGCGCCGCTCGGCACCAGGTGAGGAGTAATGGCGCGCAGCCTTCCGATGATCGCGCGCGCCTCATCGAGCCGCCCCATTTGGGCGTAGCACGCAGCGAGAACGCGGTACGAGTGCGGATAGCCCGGATTTTCTTGAACGGATTGGAGCAGCTTCGACGCTGCTTCGTCAAACTCGCGTTTGAAGAAATGGGCTTCGCCGATCAAGCTCAGCGGTGTTCCCATACGCTCGCGCGGGCTCAGCCGCAGCGCGGTTTCGGCGTGCTCGATCGCGAGATCGGGTTGACCGGCCCACAGCCTGAGAACGCCACCCAAAAACCAGCCGCGGGAGAAGCTCGGGTTGAGCGTAAGGGCGCGGTCGACCAATGCCGTCATGGCGCCGATCTCCTCGCCGAAATTGGCCAGCACGAAGGCGGCATTGGCCAGGATGCCGGGGTCGTCCCCTGCTACCTGGAGCGCCTGGCGGGCAAGATCCATGGCCTTGCGGCTGGCAGTCTCGGTCGCTTCGGCCCAGCTCTCTCTGACGAGCCGCATCTGGCACATTGCCGCCAGGGATAGTGCCTGACCGCAGTGCCGATCGATCGCGATCGCCTGTTCCAGCAGTTCCAGAGCATCGAGCAGCCGCTCTTTTGTTATGGGATAGAAGGTCGCAAGCGCGCGCAGATAAAGATCGTAGGCAGTGAGATCATTCGTCGGACGGGCCGACGAGCGGCGGACCTCGGCGGCTTGCAATGCCGGCTCGATGATCCCGGCGACGCTGATCGCCACCTTGTCCTGCAAATCGAAAACATCTTCCAAGGAACCGTCGAAACGATCCGCCCAGAGATGCGCCCCGGTCTCGGCCTCGATCAATTGTGCGGTGATGCGTACCCGGTTCCCACCCTTGCGCACCGAGCCTTCGAGCACGTAGCGGACACCAAGCTGGCGCCCCACCTGCTTTACATCGACCGATTTTCTCTTGTAGGTGAAACTGGAATTGCGGGCGATGACGAACAGCCAGCGGATCCGGCTGAGCGCGGTGATGATCTCCTCGACCATGCCGTCGGCGAAATATTCCTGCTCCGGATCGCCGCTCATATTCTGGAACGGCAACACCGCGATCGACGGCTTGTCGGGTAGCGGCAACGACGCTGCCGCTCCGGAATGAGAGGTCAGTGTCATCGTCTCTCCGGCGATCTTCACATCGAATACCCGGACTGGCCGCGCGATATTCTTGACCTGTTGCTCGCCCCTGTCGTCGAAGGCAAAATTGAGCTTGTCGCGTACCTGGTCTCGCACCACGCGGCTGACGCAGATCCCGCCCGCAGGCGCCAAGGCTTCGAGCCGGGCGGCGACATTGACGCCGTCGCCGTAGATATCCTTCCCATCATTCATGATGTCGCCGAGATTGATGCCGATGCGGAACTCGATCCGCCGGTCCACCGGCACCTCGGCGTTGCGCAGACCCATCTCGCGTTGTGTGTCGACCGCGCAGCGTACCGCGTCGACGACACTCGCGAACTCGACCAAGATGCCATCGCCGGTAATTCTGACAATACGGCCGCGGTGCTCCTTGATCATCGGATCGACGACTTCGCGGCGCAGCACCCTCAGCCTTTTGAGCGTACCCTCCTCATCCACACCCACCAGCCGCGAGTAGCCCACGACATCGGCCGCTAGAATCGCCGCCAACCGACGCTGTGCCCTCTGGTCACTCATTATTTGGCTTGGCCAACAGAAGGAGCCTCTCGCAGTCTGATTTGTCGTCAAAAACGATGGCGCCTATTCCGGGTCATACCCGGCGCTAACCGTATCCGTTAATCATCCCCGCGTCGCGGTGTCTGGCAACTTTTTTCGAATGAACATCGGCAACCCATTGAAAACGCGACCCTCACCCGCCCAGCCCTGCGGGCTGGGTCCGCCCTCTCCCGCACCGCAGGAAAGGGTGCCGCGCAGCAAGGCGGGTGAGGGCGCCGCCGCAACTCGCCTGGCTGCCGGTCGACCAGTTGACGGTCGACCCCGCCTATTTCAATTCAGATCACCTTCTCTGCGCGCAGCGCCGCAATTTCCGCCTCGTCGTAGCCGAGGCTCTGGAGGATCTCGCCAGTGTGCTCGCCGAGCAATGACGCGCGGCGGCAGTAGGTGCCGGGGGTTTCGGAGAGCTCGATCGGGGTCGGGGCGAGCGGCAGGGTCGCCGCGATCCCGGGAAACGTCACCTCCTCAAGGAGGCCGGCGGCGCGGATATGAGGGTCGTCGAGCGCCTGCTGCGGGGAATAGACCTGTCCCCGCCACGATATCGGCCGCTTCGAGCGCGGCCAGAGCCTCGGCGCAGCTGCGCGAGGCACCGACTCGGCGCGATCGGAACGGCGGCAGAGGCTGAGCGGCTTGCCGCGCGCGCCGACCCGCAGCAGCGGCTCTACCTCGTGCCCGGCTTTGCCGGGCTCGGAGCGCCCTATTGGGCGCCGCGGGCGCGTGGGGCGCTGATCGGGTTGACCGCGGAGTGCGGTCTCCCGGAGATCGCGCGCGCCACTCTCGAGGCCGTCGGCTACCAGACGCGCGATCTCGTCGAAGCGATGACGGCGGATTCCGGGGTTGCCGTGGCGAGCCTGCGCGTCGATGGCGGCATGGCGGTAAGCGATTGGACGATGCAGTTCATCGCCGACATTCTGCCGGCGATCGTCGAGCGGCCGAATTCGGTCGAGACCACCGCATGGGGGGCCGCTTATATTGCTGGCCTCGCGCGCGGCCTCTATCCCGAGCCCGAGGCGCTGCTTGAAAAATGGCAGCCCGAATGCCGCTTTGCGCCACAAATGCCCGCGAACGAGCGCGAGGAACGCTACGCCGGCTGGCGGCGCGCGGTCGCCGGCGTGCTGGAGACGGTGTCATGAACCTGCTTTCCTCCCTTCCCGACGCGCGGACAGCCGAACAGACCGAGACATTGTTGACCCGGCCCGGTATGCGGGTCGAACGGATCGTCTCGCTGGGTCAAACGAGCCCGCCGGGGTTCTGGTACGACCAGCCGCA
>DATMKU010000027.1:0-15771 GCA_035570935.1 Allostellaceae bacterium
GCCCGGTGGCGCGCGCCGCGGCCCACGCGCTCCATGCCGGGGCGCGGCTTCGCGCATGGACGATGTCGATGTCGAGATCGCGGATCACGCGGGCCAGCGCCCCGACGTTGCGGCGCATGACCCATGGGTTTTTCGACGCCAACGGCAAAGTCAGGTGAGTGGCGCCATTGCCGGTGATGATCGGTTCGAGCGGGCCGCCGGCCGAGGCGACATACGCTTTCCACCCGGCGGCGGTCAGCGCTCCGGCCAATTCAACGGTACCGCGCTCGGCGCCGCCCGAAACCAGGCGCGGGATGACTTGCAGAACCGCCGGTGGGCGGCCTTCTGACGGTGCCGACATCGTGCTATCGTCGCCGTCCCGTCTACCTGCCGCAAGCCCGCGATGAATTCGTTCGAAACCCTGTTGCGTTCCGGCGATGCCACGATCGCCTATCACCGGGTTTCCGGTTCAGCGCCGGGAATCGTCTTTCTCGCCGGCTTGCGCTCCGACATGACCGGCGCCAAGGCGCTCTATCTCGACGAATACTGCCGGCGGCAGGGCCGCGCCTATGTGCGGTTCGATTATTTCGGGCACGGCTCGTCGAGCGGCGATTTCGCCGACGGCACGGTCGGCCGCTGGGCCGAGGACGCGATCGCGGTCATCGACCGGTTGACCCAGGGGCCGCAGATCCTGGTCGGTTCGAGCCTGGGCGGGTGGCTCATGCTGCTGGCGGCCCTCGCCCGCGCCGAGCGAATCCGCGCGCTGGTCGGCATCGCCGCCGCACCCGACGCCACCGAAGACCTGCTGTTGCCGCGGCTCGACGCGGCGCAGCGCCGCGAGCTGTTCACCTCGGGCTCGGTGACCTTGCCGTCGGAATACGACCCGGCCGGCTACACCTATCGCCTCGGCCTGATCGAAGACGGCCGACGGCATCTGGTCATGCGTGCGCCGATCGCGCTCGACTGCCCGGTGCGGCTACTGCACGGCCTGCGCGACGCCTCGGTGCCGTGGCAGACCAGCCTGCGCCTCGCCGAGCAGCTGACGAGCCGCGACGTGACCGTCACCCTCGTCAAGGACGGCGACCATCGCCTCTCGACCGCACCCGACCTCGCCCGCCTCGCCGCGACCCTCGACGAACTCGCCGGCCGATAGGGCGCCCGGCGCCGGCAATAACAGTCGCGGTCTTGAGCCCGCGCGGGCCGCCGCGCCCGAATTCCCGTAGAACCGGGAAATAACCGCGAATTTTTTTGACCTCCATCAAAATAACTATTCTGATCAATAGATTAGGTCAAATTGATCGTCGGAAAACCGGGAATTTTTTGCGGCCAAAACGGGAATTGTTTTGCCAAAACCGGGAATTCACGGGAACCCCGACTGCGCGCCTCCCGGCCCGTAAAGGCGAGTGTTGCGCCGCGACGCCGGCCCTGCGCGACAATCTTCAGTCAACACGAGAATGGTCGTATCTTGCATCAGCGGCTGGCTGGTCGCGTCGATCGGGAGACAAAGGCTACAACCCAATAAAGGTGCCACGATGGCGCCATCACCGTCTCCCGGCGCAGGGCTTATGGAAAACGGCGCACAATCGACGTTACGGAAAATCACTGGCTCGCGGTGTCTCGTCTGGCGTCTCGCGCCGCTCGCCATTTTGTAATACGATCTTGCTTTGCTTGCTCCCAGCTAGTTTTTAGGCCGCGCAAAGACTCTGGCGTACACTGAATTTGTGTTAAGCCCGCTTCTCCACGCTTCGGCAATGTACCATGAGTCATGTCGAAGTATCCCGTCAGACCACTCTTCATTCGCGCTTCGCTGATAGAAGAGGCGTGCGCTTGAAAATCGGCTATCATAAGTGGCCAACATTCGGCTTTCTTTGCAATAGTGATCGTTCCGAGAATATGTACACCAATGGTATCGGTTTCTGCTTTGAGAGCATTAAAAATTACAACGGTGTTTTTAACGTTTGGGTGGCCATCTTCGACGACGACATTGAGCTTGTGAATCTTCCTGTCGGCAGTGAGGAGATTAACAAGCCGGTGCATACACACGCGAAAGCAAACCCCAAATTGGCTGTCTAACGGCATGCCCTTTGGGACAGGTTGAGCACGATATTCCTCCTCGTACAGCTTGCGTGGTAAAGTGATCGTCACGCCTTCGGTTAAGCCGACCCGGATCGCAGTCGCAATATCATTGACGAGCCGCATACGTTTAGTGTGACTCCATCCGCGAAATTCACGAGCACCAGCCTTGAAATCCGTGGCATGGAATACGGTAAAGCCGTCTCTCCTCTGAAGTGCTTTGATTTTGCGGCGGAACAACTCCCATTGGCGAGCGCTGCCAAGGAACGCGGCTAGGATCAAATTCGGCGCGGGACCATGGGTATCGCTTTCGTCAAAATAGGCCGTGAAAATCAAAAACGGGGTGTCCGGGTTTGTCGGCGCGCGCGGTTGAGGTGAATGCCGCCGATGTTGTGCCCGTCCCCTTGGTATTCAAGAACTGCATCAACCGGGTTGCCGTGCCGCAGTGTTTTCGGGGGTCTTTCCGCTCTCCCGCATGGCGGTTGATGGCGTTCTGCCACTGGCCGGGGCGGCTGTCAAAACCGCGAATAAACATGGTCTTCTGACAAATCTCAAGGACATGTAACATTCAGGGTCAATGGTACTTGAAGGCGACTGACAGCGGGCGTATCTGAGCGCTGCTATGCCTGACCTTGAGCTAGAATTAGAGGCTGTTCGCGATGTGGTATCCCTGACGGGATTCAAAATTGCAAATATTCGGCCGGCTTACCCCGAGCTAGGCTCTGCCGAACGCGGACTCGATGTTCTTTTTGACCTCGACGGCCGCCGCGTGGGTGCTCAACATACCACCTTTCATTCGGATGAAAGACACACGCCCGGCGAGCGCGGATCGCCCGCACGCTCCAAAGAGGAAAGGATTGCCCGCACAAGCCAGACGCCTTTCGGCCTGTGGGGCAAGTTTGATTACCGTCCGGCTCTGCGGCTGCGGATTGACGAAAAGATCGCGAAGGCCGCTGCGTATAATAACCGGCACTTAATCGCTGAAACTTGGCTTGTGATCTCCGCTAATGTCAGCAAATGGGGTGCTGCTGCCTCTACGATGATCGCGGCGGACGTTCTCTGCGCCGACGATTTGAATGCTCTGTGTCACGCACAGCTAGATGATTCGGAATTTGAGTGCGCGTGCTTGGTGCTTCACATGGACAGAATCGTTTGGGGATGGGATCGGCCCGGCAGGTGGCGCGCGCTCGCTGATCGCGGCGCACATGAGCGACAACAGCACCGCCATGAAATGCGGCGTTTGATCTTCGATGAAATCCCGGCAGATTTTCGGCGGAGAATGAAGCGGCCCTAGAGACTGTTGCGCCGCCACGCGGCGGGCCTACCACGCTCTCACTTGCCTTCGGTGTAGGAAATCGAATAGTGCCAGACCAGCTTACCTTGAGGCTTGGTGCTGCCCGGAAAGATGTAGTCTGAAACATCCCTGACCTGCCCGGCTGGAATGTTTTCAAACAGTGGGTGTTCTTCGCTCTCACCAATAGTCACGCAACTTGGCTGAGAGGTGTCACCACCTTCGCAATCTTCCAAAACAATTTTCAGGCTAAGCCCGGTCAACGTGTACGATGGTGAATTGTTTTTGATGCGGCCAACCAATTTGTAGGCTCCAAAGCTGTCGGGCTGAAGCCTAACTTCTCGCAAATCTACGTCGCTGGCAGGGATGAGGGCGCGGGCTTGCCTTTCAGATTCCCGTTGGGTCACGACGAATATTCCGACAATCACCGCGACAAGAGCGACTAAAACCCCGGCGACTTTACGAAAGCCAGTGGAGAACACTAACAGGAGAAGAACGACGATTCCGACTAGCCACGCCATGGGTGGGGGTCTATCCCGCTGTGTTCACGGTCGGCCTGGCGCGGCGAATTATTTCGCCCGGCCCCGGTCTTTTGGGTTCAAGGGCTCGAACGCGGACATCGGGAAGGTCCGGACTTCCTCGATCACAGCCGGTTCACCCGGGTGACACCGGTCCGTCGCAACAAGCTGTACCTTTCGGTGGACAAAATCGACGTTTAGCTGAGTGCGTTGGCATAGGTGGGTGTCGCCCGCAGCTGTGAGCCCGTCCTTGGTCCATGCGGCAATGCGCATCGGATCGGTGAGATTGATCGGGCCTATCTCGGGGTACGGCCCCAGCTTCAATATCATCACCTCGACCATGTCGCATTGGTTCATCTTTTTGAGGCATTCAATGTGGACGGCGACACAGGTTCCGACCTCGCCTTCCCGGTAGAGCCCACCCTCAATAAGGAAAGCCCCGGTCTTCTCGATTGTCGTCGGATCGAAGCTCAAACTCCCTGTGGTGTGCGGCATATCTACACCGCACTTCGGCTCCGGCTCAGCCGCCAACACCGGAGCCGCCAATAAGATGATCGGGAAGGCGCTGAGTACTCTCATGGGCTCCGGACAGTCGGCTTCACCTAGAACGCGAACATCCCGGTTTTCAAGCGAGCATTACAACCGGTCAAAATCGCGGTCGATCTTAGGCGAGCCGTGAAATCGTACTTTTCCCCACGCCGTAGCTGCGCGCGAGTTCCGCGAGCGTAGCACCTTCGGCCCGGCGACGGCGGGCCTCGGCCTGCTGTTCCGCTGTCAATTTCGGTTTCCGGCCCATGCGCTGCCCGCGCTTCTGCGCCCGGCTGCGCCCCTCTGCCGTGCGGGTGCGGATAAGGTCGCGCTCGACGTCGGCGAGGCCTCCGAGAACGGCGATCATCAAGCGCCCGGTGCTGGTGCCGGTGTCGGCCCACGGCTCGGCCAGTGACCGGAATTGGGCCTTGGCGTCCACGATCTGCTTGACGATGGCGAACAGGTCGAAGGTGCTGCGCGCGAGGCGGTCAATCCGCGTCACCGTCACCACGTCGCCGGGGGCGAGGGCCTTGAGCATTTTGAGAAGCTCGCGCCGGTCGTTGTGCGCGCCGGTTACCTTCTCCCGGTAAATCTTGGCGGTGCAGCCTGCGGCCCGGAGCTGCTCAAGCTGGTTGTCGAGCGTCTGGCCGTAGGTGCTGACGCGGGCATAGCCGAGACAGCGGGTTTGCGGTTTTGTTCCGGTCATATCTTGGGGGGACATGAGAGTGGATAGCACCTGACGGATAGCACCCACACCGGCGAAGGCCGGGATCCACGGCAAAAGTGGGTCCCGGCCTTCGCCGGGAAGACACGAATAGAGTCAAGTGTTTGGTCGCTACCACTCTCAAGAGAATTTCCGGGTTAAGTCGTGGGAATGGGGTCGGGACTTGGGAGTCGACCATGGCAGGCTGCGTAATCAAATGCGGAGGGCGAAGAGGGGCGATCGCGGCTAGCCTGGCAGCAGCCATTTTCCGATCAGCAGGAGGGCGATGCCGAGCGCGACGAGGTAGGCGACGATAACCGAGCGTCGCCACCAGAGGCCGAAGGGCGGCTTGATCCAGCGCGATGCGACAAAGGCGGCAGTGACCAGCAGGACGACCGCGCCGAGGAGCCGCTGGTGGTCGGGATCGAACACCGGATCCGGCGGCCAGGCCCGCTACCGGTAGGAACCAGACAGATGGTTCCCGACCTTTCTAATTCCGTCGCCCCCGCGTGATCCCCGGATCAAGTCCGGGGAGGGGTCCAGGGCCCCGGGCACAGTCTTTGGCCGCCCTGGGTTCCCGCCTTCGCGGGAATGACGAGAATATTCGCGGGAATGACGAGAATAGAAGCACGGTCTCATCTGTAAGAACTGGACTACTAGGCGCCCGGCTGCTGGTTTTTGTCCAGGATGCGCTGGTGCAGGTTGCGGACGATCATGTCGGTCAGCCGCTCGTTGTGCATAAAGAGGCGCTGGCCGATCGGGTACGGGTCCTGCTTGGCGACCTCGACCGGGCCTTTGAGGATTTCGTCGGGGCCGACGCCGCGCTCGACAAAGCGCTCGACATAGCCGACCCAGTTTTCGACGATCTGGCCCTGCTCTTTCAGATAGGCCTTGCCGCAAGGCTCGCCGTGGCCGGGCACGATGGTCTCGACATCGAGCGCCGCGATGCTATTGAGCGCCGCGAGCCATTCCCACGGGTCGCATTCCTGCAGCCAGCTGCGGCAGCGGTGAAAGACGTTGTCGCCGGTAAAGACCACGCCCTCCTCCGGCACCAGGACCGAGGTTTGCGGCGCGGTGTGGCCCGGCATGTGAATGATGTTGAAGGTGTGGTTGCCGAGATGGAGGGTCAGCGCGTCGTCGAACGTCAGGGTCGGCGGGTTGACGGCGGGATAGTCGGGATGGCCGACCAGCCAGACGCTGTCGGGGTCGGTTTCCTTAAAGCGCTCGCGTTTGTCGTCGAGCGAGCCGAACGCGTAAAGGTAGCGCTCGAAGCATTCCTGCAATTTGACCTGGCCGACGATTTGGGTGTTGGTGAAATAGGCGTTGCCGGAAATGTGGTCGCCATGCGGCTCGGTGTTGATCAGGTAGCGGATCGGCGCCTTGTCCTCCATCTGCTCGCGCCAGCGCACCGCGTCGATCGGCTGCTGCGGCGAATCGATCATCACATAGCCGTCGCTGGTCTCGACAAAGCTCGGATTGCAACCGGCGAAATAGACTTCGGTGTAGCTGTGGGGTCCGACCCTGCGCATCGCCGCCTCCCGTTCTGACGAATGACGGCGATTGTCCCCGATCGGCCGCGGCCGCACAAGCCGGCGAAAGCTCGCTGAGAAGCCGGTCCGAAGCGGTTGCCGCGCCCTCGGAGGGCTCGCGATTCGTCGCCCTCGGCGTCGAAACCTCTGCGATACCCTCAACCAGGTCTCGATAGTTGGCAGTCGGCGATCAACCATGGTATGCGCGCGCCCGTAATAAAGCGGGGCAAGATGGGGTCTGCGTAATGCCGGGTGCGTTATGTCGAGCGTCGTTCTCGATCGGATCCGACCCGCCGCGCCGAGCCCGGCCGAGTGCGGCGCGCCGACTATTATCGATATTGCTGCTGTTGCCGGCGTTCCTCATCGCCGCGTGCGGCCAGCAAGGGGGATACTCGCAATACGGCAATCTGCCCTATGGGACTGGGGAAAGCTCGTCGCTGGCGCCGTCGCATTACTACCCGCCGCCGGGTCCGCCGGACGACCCCTGGGGTCCCTATATCCGCGAGGCCGCTTCTCGCTACAGCGTGCCGGAGCAATGGGTGCGCGCGGTGATGCAGCAGGAATCGGGCGGACAGGAGCAGGCCGTCTCGCCGGTCGGGGCGATGGGCCTGATGCAGGTCATGCCCGAGACTTACGCGGGTCTGCAAGCGCGTTACGGGCTCGGCGACGACCCCTACGACCCGCACAACAACATTCTCGCGGGCACCGCCTATATTCGCGAGATGTATGACCGATTTGGCGCACCTGGTTTTTTGGCCGCGTATAACGCCGGCCCGGATCGGGTCAACGGGTATCTTGCCGGTACCGCCGAGTTGCCGGACGAGACGGTCAATTACCTCGCCGCGGTCACGCCAAATCTCGGCGGCGACGTAGCGCTGTCCGGGCCGCTCGCGACGTATGCCTCCGCCGGAACCGGTAGAGGATACGCGAGCGCTCCGGATGTCGCCAGTTTGGCGGCCGGTTGCGACCTCAGCGCCGCCTACGACCCCGATCATCCCTGCACCTCGCTGATGCGGGCCGCGACCACGCCGGCCCCGGTGCAGCAAGCTTTCCTGCAACCGCAAACCGGGGTGGGCGGATGCGACCTCAGCGCCGCCTATGACCCCGACCATCCCTGCACCTCGGCGGGACAGGCGGCGGCGCTGTCGGCGCCGCCACCCGTACGGCAGGCAGCGATCCAACAGGCCGCGCCGACGGGGGCGACCGGCTGCGACCTGAGCGCCGCCTATGATCCGAGCCATCCTTGCACCTCGGCGGGGCAGACCGTAGCGATGTCGGCGCCGCCGCCGCAAATTGTCGCCCAGCAAGCGGCGGGTGGATGCGACCCGAACGCCGCCTATGATCCGGACCACCCTTGCCAGCCACTGCGGCAAGCCTCTGCCCCAATCCAACTGGCGTCGGCGGCGGGCAACGCGTCTTGGCCGCCGGTAACCGCCGAGCCGATTTCCACGCCGACATCCTTTGCGAGCGATCGTTTCACAGCGCCGCGGCCGGTTCCGTCAGCGGCACCCGGCGGCGGAACCCACCTGCTGACGATCCCCGACCGGAATTGGGCGATCCAGGTCGGCGCCTTCGCCAATCCGGCGCTGGCGCGCTCGGTCGCCGAGGGTGCTCGCGCCGAGGCGCCGGACCAGCTCCGCGCCGCCACCCTGGCGCTGCCGCCGACACCGGCCGGCGGTTCGGTGCTTTATCGGGCGCGGCTCGCGCATCTGTCGGCGAGTGCCGCCTCGGACGCCTGTTGGCGGCTCAACCAGCGCCAACTGCCCTGCGTCGTCGTCCAGCCCAGCCGCTCGTGACCGGGGTTTAGCCGCCGAGCCGACCCGGTCATTCGGCCGGTGCTGGCACCACCGGGCGGCGAAAGCGGATGCGGGCGCCGCCGGCGCAGAGGAGGCTCGCCATCAACAACGCCGCGACGACGACCAGCACCAGCCGCGGCCGCCCCGAATCGATGATCATGCCATAGGGAACCGGCATGATGGCGCCACCCAGCGACATGCCCGAGCTGACAAAGCCGAACACCTTGCCGATCTGGCCGGGCGGGGCGGCGTCCTTGACCATCACGTCGCGCGGGGTGCGGCTGGCGCCGGTCATCATCCCGCCGACAAACAGCACCGCGACGGTCGTCAGTTGCGCCATCGGCACGATCCCGACCCACAGCAGGACGGCCGCGGCACCGGTCGTCAGGGTGACGACAAACGGCAGATGGCGGTCGCTGCGGTCGGCGACCCAGCCGCCGAGCAGGACGCCGCAGATCGAGCCGACCATCCAGCCGGTCAATGCCGAGGAGGCGGCAGCGACCGGCATCCCGTGCGCGCGATGCAGTACGGTAATCAGCCAAGATTGGATGCCGGCTCCGGCCGCCGACGACACCATGAAAAAGGCGAAAAACATCATCACCGAGCGGCTCAGCAGCATTCTGACGCCGGAAGACGCGGCGGGTGCGGCGCGTCCC
Source organism: Allostellaceae bacterium (assembly GCA_035570935.1). GTDB lineage: Bacteria > Pseudomonadota > Alphaproteobacteria > ATCC43930 > CGMCC-115725 > AP-15. The sequence goes on from DATMKU010000027.1 coordinate 9,074, forward strand.
CGAGGCTCGCGGTCCTGAAGCTCGCGGCGCTGGTCCGTCAGGATGCGGCTCTGCCACAGGATCGTCAGCACGACCGGCACGCCGAGCAATCCGACCAGCAGCAGGGCGCCGCGCCAGCCGAACAGCAAGGTCAGCGCCGCCGTCGCCGGCGGCGCCACGGCAAACCCGATATTGCCGACAAAGGTGTGAAAGGCAAAGGAGCGGCCGAGCCGCGCGCGGTCGATGGAGCCGCTGAGGATCGAGTAGTCGGCCGGATGGATGACCGAATTGCCCATCCCCGACAGCAGCGCCAACGCCACGAGTTGCCAATACGAGGTCGCGAACGACATCGCCGAGACCGACAGGGCCATCGTCAGGGTGCCGCCGACCAGAAACGGCCGCGCCCCCCAGCGGTCGACAAAAAACCCCATCGGCGTCTGCAACACGGCGGTCGAGGCCGCCATCACCGCCATCACCAGACCGAGTTCGGCGAACGACACGCCAAAGGTCTTTTGCCAGGCGATAAACACCGGCGGCAGGCAGAGCTGATAATAGTGCGACAGGAAATGGCCGGCGCCGAGCAGCGCGTTGACCCGTGTGTCGCGACCGAATGCCAGAAATTTGAGCATTCGCCGATGCTGCATTAAACGGCCGATGCGGTCGAGTGCGAAACCGCCGGTTGCCCTTCCCGCTGCGCGAGGCTGGTTTGCCAAAATCGCGCTTCAGGCGCCGGAGCGGACCGCGCTCCGCGCGCGGAGCGCGGTCATTTGTAAATGTTATGATGACTAGATTTTGGTCTGGGATCGCTTGACTCGATTCTCGTTGGCGGCATACCGTTTGCATTCACCCGGGGACCGACTCGCGCCGTCAGTGGGGCGCGGGCGGAAACCATCGGCAGCATCGGAGGAGGTCACAATGGCGGCGTACAAGCTGATCTCGGCGGATTCCCACATTGTCGAGCCGCCGGATATGTACACGACCCGGATCGAGCCCAAGTTCCGCGACCGCGCGCCGCGGATGGAGCGGCGCAAGACCCCGGCGGGACGCGACTACGACGCCTGGATGCTCGACGGGACGCAGGTCGGCACCCTGGGTGCGGTGATGCAGGCCGGGCAGCGCTTCGAGGATCCCTCGCAGATCGATTTTCTCGGCCTCTGGGAGGATGTCCGCAAGGGTGCCTATAACGCCGACGAGATGCTGGTCGAAAACGAGGAAGACGGCATCTGGGGTTCGGTGCTGCAGCCGAGCCAAGGGCTGTTCTGGTATCGCATCCCCGATTCCCCGCTCTTTTCGGAAATCTGCCGCTGCTACAACGACTGGATCGCCGATTTCTGCAAGCCGCATCCGCGCCGCCTGAAGGGTATCGCGATGCTGAATGTCGACGACCCTGATGCCGGCGCCAAGGAGTTGGAGCGCTGCGCCGAGATGGGCCTTGTCGGCGCGTTCATCCCGGTGTCGCCGCTGCCGGACAAGCCGTACAGCAGTCCGATCTACGACCGGTTCTGGGCGACGGCGCAGGATTTGAAGCAGCCTTTGCTGCTGCATATCGGCACGCCGCGCTGCGGGGTCCCGGCGAACGAGTTCACGATGGACGTGACCGAATTGACCGGAGCGGGGCGCTCGACCACCGATTACTGGGTGCGCTATTCGCTTGGCTCGATGCTGTTCGCCGGCGTGTTCGACAAATTCCCAGGCTTGAAGCTCGGCTCGGTCGAGCACGAAGCGTCGTGGATCCCGCATTGGCTGCAGCAGATGGACTTCACCTATGTCGAGCGGCCGGTGTTTACCAAGGGCTGGAAATCGGCCGAGGGGCTGATGCCGAGCGATTACTGGAAGCGCAACATGTTCGTCGAGTTCATGGAGGACGGTCTCGGCGTGCAATTGCGCGACCGTATCGGTGTCGAGAACATGCTGTGGGGCAGCGATTACCCGCATGCCGAAGCGACCTTCCCGCGTTCGCAGCAATTCCTTCACCGCATGTTCGAGGGCGTGCCCGAGGACGACTTGCGCAAGATCACCTCGGGCAACGCGGCCAAGATGTTCGGCTTTGAGCTGAACTAGGCGGGACCAGGCAGAACCGGGCCAGATTGTTTCGCCGCGCTCGCAATGACAGGATTTTCCTGTCATTGCGAGGAGCCGCGAAGCGACGAGGCAATCTCAGAGCCAAGGGACACCAGGACATTTATCGCATGCCGGAAGGCTTCGTCGCCGTCGCGCGGGTGGGCGACCTCGCGCCGGGCCAGATGAAATTCGCCGCGATCGAGCGCGAGCGGATCGTGCTCGCCAATGTCGAGGGCAACTTTTATGCACTGCGCGACGTCTGCGGCCACCGCAACGCACCCTTGTCGCGCGGCAAGCTGGAGGGCTGCGTGATCGAGTGCCCGCTGCACTTCGCGCAGTTCGACATCCGCACCGGCAAGCTCGTCGACGGCCCGATATCAGCCGACGTGCCGGTCTACGAGGTTCGCGTCGAAGGCGACACCGTCTTCGCCCGGCCCGGGTGACGCCGGCGCGCGAAGACCGGCGCGCGATCAACGTTGATCTCAAACATCAGTCAGATGACGCCCTCCTCGGCGAGCCGTTCGACGTCGCTTGGGCTTCGGCCGAGCAATTCGGTCAGCACCCACATATTATCCTCGCCGTAGCAGAGCGCGCCGCGATTGGTCGGGCCGCCGATATAGGCCGGGGTCCGGCTCAACTTCATCGGCAATTCATAAATCGGCCAGGTGCCGATCTTGGTGCCGGTGACCTCGGTCAGCCATTTGAAGTGCCGCAACTGCGGATCGGTGATGTCGGGCCGGATCGACTTTATCACGTCAAAGCCGAGCCCTAAGCGCTGAAGCACGCCGGGTGAGAACCCCTCGGCCACGACATCGCAGATGCGCACCAGGTCCTTGGCGATCTGGAGGCCCTTGGGATTCCGGATATTCAAGGAGATGCCGCGCTTGCCGGCATTTTTGTTGTTGAATTGGCCGCCCATATCGGGGGCACGCGCGCCGTTCTCGTGCGGCTTGCGCAGCGGCCCCACGGGAGGCCCGCATCCTCCGCCTCGCGCCACGGTAAATCCGTATCCGCAGCTGGCCATATGCGATGGGTCCTACGCCGATCTACCATTGGTAGCGACCGGCGATGCCTTAGTTCAGCAAGCTGTCACCTTGAAGATCGGCCTTTTTGCTGCCGCAGCGACGTTCCCTCAACCTCCATAGTTGTTCCAGGTTTTATTTGTTCTATTTCTTCCGCGGAAACCGAAAGGCCCATCTCATCGAGAAATATCTGCAGGCGGTTCGGTCCTCCACCGACGTAACCGAAGGCCAAGATGCCGACGATTTCGCCGGAATTAGCGCCGGAGCGAATCCGCTTACCATCAACGAAATCGAAATCAATCTCGAAATTTGGGTGCAGAGATTTGAAGTGGATCGCCCTCAATTTGCCATGCGCTGCCTTGAGCCCTCTCGCGAGCGACCGAGCACGTTTGACGTTCGGGGAAGTAAACTCCGTCGCGGCTTTTTCGGCCTCTCGACCTGCTGAGATTTGTTTCTCCCATCCCGTGGATAGTCCTCCACCACAGGTCGTACACCACACAGTCGGCGGAACGTAAGCAACTTCACCGCAGGAGCACTTCACCGAGACGCCCTTCTCTTTGTCGATGAATTCGAGCTCTACCCGATTTTGAGTTCTGCACCTAAAGCAGGCAAAAGTGGCAACGACTCCGTGTAATAGTCCCACCTGAACGCTGCGTTCCTCCATCTTCGCCGAAATCGGGTATCCGCATTCAAAACACGCGACCGACTTACCAGGAATTTGACGAGCACCGTGGGATACAAGTAATTTTATTATCTTTGGCGTGTTCGCATGATTGTCGTAGGCAAAAATGCAAGCTAGGGCTGTCTCTCCGTCGGAATTCTCCGCATTCGGGTCTGAGCCACGTTCAAGCAAGGCCCTCACGATCTCGGGGTTCAAAACGGGATGCCAGTGCCTAACATCGCATGCCATCATAAGCGGCGTTTCATTCCGCTCCGAACGCGCTGAAATATCCGCGCCGTTTGCAAGCAACCAACGAACCATCTTCTCGTTCCCGTATCGGGCCGCAAGGTGCAGTAATGTCCAACCATTGGGATCCTTCCACTCAATGCTACCACCTAGTTTCACCCAATCTGTGATTAGCCGGAAGGTATGATCATCCCCCTTTTCTATCCCGTTATGAAGCGGCTGAACGCGACGTGGGCCCAAAGCGGGATCGACGAGCGGAGGTATTTGCCCGCGACCAAATAGCCGCTTCCAAAAGCCTGGGCGGTTTGCGCTTGCTCGCTTTTCCGCATCTGGTCCTCCTGTCGAAGCGCCCGGTGCACTATCTCCCGCTTACGTGGTGGTAATGTGTCGCCCTCTTGGGACGGAGGTCGAAATAGGTCCAGCTTCGCACGTAATTTGCCTACTCACCTATATCAGATGACGCCCTCTTCGGCGAGCCGTTCCACTTCGCTTGGGCTTCGGCCGAGCAATTCGGTCAGCACCCACATATTGTCCTCGCCGTAGCCTGGCGCGCCGCGATTGGTCGGGCCGCCGATATAGGCCGGGGTCCGGCTCAGCTTCATCGGCAGTTCGTAGATCGGCCAGGTGCCGATCTTGGTGCCGGTGACCTCGGTCAGCCAGTTGAGGTGGCGCAGCTGCGGATCGGCGTCAACGCGATCCTCGGCGTTCTGGCACACCCCGGCCGGCACCCCGGCGTTCTGCAATTTCATCATGCAGTCGTGACGCTCTTGCGTCAGCGTCCACGCCTCCATCGCGGCGTCGAGCGCATCCTGGAACTGCAACCGGTGCTCCAAGCTGTCGAAGCGGCGGTCGTCGAGCCATTCGCCGTGCTCGGCGACCCGCGCCAACGCGCGCCATTCGTCATCGCTGAAGCAGGCGATCGCGACCCAGCGATCCTTGCCCTGGCAGCGATAGGCGCCGTGGGGTGCGGCCGGCTTATACGGCGAACGGTTGCCGTAGCGGCGGAACTCGCGCCCGTTGGCCGACCAGTCGAGGATCATCGCACCGGTCAGGAAAATGCCGGATTCGCATTGCGAGGCGTCGATCCATTGGCCCTCGCCCGTGCGTTCGCGGTGATAGATGGCGCCGAGCAATGCCAGCGCGTAGCCGTAGGCGCCCATCCAGTCGAGGTAGGAATAGCCCCAGCCGACCGGCATCGCCGGCTCCGGCAGGCCCGACATCTCGCCCTGGCCGCCAAACGCCGCCGCCACCGGGCCGACGGTGCGCATCCGCCCGTACGTGCCGTTGGCACCCATGCCCGATTGCTGGATGTAGATGATGTCGGGGCGGATCGACTTCAGCACGTCGTAGCCCAGCCCCAGACGCTGGAGCACGCCGGGCGAGAAACCTTCCGCCACGACATCGCAGATGCGCACCATGTCCTTGGCGATCTCGAGGCCCTTTGGATGCCGGATATTCAAGGAGATGCCACGCTTGCCGGCATTCTTGTTGTTGAACTGGCCGCCCATATCGGAGTCGCGCACGCCGGGGAGCGGACCCTTCGCCATATCGCGCGCGGCGCGGCCGCCGACCGGCGCCATCGCCGCCAGCCGCGTGTCGGGATTGTCCTTCCATTCGACCTTGAAGCTTTCCGCACCCATAGCGGCGAGAAAGCGGGTGCCGCCGGCGGAGGCGAGGAACCAGGCGAAATCGAGGATCTTCACCCCTTGCAGCGGAAACGGCTTGTTGTGCAGCGCCGACAGCCGCGGATTGGCGACTTTGCGCGGCTCGGCCGGGACACTGGGCCGCCTTGCCGCCGCGCCGAGCACCGCCTCGGTATCCTCGCCCAAGTGCGGCGCGCGGCGGCCGACCTGCCAGCTCGTCTTGGTGGCGAGCCATTTGCTAGTCGGGTAGCGGAAGCTCCGGCCAAGCTCGGGGTGCTCGACATCGGCGAAAGTCTTGCGCGCGAGCCAATGTTCGTCGAGCGCATTCTCGTGCGGCTTGCGCAATGGCGCCCACAGGAGGCCGGCATCCTGCGCCTCGCGCCACGGCATGTCCTGGTAGGTCCAGGCGCGGACAAAGCGCTGCACCACGTCGAGCATGTGCGCCCGCGCCTCGTCGCTGCCGGCCGTGCCCGGCACCTGGCGCGCCCGCAGATCGGCATCGGGCGGCGGCGGCTGCAGATCGGCCGCGGCGCCGTATTTCGCCAGCAACGGCACCAAATTCTTTAGGTCGCGGGCACCCATGCCGTGGGTGATGAACCAGCGTCCGTCCTTCGTATGACAAATGCCCGGCGAGTGATTGGGGAATTCGGCCGCGTGGCGATTGGTCAGCCGCCACAACGGCACCCGCCGCATGACCCAATACATGATGTCCTGCTCGGGGTTCTTCGACACCGCCTCGTGGATCGCGACCGACACATCCTGCCCCTCGCCGCTCTTCTCGCGATGGATCAGCGCGGCGATGATGCCGGTCGCCAATTGCTCGCCGGCGATGTGATAGGCATGCCAGACCTGGGGCGCAATCGGCGGTGTGTCGTATTCGAGGTTGGGGTCAGGGTCGTAGCCGCAATTCATCATGACCCCGCCGAGCGCCAGATGGATCAGGTCGGAACCCTTGAGATCGGCCCACGGCCCGTCATCCCCGAACGGGGTCATCCGCGCGGTCACCAGCGCCGGGAACCGTGCGCAGAGCGCGGCGCGGTCGAGGCCGAGGGCCTCGTTGAGCGCGCCGCAGCTCGCATCGAGCAG
>DATMKU010000028.1:0-6919 GCA_035570935.1 Allostellaceae bacterium
TTCGGCTGGGGTCGCCTACGACAGCGGAATAAACCTGTTCGTGCTGGTTACCGGCGGGTATCGCTGGTGGCTCGGCTTAATCAACCCGCAATGGTCGCTGACACCAAACGCGAAAATACCGATAAAATTGCAGCTCGACGCGGGCGCCCCGTTCAGCGGATTGGCAAGCATCCCCAGCGGGCAGCTTTTACTGGTTTCCCTGCCCGACAGTTCGAAGCTGCTCGGCGCGTTCCGCCGCAGCTCCCGACTTTCCCTCGATGCCGAGGGGCAGTCATTCTCTTTCAAGCTCGGCGGGACTCCGGCGGTCATGGATCAGCTCGCGGATTGCGTGCGGACCTCGGTCGCGCTCGCAGCGCCGGCGCCGCGGAGAGAGGCCTCGACCGCGCCTTCGGCAGTATCCGACGCCACCGGCGCGACGGACGGGTCCACGACGCCGACCGCGGCGGCGGCGAGCGCGCCATCGACCTCGGCGCGGAAATCTCGGCCGGGCGCTGCGGCTGGGTCGCCTTTGCCGGACGCGGCGCCGCGCTCCGCCGCCCCAGCCGCGGTTGCGAGCGGCGCATCTGATGAAGCCGCGACGACCGCTTCGCGCACGCCGGTGACGGCCGCGTCGTCCGCACCGGCGGTGTCCGGAGCGGAGAGCGCTCCGGACCGGGACGGCGCAGCCTTGAGAACTCCCCTTTCGAGCGCACCGTTGCAAGCGGGGCCGCCGGTCGCGGGGCCGCCGGCGACCGCGGCGCAACCGAGGCCGTCCTCCATCGCGGCACCGCCTTTGGCCTTCACTTCGGTTGCGCCGGCAACCCCGACGCTTCCGTCAGCCGCGACCGCTGCCGAATTGCCGCCGGAGCCGGCGACCGCGACCGCAGTCGAGGAGGTTCGGCTGGCGACGGACTTTGTTGCCAATGCTCGGCTACCCGAGGCGCGGCTAGTTGTTGCCGACAAACCGCCGGCGCTCGCCGACTTTACCGCGGTATGGCGCTCCGAGGACGCCGCCGGGGCCGTCAAAATCATCCCCGCGGGGCCGGATGTCAGTGCGATCGGCATCGCGTCCAACTTGATCACGGTCGATCCGCAGCTGTGCAAGGGCGATTTTTCTGCCGCGCGCTTTCGCACCGATGTCGCGAACAGCGTGGTGTTCAGCGCCGTCTTGTCGTGCAGCGAAGCGAACGAGCGGCGTGTTACCGAATACTTTATAACACCGCGACATCAGGGCGGATTTGTCGTTTTCGCCGTCATTCGCAGCAACGCCGCCGGCGAAATGCCGGGTTTCGAATGGCAGAAGATCGATGTGCTGTCGCGGGCCGCCGTACAGGCCGCCGAAGGTCAAGGCTGATCGGGGCGCGACGGACCCGCGGCGCCAAGCCCTGGAGAGCAACCGACTCGCTAGTCGTAGCGACCAAACACTTGGCCCCGTTCTTGTCGTCTCGACGCAGGTCGGGGCCCACGTCTGCGATGGATACCGGCCGGAGCCCGTCCAAAGGCCGGATCCGTGAGCCGGCACGGCCAGTGGCTGGTGCTACCCGTCAAGCGCTATCCATTAGGAGACGCGACCCGCGATCGGCTAGGGTGCGGCTGCCGCGGGCGCCCGGGCTTCACCCGGCAAGAGGGCAGAGATGAGCGACCATACCCTTCCTGATCTCGACGATGTCCGCCGCCGGCTGGCGGACGCGATCCACGCCCATTGGAAGCTGTTTCTGGTCGAAGGCATCGTCATGATGGCGCTGGGGCTGGTGGCGATCGCGGTGCCCGAAGTCGCCAGCTTGGCGATCACGATACTGATTGGCTGGCTGTTTTTTATCGGTGGCATTGTTCGCACGATTTCGGTCGTGCAGCACCGCAACATGCCGGGGTTCGGCTGGGCGTTGGCGACGTCGCTGCTGGCGATCGTCCTCGGCTTGGTGCTGCTGTTTCGACCGATCGCCGGGGTGCTGACCCTGACCCTGGCATTGGTCGTGTTCTTTGTTCTCGAAGGGATCTCGGCGATCCTGCTGGCGATCGAACATCGCCGGCATCTGTCGAGCTGGGGCTGGATCCTGTTCAGCGGCCTGGTCGATTTGCTGCTCGCCTTTTTGATCTGGGACGGCTGGCCGAGTTCGGCGGGCTGGGCGATCGGCCTCCTGGTCGGCATCAACATGGTCTTTGTCGGGCTGTCGCTGATCATGACGGCACTCGCGGCGCGGACGATGGCGCCCAAGACCTGACGCTTGCATCGCCTGACACGCTGCGGCTCCCAAAATCGGCGACAGGTAGGCAAGCTGTGCGGGAGGCGGGCCGGACCGCTGGGCCGCACACCCACACCTTAACTGCCGACGCCGCGCCATCTGGTGTATTCTTCGGGTTGACGATGACCGACCGGCTTTCGCTGACCAACGCCCTCGCCGACGCCAACATCGAGCGTCAGAAGGCCGAGCGCATCGCGACGATTATCGTAAACGCGATCCGCCGCAGCGCCGGGGCCGCCCCCGATCTGCAAAACCGCCAAGAGCGCCTTGCCCGCGCCTGGATGTCCGCCGGCATTGCCGAAGAGCAGGCCCGACATATCGCCGCGGAGATCGTCGATCTCGTTCGAGAACGGCATCCCTCGCAGGATTCGGCGCAGGACGCCCGCAATTATGGCTGACCGGTTAAGCTTGGCGCACGCGATCGAGAACACCGGCGTTGCCCGCGATGCCGCCGAGGTGATCGCCGGCGAGATCGACGAGCTCATTCGCGAGAATGTCGCCACCAAGTCCGACATCACGCTGCTGCGCGCCGAGATCAAGGCCGACATCGCCGCCGTGCGCGCCGAACTCGACCTCGTCAGACATCAGCTGATCACCCGTCTGGGCGGACTGGTTGTCGTCGTCGCGGGGCTGCTCTTCGCCGCGCTGCATTATTGGCCGCCTCATAGCTAGCGAGGACGCAATGAGCGTCTCCAGCCAGAGCCCCGGTGCGGGCGGCAGAAGGTAAACATGAGCTCGCCGGCAAAATCGCGATCGTCAAAGGCGTGAGCCAGAACATCGCGACAGTTCGCCTCGCTGATACTAACCAATAGCGAAAGGATGGGGAGTTCCGATGATCATCGATTGCCACGGCCACTACACCACCGCCCCGCGTCAGCACGAGGGCTGGCGCACCGAGCAGATCGAGGCGCACAAGGCGGGCAGGCCGGCGCCGCCGCGCCCGGCGATGACCGACGGCGAGATCCGCGAGACGATCGTGGGCGGCCAGCTCAAGGTGCAGCGCGAGCGCGGCACCGATTTGACGATCTTCTCGCCGCGCGCCGCCGGCATGGGCCATCACCTGGGCGATGCGACGACCAGCGAAGCCTGGGCCGGCGCCTGCAACGAGTTGATCCACCGCGTCTGCGCCCTGTTCCCTGAGAACTTCATCGGTGTGGCGATGCTGCCGCAGACCGCCGGCGTCTCGCCGAAGAACTGCCTCCCCGAGATCGACCGCTGCGTGAATGAATACGGGTTTGTCGGCGTCAATCTGAACCCCGATCCGTCCGGCGGGCATTGGCAGGACCCGCCCTTGTCGGACCGCTACTGGTATCCGGTCTACGAGAAGATGGTCGAATACGACATCCCGGCGATGATCCATGTCAGCGCCTCGTGCAACCCGACCCATCACACGACCGGGGCGCATTACCTCAACGGCGACACTGCCGGCTTCAACCAGCTGATGACCTCATCGGTGTTCAAGGACTTCCCGACCGTCAAGTTCATCATTCCGCATGGCGGCGGTGCCGTGCCCTATCACTGGGGCCGCTTTCGCGGCTTGGCCCAGGACGCCAAGCTCGGTTTGTTGTCAGAGGTCGTGCTGAACAACATTTTCTTCGACACCTGCGTCTATCATTTGCCCGGCCAGGAATTGCTGGCAAAGGTCATCCCGGTCGACAACATCCTTTTCGCCTCGGAGATGATTGGTGCGGTTCGCGGCATCGATCCGGAGACCGGTCGCCACTACGACGACACCAAGCGCTACATCGACCAGCTTGCGCTGTCGGCGGCGGACAAGGCGAAAATTTTCGAAGGCAATGCGCGCCGTGTCTACGCCCGCTTGTCCAGGACAATCGAGCAGCAGTCGGCGAAATAGCCGGGTCAACCTCTCCGCCTTCAGGAGTGGAATTGCTAATGACGGTCCCTTCGTCAAAATCGAACCGACAGGGAGCATAAGCCATGACAAATTTGCGGGTCGTCACTACCGGCGGCGGCGAAGCGATCCTCGAGAGTGCGGCGGCGCGGGATTTTGCGGACAGTCTGCGGGGCCGGCTCTTGCAAGCGGGCGACGGCGGCTACGACGAGGCGCGCCGGGTCTGGAACGGCATGATCGACCGGCGCCCGGCAATGATCGCGCGCTGCGCCGGCCCCGCCGATGTCTTGGCGGCGGTGCGTTTTGCCCGCGAGCACCAGCTGTTGGTCTCGGTCAAGGGCGGCGGTCACAACATCACCGGCAACGCCGTTTGCGAGGGCGGGCTGATGATCGACCAGTCGCCGATGAAGAGTGTCAGGGTCGATCCGGTCGGGCGCACGGCGCGCGCCGAGGCGGGGCTGACCTGGGGCGAATACAACCGCGAAACCCAGGCCTTTGGCCTCGCCAGCACCGGCGGCGTGGTCTCGACCACTGGCATCGCCGGGCTGACCTTGGGCGGCGGCCTCGGCTGGCTGATGGGCAAGCACGGCCTCAGCTGCGATAATTTGCTGTCGGCGGATCTCGTCACCGCCGAGGGAGAGTTTCTGACAGCCAGCGCCGATCGGCACCCGGAGCTGTTCTGGGGCCTGCGCGGCGGCGGCGGCAATTTCGGCGTCGTCACCTCGTTCGAGTATCGGTTGCATCCGGTAGCACCAGTGCTGGCCGGAATGGTGCTGCACCCGATGACCCAGGCCAAAAAGGTGCTGCAATTCTATCGGGATTTCGCGCGCAGCTGCCCGGACGAGGCGCTCGCCGCGGCTGCATTGATGACAGCGCCCGACGGCGCCCCGGTCGTCGCGATCATCGCCAGCTATATCGGCGACATCGCGGCCGGGGAAAGGGTGCTGGCGCCGGTCCGCAAGTTCGGCGCGCCGCTCATCGATACCATCGCGCCCACCTCATACGTCGCGCTCAATACGCTGTTCGACGCGGCGGTGCCGTATGGCGGCGTCCAGCGTTACTGGAAATCGAGCTTTTTGAAGGAGCTCGGCGACGATCTGCTCGACATCATGGTTGCTCGCGCAGCATCAATGCGCTCGCCGATGTCGATGGTGCTGTTTTTCCACCTTCACGGTGCGGCGGCCCGGGTGCATCCGCAAGAGACCGCGTTCGGCGCGCGCGAGGATTTGTGGGATTACGACGTGATCTCGCAATGGAATGATCCCGCCGAGACGCCCGGTCACATTGAGTGGACCCGGGACTACTGGACGGCGGTCGAACCGTTCGCGAGCGGCGAGGTGTACGTGAACCATCTCGACGCCGAAGAGGCGACGCGGATCAGGGCGGCCTATGCCGGGGGCAATTACGACCGGCTGGTCGCGCTCAAAAACAAATACGACCCGACCAACCTGTTTCGCCTCAACCAAAACATCAAGCCGACGGTCTGAGCCGGGGCTTAGTTCGAAGGGCCGGAGAAAAAGTCGCGGAGCGCCTGGTAGGCGTCGTCGGGTGCTTCCTCGGGGATGAAATGGCCGCTGTCGATCGCATGGCCGCGGACGTTTTCGGCGTGGTCGCGCCATACCGCGAGCACATCGTAGCCGCTGCCCTGCGAGCTGCGCTTTCCCCACAGCATTAAAAGCGGCATCGTCAGCTTTCGGCCGCGGTCGGCGCGGTCGTGTTCGAGATCGATCGAGGCGCCGGCGCGGTATTCGTCGCAGGTGGCGCGGATCGTGTCCGGGTTCTTGAAGCAGCGCAGATAGTCGGCGAACGCTTCGGGCTCGAGCTTCGCCGGCTCGCGCAGCAGGGCGCTGAGCTGGTGGCGCAAAAAGAATTCGGTCTCCGAGGCGATCAGCCGCTCGGGGAAACCTCTCGGCTGGATCAGAAAGAACCAGTGCCAGCTCGAAGTCGCGGCCTTCTGGTCGATCGTCTCGAAGCGGTAGAGTGTGGGCACGATGTCGAGCAACGCCACGCGCTCGATCTGCTCGGCATGGTCGCGCGCTAGGCGATGGGCGACGCGCGCGCCGCGGTCGTGGCCGGCGACGGCGAACTGCTCGAAACCGAGTTCGGCCATCGTCTCGACCTGATCGAGCGCCAATGCCCGCTTGCTGTAAGTCTCGTTGTCTTGGCCGGCCGGCGGTTTCGCGCTGTCGCCATAGCCGCGCAGATCGGGAATGACGAGAGTGAATTCGTTGGCGAGCCGCGGCGCCACCTTGCGCCACATCAGATGCGTCTCAGGGTACCCATGCAGCAGCAACAACGGTGGCCCACTGCCGCCGGTGACGAGGTTGATCTCGGCGCCCGAGGTCTTGATCCGGCGCCGCTCGAAGCCTGGGAAGAAGTCGGCCATCTGTTTTCCCCACGTATTTGTCGGGGGTTGCCCCTCGCCCCAGCGCTCTCCCCGCCTGCGGGGACAGGGGGGACCGCGTCAGCGGGAGGGTGAGGGGCTGGCGGCGCGCGTGAACCGCTGTGCTTACAGCCCGCGGGTTGCCTCGCCCTTGAGTTCGACGGTGTTGCCGTCGGGATCGGTGATGTAGATCGACGGCCCGTAGCCCTCGGCGCCATAGCGCTCGTGGACATCTCCGGGATCGACGCCGTTCTTGTGCAGATGCGCCTTCAGCGCCGCGGCGTCGAAACCCATCACCCGCACTGCGAAGTGGTCCATGTTGCGCCCGGCTTTATCCGGCGCTTCGTGCGGCGACACCGTTGCCGGGACCAGGTCGATCAGCGACGCCCCGGCGCGCAGCTGGACCAGCCGTGGCTGCTGCAATTCGCGCTCGACATGGCAGCCGAGAACCTTTTGGTAAAA
>DATMKU010000029.1:0-5544 GCA_035570935.1 Allostellaceae bacterium
AAGGTGAACAGCGGGACAAAGCCGGCGATGATGATCGCGGCCGAGAAAAAGATCGCCCGGTTGACCTCGGCCGCGGCCCGGAAAATCGTCCGGAGCTTGCCCGTGAGGCCGGCGGCGCGGGCAATGCCCTCGGGGGCCAAAGCCTCATCGGCCGGTCCCGCTCGCAGGTGCCGAAAGATGTTCTCGACCATGATCACGGTGGCATCGACCACGAGGCCGAAATCGATCGCCCCGACCGACAACAGATTGGCCGACTCACCACGCAACACCAAAATGGTCACGGCAAAGAAGAGTGCAAACGGAATCGTCGTGGCGACGATAATCGCGCTGCGTAAATCGCCGAGAAACAGCCACTGCACAAAAAAGATCAGCACAATGCCGAGAATCATGTTGTGCAGCACAGTGCGCGTCGTGACCTCGATCAATTCGGTCCGGTCGTAGATCTTCTCGATATGGACACCGGGCGGGAGGATGTTGGATTGATTGATCTTTGCGACCTCGGCTTCGACCCGGCGGATTGTCGGCAGGCTCTGCTCGCCGCGCCGCATTAAAACGATTCCCTGGACGATGTCGTCGTCGCTGTCCTGCCCGGCGATGCCCAATCGCGGCAGATGGCCGATCGTAACCGTCGCGACATCGCCGATGCGCACCGGCGAGCCGTTGTTGGCGCTGACCATCGTGTCGCGGATCTGTTGGACGGAGTGGATCAGCCCAACACCGCGCACAATCGCCGCCTGCGGCCCGAAATTGACGGTCTGGCCGCCGACATTGATGTTGCTGTTGTTGAGGACCTGCAACAGTTGCTGCAGGCTGACGCCATATTCGAGCAGGCGGTCGAGGTCGACGGTAACTTCGTAGGTCTTGGTTTTGCCGCCCCACCCGGTCACGTCGATGACGCCCGGCACGGCTTTGAAACGCCGTTCCAGAATCCAGTCTTGAATGGTCTTCAGGTCGGCGACGCTGAAACCCGGCGGACCGACGACGCGATAGCGATAAATCTCGCCAATCGGACTATCCGGTGAAATCTGCGGCAATGTGCCGTTCGGCAACGGCGAAAGCTGCGACAGCCGGTTGATCACCCATTGCTCGGCCTCGTCATAGGTAAAGTCGTAGGTGAACTGCACCTTGACGTCGGACAAGCCGAACAGCGAGATCGTCCGCACCGCGGTGACGTGCGGGATTCCAGCCATCTGGATTTCGATCGGGATTGTGATGTAGCGCTCGATCTCTTCGGCCGACTGGCCGGCGTTTTGGGTGACGATGTCTACGAGAGGCGGAACCGGGTCGGGATAGGCTTCGATGTTCAGCCGGCTAAAGCTGATTATCCCGGCGGCCAACAAGAACAGCAGCAGCAGGATCATCAGCACCCGCTGCTTCAGCGCAAAAGCGACAATGTTGTTCATGGGGCGCTTGCCGGCAGCTTGTTAGATCAATCGCCGTTGGCGGCGCGATCGATAAAAAGCGCGCCAGTCGTGACGATTTTTTCGCCGGCGGCGAGTCCGCTCAACACCTCGACCATGCCGTAGCTGGCCTCGCCGATGTCGATCGGCCGCGCGGCGATCGTTCCGTTGCGCACGACCCAGACCCGAGCCGTGTCGCCTTCGTAGACGATCGCACTCTCGGGCACCGCCGGCAGCGTGGCGGCCGGCCCGGTGATGATGCTGAAGCGCGCGAACATCAGCGGCTTCAACGCCCCGTCCGGGTTCTCGACATCGGCGCGCACCGGCAGGCGATGCGTGTTGGCGTCAATCGACGGGGCAATCCAGGAAATCCTCGCCTTGAAAACCCGCCCGGGAAAGGCCAGCACCCGCACCTCTACCGCTTGGCCGATGCGGATCAGCGGCGCATCCGCCTCGCGGACATTGGCGACGAGCCACACAGTCGACAAATCGCCGATCGTATAGACCGGGGTCGAAGCCCCCGATTGAACCGACAGGATGTTCTGGCCGAGCCCGACCTGACGTTGGGTGACGGTGCCGCTGATCGGTGCGACGATGTAAGCGACCGGCTCCATATCAAGCGGCGCGCCGTTCTCGATTGCATCGATCTCCCTGTCGCTCTTACCGAGGATGCGCAGCCGGTTGCGCACCGCCGCCAGCGCGATCTCTTGCGCGCGCAGACTGTTCTGGGCGGTGGCGAGGTCGGCCTGGCTCTGCTGCCAATCCTTGAGCGCCCCGCCTTTGGCGAGGTAGAGCGCGTGCTGGCGCTGTTCGGCGGTATCGGCGAGTTTGAGTTGCGCCCGCGTCGTCTTCAGGCTCGCGGCGGCGGTCACCAGATCGTTTTGGCCCTGGACAAACTCGCTCGCCGCGACCGCCATCAACGGCTGGCCGCGCGCGACATGGTCTCCAAGCTTGGCGATCAGCCGAATCACCCGGCCGGAATAGGGCGAAAACACCGGCGTCGTCATATCGTCGTCGATCGCGATATTGCCCTCGGTCACCCGCTCGGGCACGAACGTCCTCCTCGCGACGGGCTCGACCCCGATTCCGGCCCATTGCTCGGGGGTCGGCCGAAACGCCCCGGCGGACGCCTCGGTCTGCGCCCGCCCCGCCAGATCGGCCTCGCTGTGCTCGGTCATCGACGCAATCAGCACGCCGACCCCGGCCGCCAGCGTCAGGACAGCGACGATGACCAACTGCACCGGCGTCGGCAACCGCCGGCCCGGCCGCGACCGTCCTCGAGTAAGCTCCTTCGCCATCGACCGCTCGCGATCCGTTACCTAACGCTGCGACGAGGGGGGTTGGCCACGCATCCGCGGGTGCCGGTCGGGATTGCGACCGATATAGTGTCCCCCAGCCCCAGTCCCCGCAGTACCGACGCCTCTATAGCCCGATCCTCTTACAGGCGCATGACGCTTCTTGCCAAAATGCGGTTCCGCTAGCGCACCGCGTTTCGCACGCGGTGCCGAAGGGAGGGGCAACGGAAGCCGATCGGGCGAGCCTTGACCGCTTCGCGCGCGAACCACAATATCGGCCTAAAGCAAAGGATGATTCGGAGGGAAGCGCGAGGGACGGGCGTCAACGGGATGAGGCCAAAGCCGCGCGTCAAGGAGCAGCCGATGTCAGAAAGAGCACCCTTTCTTAACCGCGCCTACAGCGCCTATCACCACCGCGAGCGCCCGCCGGTAGACGAGGAATTGACCCGGGTCGGGCCGGGCACTCCGTGCGGCGAATATCTACGGCGCTTTTGGCAGCCGGTGATCCAATCCTCCGAATTGGGCGAAGTGCCCCGGCGGCTGCGCATTTTGGGCGAGGATCTCGTCGCCTTCCGCGACAAGAGCGGCGGCATCGGCCTGTTGGAATTGCATTGCCCGCATCGCGGCACCTCGCTCGAATTCGGATTGATCGGCGAAACGGGCATTCGCTGCTGCTATCACGGCTGGCTCTTCGGCACCGACGGCACGATCCTCGAAACCCCGGGCGAGCCCGCCGACAGCACGCTGAAGGACCGGCTGTTCCACGGCGCCTATCCGGTGCATGAACATCAGGGGCTGGTGTTTGCCTATATGGGCCCGCCGGACCAAGAGCCCGATTTCCCGATTCTCGATACATGGGATTTGCCTGGCTATCGCCAAATCGCCCGTGCGCCGACGCTATGGGAATGCAATTGGCTGCAGGTCAAAGAAAACAGCATGGACCCGGCGCATCTCGCCTTTTTACACACATTGCCGGGCAGCGAGGGCTTTACCGAAGACCTGGCTGCTCTCGGCGAATGGGATTGGATGGAGACCCCGGTCGGCATGGTCTATATCGACACGCGCCGACAAGACGACCGGGTGTGGGTGCGGGTCGCCGATTTGATCCTGCCCAACATCCACCAATTCCCGCCCAACGCCGATCCGATGGCGCTGCGCAATTCGGTCAACCGGCCGCAGGCGACGACCTGGGCGGTGCCGCTCGACGACACCCACACGATGCAGATCGGCTATCACCGCGCGCCCGAGGGCCGGGAGATGCGGCGCGGCTCCGGCTTTGGCCAAGACGGCAAGCGGCCTTATGAGGAGCGCCAGCGCGTCCCCGGCGATTACGACGCCCAGGTCAGCATCCATGGCGGCATGGCGCGGCACGGGCTCGAGCACCTCGCCTCGACCGATCGCGGCATCATCATGATGCGCAACCTGATCCGCCGAGGCATTCGCGCGGTGCAGAACGGCGAGGATCTGGGATATCGCATTCTGCGCAATGGCGGCGCCGTCCCGACGTACAGCCACGACCGGGTTGTTGCCGGCATCCCGCCGGCGGCAACGCCGGAGGCGGACAAGCAATTATTGTGTGAGGTCGGCCGCCGGGTCGTCGCCGGAACGATCGAGGCCGGTTCGGCAGAGGCGTGACGGACGGCGCTGACCCTCGGCCCCCTATACGATGATTACCGGGATCAGCGCCGTAACCTTGGCGACGCACGACATGCAGCGCGCAGTCCGGTTCTACCGGGTGCTCGGGTTCGAGATATTGTATGGCGGCGAGAACGCGTCCTTCACCAGCTTTCGCGCCGGCCCCGGCTTTCTCAACCTAATCGCGCAGCCGGCGGAGCGGCGCTGGTCGTGGTGGGGGCGGCTGATTTTTTACGATCCCGATGTCGACGCGCTCCATGCCCGTCTCGCCGCCGCCGGCTACCCGCCGGATACCGCGCCGCGCGACGCGGCGTGGGGCGAGCGCTTTTTCCACATCACCGACCCCGACGGTCACGAGCTGAGCTTTGCTTGGCCATCGCGCGACCCGCCATCGCGACCGGCGCCCGTCTCGACCCCCAATTCGTGAGCCCGAAATGAGCCGGATAGCCTCGGTCAAGTCCTACATGATCTCGGTCCCGCGGCCGCAGCCGGTGTGGACCGCCCACGAGCAAAGCAAGGCCTGGGGCGTGATCCTGACCGAGGTGGCGACCGATGACGGCCTCGTCGGCTATGGCGAGGTACACGGCGCGCCGATGCCCCGGATTTGCGAATGGATTGCCCGCTTTGGCGAGATCATCCAGGGCATGGACGCGGTGGCGCACGGTGCCGTGTGGGACAAGCTGTTCGCGCTGACCTCGCCGGGCCCGGGACGGATCGACGGCAAGGGCGGATTGCCGCCGCCGGCGCCGCGCGCCGAGCGCACCCAAATCATGGCCGCAATCGGCGGCATCGACATCGCCTTGTGGGACATCAAGGGCAAGGCGGCGGGGATGCCGGTCTACCGGCTGCTCGGCGGTCAGAACCGGCCGATCTTCACCTACGCGACCGGCGGCTATTACCGGCCCGGCGCCAGCGACCGCGACTACGGCGCCGAGATGGCCGAGTTCCTGAAGCTCGGCTACCGCGCCGTCAAGCTCAAGACCCGGGCCGGCACGGCCGCCGCCGAGGCCGAGAGAATCGGCGCCGTGCGCCGGATGATCGGCGACGCCCCGCTCTTAATGCTCGACATGAACGCGGCCTACGACCTGCCGGAGTGCATCGAGTTTGCCCATAGGGTCGAGCCGCACCGGATCTTCTGGCTCGAAGAGCCGCTGCATTGGTATCTGCAGCCGGTCGATTTCGCGCGATTGGCGGCGGCGACGCCAATCCCGCTG
>DATMKU010000030.1:0-4076 GCA_035570935.1 Allostellaceae bacterium
GAGGAGGCGGCGATGGGCGGGGCTCTCGACGGGATCAGGGTGCTCGAACTGGCGCGCTACCAGGCGGGTCCGCGCGGCGGCATGATCCTTTCCGACCTCGGCGCCGAGGTCATCAAGATCGAGAAATTGGGCGGCGAGGAAACCCGGCAGTCGCCGCCCCTGGTGCGCGGGCAGAGCGTCTATTTCTCGGTCTACAATCGCGGCAAGAAGAGCCTGTGCCTGGATCTGCGCCATCCCCGCGGCAAGGAGGTTTTCGCCGAGCTGGTCAAGACCGCCGACATCGTATTGC
Organism: Allostellaceae bacterium; assembly: GCA_035570935.1. Taxonomy (GTDB): domain Bacteria; phylum Pseudomonadota; class Alphaproteobacteria; order ATCC43930; family CGMCC-115725; genus AP-15. The sequence continues at coordinate 290 of DATMKU010000030.1, forward strand.
AGAATTTCCGCCCCGGCGTCATGGACAAGATGGGCTTTGGCTACGACCGGCTGCGCGAGTTGAAGCCGGACATCATTTTGGGTTCGGTGTCGGGGTTTGGCCAATACGGGCCTTATCGCGACCGCCCGGCGTTCGATCCGTTGGGCCAGGCGATGAGCGGGCTGATGCATCTGACCGGGACACCGATCGGCCGCCCGCTCGGCACCGCCTCGTCGATTGTCGACCGCTACACCTCATTGCACGCGACGATCGGCATGCTGGCGGCATTGCATCACCGCGACCGCACCGGCGAGGGCCAGGTCGTCGATGTCTGCCTGATGGACTCGGCATTGACCATGGTCGAGATCCCGACCTCGTATTACCTCGCGACCGGCGAGGAGGGCGGCGAAGGCGGCCGCCCGCCCTATCAGGCCAAGGACGGGCATGTGGTGATCTCCGCCTCGGGGCGCGCGATGGGTTCGCGGCTGATGCGGATCGCCACCGGCGATCCCGACGCGGTCGCCAACACCGGCGCCTTCACCGGGCGCATGGGGCTCGGCGACTCGCCGCGCAAGGCGGTCGAAGCCTGGTGCCTGGCGCACACGGTCGAGGAAATCGTCGCCACCCTCGTCGAGGCCGACATCCCGGTCGCCCCGGTCAAGACCATCCCGCAGGTGGCCCTGGACCCGCATCTGTGGGAGCGCGAGATGCTGGTCAAGATGGAAGATCCCGTTGCCGGCGAGATGTACCTGCCCGGCGCCACGATCAAGATGTCGAAGACCCCCGGCCGGGTCGGTCCGGTGCCGACCCCCGGCCAGCACACCGACGAGGTCCTCTCCGGCATCCTCGGCTACGACCGAGCGACCCTCGACGAACTGCGGCAGGCGAAGATCATCGCCTAATAGCGGTTCAGTTGCCGATGCCGCTCTGCATGCCAATCTTAAAGGGGCGGAGGCGCTAGCAAATGCCCGTAATGCTGTCAATAACCTACGACGCACTGGTTGCAGCAGGCGCGCCGGAGGACAAGGCCCGTGCTGCGGCAGAAGAACTTGCCGGCTACGAAAGCCGGTTCGCAAAGGTCGAGAACCTCGCGGTCCTCAAATGGATGGTGGGCGTGAACCTCGCTGCCTCCTTATCCCTCGTCATCAAAGCCTTTATCTGAGTGGTCATTCCATCAGTCGGAACGAATGATCTGACGCGCTCTCAACTCACCTCACCGGCCGCCAGGCGCAGCCCCGACAGGAACAGCTCGCGATGCTCCGAATTTCGATACTGTGTTAAATTGGGTATGACTTGCGGCGTGATCGCGCGCAGCTGCGCAAGCGTCGCGCGCGCCTCGTCGAGCCTGCCCAGATGGGCGTAGCAGGCTGTGAGATAGCGGTAGTTTGAGGGAGCCGTAGTGCCCTCGATTGCGAGAAGGAACTTCGGGATTGCCTCCTCGAACCGGCGGCTGAAAAAAAGCGCGGCGCCGATCAGATTGAGACCCACGCCGACGCGGCCGCGTGGGCTGAGCCGCAACGCGTTTTCGCCACGCGCGATAGCTGCATCGAGGTCGCCGGCCCAAAACCTGATGTAGCCACTGATGAACCAGCCGCGGGCAAAGTTCGGGTTAATCGAAAGCGCGCGATCGGCCAAAGCCGTCATCGCGTCGAGATCCTCTCCGAAATAGGCCAGCGCGAAGGCGGCATTAGCGAGAGCGACCGGATCGTCTCCCGCCACCCGCAATGCGCGGTGGGCATAGTCAACGCCCTTGCGGCTGTCCGCCTCGCGATCCGTGCTTGTGCCATCCTGGCAGAGGCGCATGCAGCAAATTGCGGCCCAGGCGAGCGCCGGACCGTAATCTGCGTCGCGCTCAATCGCCTGCTCGAGCAAACGGAGCGCCTCGGGGATCTGGTCTACTGACGACATGACGATCGCAAAGGCGCGGAGATAGGCGTCGTAGGCACTGAGATCAGCCGTCGGACGATTAGCCAAGCGCGAGGTTTCGGCCGCCTGCAGCGCCGGCTCGATGACGCCGGCGACGCTCGTCGCCACTTTGTCCTGAAGCTCGAAAACATCTTCGAGGGAGCCGTCGAAACGGTCGGCCCACAAATGCGCGCCGGTTGCCGCGTCGATCAGCTGTCCGGTGATGCGCACCCGATTGCCAGCTTTGCGCACGCTGCCTTCGAGCACGTAGCGCACGCCCAACTCGCGCCCAACTTGCTTCACATCGACGGCTTGGCCCTTGTAGGTGAAGCTCGAATTGCGGGCGATGACGAAAAGCCAGCGGATACGCGAGAGCGCGGTGATGATCTCCTCGACCATGCCGTCGGCGAAATACTCCTGCTCCGGGTCGCCGCTCATATTGGCAAAGGGCAGGACCGCGATCGATGGCTTCTCGGGCAGCGGAAGCGGACCCTTCGCCGGAGCGTTGCCGGCAACCGGAATGCGATAGACATGTACCGGCCGGGCGATGTTTTTGACCTGCTGCTCGCCCCGATCCTCGAATGCGACGTCAAGCTTGTCGCGCACTTGGTCGCGCACCACCCGGCTGCCGGAGATCCCGCCTGGCTCGGCCAGCGCTTCCAGCCGGGCGGCAACGTTGACGCCATCGCCGAAGATATCCTGATCGTCGATGATGACGTCGCCGAGATTGATGCCGATGCGCAGCTCTAAGCGCTGATCCGAGGGGAAATCGGTATTGCGCTCGACCATCGCCTGCTGCACCGTGACCGCGCAGCGCACCGCGTCGACGACGCTGGCGAACTCGGCGAGCAGCCCGTCGCCGGTGCTTTTCACGACACGACCGTGATGCTGGGTTATCTTCGGGTCAACGAGCTCTTGCAGATGCGCCTTCAGACGCTCGTGCGTGCCTTCCTCGTCCGCTCCCATCAGGCGCGAATAACCCGCCACATCGGCGGCGAGGATGGCGGCAAGTCGGCGGGTGGCGGGCATTGTCAACCCCGCGCTCGGTTATCGCGGCGAGATTAACCCGAAACACCCGCGCTCGGTGGCTATTCTTCTGATCATCGCTCGGCTGTCGCGGCTTCTGAAGTTTGGATAACCTCGAACCCCTCGAATTCGGGGTGGCCGAGATAGAGCGGCCTGTTTGACCCGGCGTCGCTGTGCGCGCGGCGAAATGCATCGGAGCGGGTCCAGGCTTCAAAATCCGCCCGGCTGCGCCACAAGGTATGCGACGAATAGAGCACGTGGTCTTCGTGCTCGGGACCGCGCAACAAGTGGAACGCGACAAAGCCGGGAACCTCGCCCAAATGACTGTCGCGGGTGGTCCACACCCGCTCGAATTCGGCCTGCGCCCCGGGAACGACCTTGAAGCGGTTCATCGCGATGAACATGGTTTTCCTGCAATTCTATCGATGTCAAGGGCGATGCCAGCTCTCGTCTTCTCTCACGTCCCCAAGACTCTAACGTCTAGTGCGGCGGCTGCGCTTCGCAAATCCCGGTCGAGGGACGCGAGCGGAAGATGCGCGGCGTCGTCGCTCGAGAGGCGAAAGCGCTCCGCCAAATGCGAGGTTTTGGTCCACACCTAGCTGGCGGTTTCTTCATCGAGCCTCGCCGAGCTGTTCGAGAAGGTTCGCCGTTGCGGGCGTCCGTTCCTCCTCAAAGCACCAGGTCAGCGCCACCGAGTTGTCCAAAACAAAGCTCACGTCCGGCCCTCGGTGATCATGTCCCTGATCTTGAGACCGCCCAATGACAAACCGCGGCTGGCTTCGATCAGTCCGGAGATGGTTTGACGAGCCTTTGCCTTGTCAAACCCTGGGTTCGCCGGAACCAGCTTGGCGACAGGTTTGCCGCGCCTAGTGATGAC
>DATMKU010000031.1:0-19315 GCA_035570935.1 Allostellaceae bacterium
TCGGTTCCTGACGGTCGGCATGGCCAAGGACCTGGCCAAGCCCCTCGACATAGGCCGCAAAATCGCGCTTCACTCCCCTCACCCGCGGCGTCTTCCATTCCGGTCCCCCAACCGGTCAAAAGATCAGCCTATATACATCTAGCGGCTGCTACCCAGACCAATACAGCATCGAAGATTTTGTGACTCAGTAAGATTAGCCTCTAACCGCACCGAATCTGGGGTCCAGGGTGATCCGTGCGTCCCGATCGTCAACGTTCGCTGTGGGGCCGCCCGGCCACTACTACCGGGGCGATAGTGCAGGACGTAGCTCTTGCTACCGCCCGCCCGAACACGGACGCCAAAACCTTTGACTTCGGAATCCCACAACACGGCCTGTTTGCCGTCGCGCACACCAACGCGTCAACTGCCCGCTTGGTGATCTTGCTGACGCTCTTTGTACCCTGCCCTTGCATCGCCGGTCTTTCTAGCGCGGGGCACCACCGATACGGAAACTCTCTGCCACCGCAGGAAACATTATGCGCTCTAAATCATTGAAATGTCAATCGCTATGGCACAACAAGAAACGGCTGGAAATAGCAAACCTCAAACTCTTAATCAGCGGGCCGCAGGTTCGAGTCCTGCTGCACCCACCAAGCGAAATCAGATTCCAAGGGATGGCGCAGCGGGCTAACCCTTCGCCGTAAGGGAGAGCGGGTGACCAGGTAAGGTAAGCGAGGCGACCGCTATTGAGGTGGGGGTCTAGACGGTGCGCCGAGCACGGCGGCTGACGGGGTTCCGGCTCCGCGCATAAGGTGATGGCTCGGCGAGCTATGCATTTGCCTATCGAGAATGAGGACGTCGTCGCGCTCGCGGTCGGATTGCTGGCGGGCATTGCTCGGGCGCACGCATTTGCGCAAGGAAACAAACGCACTTGCTTTGTGGCGATGGTGCAGTTTTTCAACGCGCGAACGGCTATGACCCCGCGATCGAGGACACATCGGCATGGGCCGATATAGTGATCGGCTTGGTCGAGCATCGGACCACCGAAGCGGCTCTCGTGCGCGGTATCCGGCCTTTCGCGATCGCGAAATAAATGTCGCTTGCGCTGAGCGATGGAACGGCTTCGCTCCAACAAAGGCGCTTGCGTTGGGCGCGTCGTGCGGCTAGGGTGCGCGCGATGGCTCAGACCAGCGCCTTGTGCAGCGCGCGTCTCTTTGCGCGATTCTGGTATCGCCGGTACATGACGGCGGCCTAGGATCGCGCACCCGCGTTTTCCCGAAGCCGCCCGCACCCGAGGCGGCTTTGGCATTTCAGGCTCCCCCTTTGATCCGAATGTCGCCGATGGTGCAGCGGCCTCCAACCGAGGAGGTGATGCATGACCGGATCGACCCAAAATGCGCGACGACCGAATGCGCGGCGACAACGCGCGGAGGATTTGTGACATGAGCGAGAAATGGTCACCCGACAGCTGGCGCGGCCTGCCGATCCGCCAGGTGCCGGGCTATTCCGACGAGGCCGCACTCGCCCGCGTCGAGGCGACATTGCACAATTTCCCGCCGTTGGTTTTCGCCGGCGAGGCGCGACGTCTCGAAGAGCGGCTGGCGGCGGTCGCCGGCGGCAAGGCGTTTTTGTTGCAGGGCGGCGACTGCGCCGAGAGCTTTGCCGAGTTCCACCCCAACAACATCCGCGACATGTTCAAGGTGCTGCTGCAGATGGCGGTGGTGCTGACCTTTGGCGCCGGCTGCCCGGTGGTCAAGCTCGGCCGGCTCGCCGGCCAGTTCGCCAAGCCGCGCTCGTCCGAGACCGAGACCCGCGACGGCGCCACCCTGCCGTCCTATCGCGGCGACATCATCAACAGCCTCGATTTTGACGAGGCGGCGCGCGAGCCCGACCCGCAGCGCATGATCCAGGCCTACAGCCAGTCGGCGGCGACCCTCAACCTGCTGCGCGCCTTTGCCCAGGGCGGCTATGCCGACCTCCACCGGGTCCATGCCTGGAATCAGGATTTCGTCGCTGGCTCGGCCACGGGCGAGCGCTACAGCGAACTCGCCGACCGGCTGACCGAGACGCTCGACTTCATGGAAGCCTGCGGCCTCACTTCGGAAACCGCACCGCAGATCCGCGAGACCGAGTTCTACACCTCGCACGAGGCGCTGTTCCTGTCGTATGAGGAAGCGCTGACCCGGGTCGATTCGACGACCGGCGACTGGTACGACTGCTCCGCGCATCTGGTGTGGCTCGGCGACCGCACCCGGCAAGCCGACGGCGCCCACGCCGAATTTCTGCGCGGCATCAAGAACCCAGTCGGCATGAAATGCGGGCCGACCCTGGAGCCCGACGATCTGTTGCGCCTGATCGACCGGCTCAACCCGCAGAACAAACCCGGCCGGCTGACGCTGATCACCCGCATGGGCGCCGACAAGGTCGAGGAACACCTGCCGCGGCTGATCCGCGCCGTCCGCCGCGAGGGGCGCGAGGTGGTGTGGTGCATCGACCCAATGCACGGCAACACGATCAACGCGTCGAACGGCTACAAGACGCGCCGCTTCGACCGCATCCTCGACGAGGTGCACAGCGCTTTTGCGATCCATACCGCCGAGGGCAGCTATGCCGGCGGGGTGCATGTCGAGCTGACCGGGCAAAACGTCACCGAATGCATCGGCGGTGCCCAGGCGATCAGCGAAGCGTCGCTCGCCGACCGCTACCTGACCCATTGCGACCCGCGGCTCAACGCGACCCAGGCGCTGGAATTGGCGTTCGAGATCGCCGACGCGCTGAAGCGCGCACGCCGGAGCAACCCCGCGCCGAGCCGCGCCCGGCTCGCCGCGGTCTCGTAAGGCGCCGTCGGTGGCGGCTGACGGATCGCCATCGCTCGCGGCGCGGACCGACAGCTATTTCCTGAAGTCGAAGGCGATCGTCGAGCGGTTCGGCGATCGCCAGGCGACCTATGCGGTGTTCATGCGCCGCCCGGTGGTGTCGACGCCGCGCCTCGCGGTCGAGTTTCTCGAAGCCGTCGCCGCCGACCGCGGCGCCCGCTTCGATGTCGAGCTGAACTACCCGGAAGCGGCGCTGGTCGGCGCCGGCCAGCCGATCCTCTATGTGACCGGCTCGCTGGCGCACCTCGTCGATCTCGAGACGGTGTTGCTGCAAAAGCTCGGGCCGGCTTGTGTGGCCGCCTACAACGCCTATGCGATGTGCGCCGAATTGCCCAAGGTCGCCTTTCTCGCGATGGATGCAAGGCACTGCGCCGGGCCCGATATGGCCGACATGATGGCTTACGCCGCCTCGGTCGGCTCGAAGACGGCGCGGCGCGAGGCGAGTGCCGTCGGCTTTGTCGGCTGCGCCGCCGACGCGACGGCGCATTTCTTTGGCCAGGAAAGAGGCATCGGCACGATGCCGCATGCGCTGATCGGCTATGCCGGCTCGACGGTGCGGGCGGCCGAGTTGTTCCACGAGACCTTCCCCGACGAGCCGTTGACCGTGTTGATCGACTATTTCGGCCGCGAGACCACCGACGCGGTCGCGGTCGGCCGGCGCTTTCCCGAGCTTGCCGCTGCCGGCCGGCTCTCGGTGCGCATCGACACCCCGGGCGGCCGCTACTGCGAGGGGCTCGATCCCCAGCACTCCTATGAGGCGCTGGAGCGGCACGCGCCGCAATCGATCCGCGGCTATCGCACCGAGGAGGAGCTGCGTTATCTTGTCGGCACCGGGGTTTCGGCGGCGGCGATCTGGCATCTGCGCCAAGCGCTCGACGAGGCCGGCTTTCCGGCGATCAAGATCGTCGGCAGCTCCGGCTTCGGACCCGCCAAATGCCGGATGATGGCGCTCGCCACGGCGCCGCTCGACGTGGTCGGCACCGGCTCCTACCTGCCCGAGCTGTGGAGCGAAACCTACGCCACTGCCGACATCATCGCCTATGACGGCGAGCCGATGGTCAAGGCCGGCCGCGAATTCCTGTTGCGAACCCGCAAGGACGGCTGAGACGGGCGTCGGCGCCAACTACGGAGCGGCTCGGCCGAACGCCGGCGCTGGGGGCGGGCGCGCTGCGTTGAAGTTCCCGGATGACAACGCCACGCAACGCGGCTAGGCTCAGCCCCTGACAGTCGGTAAGGCGGGCGACGATAAGCCGCCACAGGGCTGGAACAGGGCAACACGTCGACTTGGTGGCGCGCGTTGGCGCCGTCGAAATTGGTGAGGCGCTAGAAAGTCAAAACCTCTCTCGGTCGGACCAAAGCGCGGGCCCCACCTGTTTCCGGCTTACGCACGCCTCCGGGCTTCGGCCAATCTGGGAGGCTCAACATGGCAGAGATCCGACCGATCGCGCGAACCGTGACGGCGGCCGGACATGTGCTCGGACGCAAGCTCGACAGCATTCCGTTCGGCGGTTACCACATATCGATAATCGCCGTCCTCGCCCTCGTCGGCTTTATCGAGGGGTACGATCTGGTGATTACCGGCTCGCTCTTGGTGCTGGCCAAGGCGCCGTTGCATCTGACCGGCTCCGACATCCGCTGGCTCGCGGTTGGTCCGACCTTCATGCTGTGCATCGGTGGCTTTGCCGCCTCGGCGGTATCCGATCACTGGAGTCGCAAGACGATCATGATGATCGGGGTGATCGCGACGACATTTTTCACATTATTGATTCCATTGGTGCAAAACTCCGAGCAGCTGATCGTCCTGCGTCTGCTGACCGGGTTTGGCGCTGGTTTCGCCGTATCGGCGGCGTTTCCGATTGCCGCGGAACTGATGCCGGCGCAACACCGGCGCACCTATGGGGCCATTTACGAGATGGCGCTGGCGATCTCGTTTACCGTGGTGCCGTTTATCGCGTTCCTGCTCGCCGGCAACCCGTTGGCGTTTCGCTTTCTGGCATTGCCGGGCGGGCTGGCGATAACCGTGGTCCCGGTGCTGATCTATTTTGTTCTGCCCGAAAGCCCGCGCTGGCACTTGCGCAACGGCCAGCCTCAGGTCGCGGCTGACATCGTCAACCGGATCATCCGCCGGTCCGGCAATCGCGTGCCGCCGCTGATGGTCGAGGCGCTCGGCGACAGCGAGCAGGTCAAACGCGAACAGCTTCCACCCTATTGGGCATTGTTCGCTCGGGGCCAGCTGCGCTGGACCACCGTCGGCATTCTGAGCGGCGTTTGCGCCGGCACCGCCTATTTTCTGATTTCGGTCCTGCTGCCGAAAGCGCTGGTCGATCAGGGCGCGGCCGTTAGCCTGAGCTTCGGTCTGACCTCGCTGGTGTACTTTGCCAGCATCCCGGGGAAGGCCTTTACTGGGTTTCTGATGGAGATCATCGGGCGGCGGTGGACGATATTCTATGCGCTCGCCGGCTCCCTGCCCGGTCTTTTCCTGATGCTGATGGCGCACCGCGCCGGGCAATTGGCGACCGTCGTCATGGTCACGGGCGCGCTGATTACAGGGTTCACCGTACTGTCGGCGTTCACTGCTTGCCGCGTCTATCTGTCCGAGCAATTCCCGACCGCTCTGCGGGGACGCGGGCAGCCCTTCGGTGAATCGACAGGCCGGTTGTTCGCCGGCGTGCTGGCGCCCTTCCTGATGGAACCGCATACAGCCTCGCCGGTGATCTTTTTCGGCACGATCCTTGTCGTGGTGTCGGCCGGCGCCTTTATCCCGGTGCTGTTTGGCAGGGAGACCGTCGGCCAACTCGAAACCGTGACCGAAGGCGTGCCGGCGCTCGCCTGAGGCGGGTGTTTGGAAAAGGGCAAGCGGGAAAACCCGCAGGCTGAACTGGAACGGGAGCAACACGTCGACCCGGTGGCGCTTTGGGGCCGCCAAAACTGCTGAGGTATCGGTAACGTCCTAAATCCGCAAAAGCCAGGGCCTTTAGCCCAAAAGGCGAAAGCGCCGGCCTTGCCAGTCTCGGCCATCCCCTCGCGTCCCGGGTCTGATCGATCTGGGAGGTCGCCGTGGCAGAAATTCGCTTGATCAGCCGGTCCGCGACGACCGCCAGCCATGTGCTCGGACACAAACTCGACAGCATCCCGTTCAGCCCGTATCACCTCATGATCCTTGTGGTCCTGGGCCTTGTCGGGTTTATCGACGGCTATGACCTGGTCATGACCGGCTCGCTCTTGGTGCTCGCCAAGCAGCCGCTGCATCTCTCTGCCGGCGACGTCCGTTTTCTCGCTGTCGCCTCGACGATGATGATCTGCGTCGGCGGTTTCATTGCGTCGACGATCTCCGATCATTTCAGTCGCAAGACCATCATGCTGATCGGCGTGGGCGCCATCACCTTTTTCACGCTGCTGATCCCTCTCGTGCAAACCGGCGAACAGCTGATCGCCTTGCGGCTGCTGACCGGACTGGGCGGCGGCTTTGCGGTATCGGCGCCGTTCCCGATCGCCGCCGAGCTGGTGCCGGCGCAGCACCGGCGCACCTTCGGTGCCATCTACGAGATGTCGCTGGCCGCCTCGTTCACGGTGCTGCCGTTTGTCGGCTTCGTGCTGTCCGGCAACCCGAATGCCTTTCGGATAATGGCATTGCCCGGCGGTCTCGCGTTTCTTGTGGTGCCGGCGCTGATTTATTTTCTGATCCCGGAGAGCCCGCGTTGGTATCTGCGCCGCGGCCGAACCGCGGAAGCGCTCGAGACCGTCAACCGGATTATTCGCCGGACCGGCGGCCGCGTGCCGGAACTCGCCGCCGCCTCGCTCGGGGACCATGTCCAGGGTGTGCGCGAACGGCTGCCGCCTTATCGGGCGCTGTTCGGTCGCGGCCAGTTGCGTTGGACGGCGATCGGCATTTCCAGTTACGTGTTCTGCGGCACGGCGTTTTTTCTGATCTCGGTGCTGCTGCCAAAGGCGCTCGCCGATCAGGGTGCGGCGGTCAGTTTGAGCTTTGGCGTCGCCTCGCTGGTGTTTGCCGCGAGCATCCCGGGAAAGGGCTTCACCGGGTTTCTGATGGAGGTCATCGGCCGGCGCTGGACGATCTTCTATGCGATGGCGGGCGGGCTTCCCGGTCTTCTTTTAATGATGATGGCGCATCGCGCCGGACAACATGCGACGACCGTCATGGTTACCGGCGCATTGATCACCGGCTTCACCGTGCTTTCCACCGCGACCGCCTTCCGGGTCTACCTTTCCGAACAGTTCCCAACGGCATTGCGTGGCCGTGGACACATCTTCGGCGAATCGGTCGGGCGTATCTTTTCTGGGGTGACCGCACCGTTTTTGATGGTGCCGCATACCGGATCCCCGGTGATCTTTTTTGGCACGATCATTGTTCTGGTCACGATCGGCGCGTTCATCCCGGTGCTGTTCGGCCGCGAGACCGTGGGTCAGCTCGAAACCGTTACCGGGGAAGCGCCGGCGCTCGCCTGAGGTGATCTCCGAACGTCGGCGGATTGTTCGGAGGCGCGGGACCGGCGGCTGCGGCGGGCACAATCGCCCCGCGGAGCAGACGCATACCCTAGCACGCTCGCTCGACAAAGCCCGATCGGAGGCTGGGCACGGCGCCGATCGGCGGCGGACCGCGCCGAGCTCTGCGTTCCGGGATCGGTGCACGGCCTTCGGCGCCGACAATCCCGGTAGTCGGCGACGGTGCCTCCATTCCCGATTGGCCCGCATCCCCGGTTGACCTTCATCGGCGCAGTTTCACCGGCATCCGCGGGGCAACCAAATGCCGGCCGCACTTCCGCCCATAAACGGCCCGCTTCGCTTTTTTTACACACGCCCTTCAGTTGATTTGTCGATTGACACTTCTGCATTCGACGTGAGAAATTAAGGGTTGACGAACTGGATACGTGACAACTTATAGGTTTGCGTGCTCCTGATCACCAAATAATATCGTTTCGGTGCTCGGAACCTGTCATGTAACCGACACTAAAATAGATAACTCTTCCCGCTGGCCCCTCAATATCTCGACGACTAACCCGCCGCCAATCCCAAACCCTAATCTCATTTGAGACCTTTACTCGACAGGGAGGAGTTGCCATGTCGCTCGCGGTTCCGTTCGAACTAAAGAGTAGAATAGCCCGGTCGGTGATCGCGGCAAGCAATTCCTTCGACTATTTCAAGCGCAATCTGTCAGTGGTGCCGGCCGATTCGGACGAACTCCTTGACCGCGTCTTTCGGCTGCGCTTTCAGGTCTACTGCGTCGAGCGAGGCTTTGAGGACGCGGCCGAGCATCCGAATGGTCGCGAGCGCGATCGCGACGACAGACGGTCGCTGCATTTTCTGGTTCTCGACCGCGCGACCGGCGTCGCGGCGGGAACGGTGCGGTTGATCCTGCCGCAAATCGGCAACGACCTGCCGGTCTTCAGATTGACCGGAACGGGCAAGCGGGGCATGGACCTTCCATTGCACAGCACTGCGGAAGTGTCTCGATTTGCCATAGCCAAGGCATATCGCCGTCGCCTGGAAGTGGGTTGGCGTTCCGGCAGCGGCCACCGCGCGGCCCTTTCGATCATCACCTTTGGTCTCATACAAGCCATCGTTATGATGAGTTCGGTCGGCGGGATCACGCACATCGTGGCGATGATGGAGCCGGCGCTGTTGCGCTTGCTGCGCCGGATGAGCATCGAATTTCACGAGGTTGGCGGTCTCGTCGAGCATCATGGCGTGCGCCAGCCGGGTTGGGCTGCGATGGCCCACCTCACGGAGCGCGTCAAAGAATGTCATCGCGAGCTGTGGGAAATCGCCACCGACGGGGGACGGCGACTGCCGATCGTGCCGGCCATCGCCCCGGCGTAGTTCTAACCGAGCGAGGCGATGATTTCGCGGTAGGCAGCCTCGGGGAAGGCTTTTAAGGTCCGGGTGCGTACGGTCCCGAGCATGCCGAGCAGCAGTGTAAACCGTGCCGCGACCGCGTCGTCCGGCGCCTCGTAGATCATGACCAGATCGTATTCGCCCATCGTCATGTAGAAACCCTTGAATTCGCCGCCCATATCGGCCAGGGCGCGTTTGGCGGTATCGACCCGGCGCGGCGACTCCTTAGCCTTTTGCGCACCCTGATCGGTCCAGTTCGCGAGCATGATGTACGTCGGCATGTCTCACCTCCCTAGTTTCGCTGACGGCGGATTGCGGGGCCGGTGAAATCCGAGGTCCCCTGGTTTATGGCACTGCCTGCCCTTGCTCGGCGGCGATGCGATCGAGCTTGGCCGCCATGATAAAGTCGTTTTCGTGCAGTCCTTTGATCTTCTTGGTTTGCAGCGAGACGGTCGCGAACCCCCAGCCGAAGCGGATTTCGGGATGATGCGCCTCGTGCTCGGCGAGCGACGCGGCGCGCTCGACAAACCCAAACGCCTCGCGGAAATTCCGAAAGCGATACGTTCGCTCGATCCGCGTGACGTCATCGAGCAATGCCCAATCCGGCGCCTGGACATGAAGCGCCTTGGCCTCGCCGGCGGGCAGCGGCGGAATGCCGCCGCGGCAAGGGGTGCAGTTCTTCTCGACGAGTGCTATGGCCATCGGGTTGCCTCCACAAGCGGGCGCAGCATAGCACGAATCGTGAAGCGGCCGTGGAGGGCCGGTTCGATGAGTTTTGTGTCGGGCCGCTGGCTGGCTGCCGCGTTGCTGGCGCTGGCGCTGATCGGCGGACGCAGCGCGGGCGCCCTCGCAACCGGCGGGAACTGGCAGGTGGTATTGGCCGCCGGCGACGATGCCGAGCCGGTGTTCGACGACGCAACTCGCACCTTGGCCGAGCGGCTGACCACGGCCGGCGTTCCGGCCGCCAACATCCATCGGCTGAGTGCAAGCAGCGCGGAATTGCGTCGTGGCATCGAGCCGGCCACCGCCGAAAATCTGCTGCGGCGCATTGCCAACTTACCGGCGCGGCCAGGCGACCGATGCTTTATTTTTCTAACGTCGCATGGCGAGCACAATGCCGGCCTGTGGCTCGCGTCCTCGCAGCGGGCCTTGCACCCGGAAGAACTGGCGCAGGCATTGTCGCACGGTTGCGCCGCCGCGCCGACGGTCGTCATCGTCTCGAGCTGCTACAGCGGCGGTTTTGCTGCCGGGGCGATGGCCAAGCCCAATCGCATCATTCTGACCGCTTCGCGCCGCGACCGACCGTCGTTTGGCTGCCAAGCCGAGCGCACCTATACCTTCTTTGATGGCTGCCTGCTCGGCGCCATGCCGAACGCAGTGAACTGGAAGGGGGTGTTTACGGCGACCAAAGGCTGCGTTGCCCGCAAAGAGCATGTCCTCGGCGAGAGGCCGTCCGAGCCGCAGGCGTATTTTGGCGCGGCAGCGGCGAACTTGCCGGCCGGATTTTGACGCCGGATCGATTGGCTAGCGCAGCACGACGATCGGCGCGGCCCCCTCGCGTCGGGTAATATCAAGCGCCACGTCTCTCTCGTGCCGCCGCAAAACGAGGTCCGCCGAACCGCCTCTCGCCCGCAATCCCCGCAGGTGCAATTCGTCGAGAAATCGCGGCAGCGCCGGCCGCTCGAACTTTATTTCGCCGGCGCCACGGTCGAAGCTCAACCCGAGGCTCGCCTGGACCAGGGCAAAAATGGCGGTGGCGGCCCAGGCCTGCGGGATGCAGGCGACGGGATAGAGGGTTGGCGCGTTGAGCTTGCGCCGCTGAAATCCGCAGAACAATTCGGGCAGCCGCCGCAAGTCCATGTAGCTGGCGGCGTCGAACATGCCGCTGAAGATCCTCAGCACGCCCGCTTTGAGGCCGTAGCGCGCCAGTCCAAGCGCGATCAGCGCGTTGTCGTGCGGCCAGATCGAACCATTGTGATACGACATCGGGTTGTAGCGGGCGGCCGACACCGCGACCGTGCGTATCCCCCATCCTGAAAAGCACGATACGCCGAGCAGCGTATCGGCGACACGGGCGGCCCGCTCGGGTGCCGCGATTCCCGTCAGCAGCGTATGACCGGAATTCGATGCGACGACCCGGCAGGGTTCTTTGACACCATCCAGCGCCAGGGCATAGGTCGACAGTTCCTCGCACCAGAACGCCGCCTCGAATTTATCCCGTAGGCCTTCGGCCTCGCGTTCCAGCCGCAACGCCGACTCGCTGTCGCCAAGTGCCGCCGCCAATTTCGCCGCCTGATGCTTGGCGGCATAGACGTACCCCTGCACTTCGCACAGGGCTATGGGGCCTTGGGCGAGCCGCCCATCGGCATGGAAAATCGCGTCGTGCGAATCCTTCCAGCCTTGATTCACCAGCCCATCGGCGTTTCTGCGATGATATTCGACAAAGCCGTCGCCGTCAGCGTCGCCATAGGTGTCGCACCAACGCAGCGCCGCTTCGATGCTGGGCCACAAGCTACGCACCGTATCGAGATCGCCGGTGCGCGCAAAATATTCGCCCGCCAGCATGACGAACAGCGGGGTGGCATCAACGCTGCCGTAGTAACGGGAGAAAGGCACCTCCCCCAATCGCGCCATCTCGCCGTCGCGCATTTCATGCAGGATTTTGCCTGGCTCGGCATCGCGGACGGGATCGACTTCGGCGGCCTGGGTCGCGGCGAGAAAGTTCAGCACGCCCTTGGCGATCGTCGGGTCGATCCACAGAGCAAACAGGGCGGTGATGATCCCGTCACGGCCGAACACCGTGCTGAACCACGGAATCCCGGCAAAAGGGTAGTGGCCGTGTTCGGTTTCGGTCACCAGCATATAGAGATCGGCGACCGATCGGCGCGCCATCTCGTCGAACAGCGAGTTTGAGCTCTCCAAGGCGGTAGCACGCCCGCTCGAGGTCCGCATCGCGCGCCGCGCCAGCCGCGAGGCGCTGTAGAAGCGGCGCGCAACGTCGTGATCGGGGGTGCTCTCGTCACAGGCAATCTGCAGAACTGTATGGACCGCCGCACCGGGCTCGAGCGACAGCTCAAACCTCGCAACATTGCCGTCAAGCCGGGTCGGCGCCGGCTCAAAGGTCAGGGTGGTGACGCGCCTTATTCCATCCAAGCCGACATACAGCAGAGCCACCGAGGCGTCCGAGCGCCGCTCGAACGACAACTGGCCGCGTCGGCTTCTTTTTTGCCCTCGCACCTCGAACAGATCGGCGAAATCGGCAGCAAAATCGAAGGTCAAGACCAGCCGGTGCGGGACCAGGTCGAAATTGTGCACAAGCAACCGCTCGTAGCAGCAATTCTGCCAAATAAATTTCTGCCGGTTGACATGGATCCGCTCGCCGCGCAGCACGTTCCGACCGCCGGCGCTGAGATCGGGATTGCTCAGATCGACCGTCAGAAGGATGTTGTCTTCTCGAACATTCGAGCTGAGAAGCAAAAAGGGCGCGCCGTTCAGTCGCAGTTCAAGCTGCGACAGGTAGCGGGTATCGCGATGGTAGATGCCGTCCGAGCTACCCGGGCCTGCGACGATGTCGCCGCGCGGATCGAAGACCGCAAAGCTATGGCCATGCTTTAGGGTGCGCGGCCGGTGTTCCTGCAACAGGGCGGCCGACTCGATGTAGAAGCGTGAAGCTCCGGATTCAGCTTGTGCTTCAGACATCGATGTCGAGACGACGCTGGCCTTCAGTCGGCTGCGGCGGCGGTGCGCGGTGTTCGGTCGGCGCTACCACAGCGCAAGACGTTAGCGTAGAGATCGACATAGTCGCGCGCCATGCGCTGGACCTGGAAGCGTTCGACAAAGCGTTGGCGGATTACGCGGCGATCGAGTTTTTGTGCCGCCGGAATTGCCGCGACCGCCTCGTCGATGCTGTCGACGACGAAACCCGTGCTGCCGTGCTCGATCACCTCCGGGACTGCGCCGCGGCGAAACCCAATCGCCGGAGTGCCGCAGGCCATTGCCTCGATCAGCACAAGGCCGAACGGTTCGGGCCAATCGATCGAAAACAGCACCGCCATCGCATCGCCGAGCAAAGCATTCTTCTCGTTGTCGTCGACCTCACCGATGAATTCGATTAGCGGGTCGTTCAGCAGCGGCTCCACCCGAGCCTTGAAGTATTCGCGATCGACCTTGTCGATCTTCGCCGCGATAATCAAGGGTAAACCGGCGCGGCGAGCGATCTCGATCGCCTGCTCCGGCCCTTTTTCCGGACTGATGCGGCCAACAAAAGCGAGATAGCCGCCGCTGCCTCGACCCGGGGTGTACAGGTCGGGCGGCAGCCCATGATGCACCGTGCCGTGCCAATTGGCCCACGGCACCGGCACGCGCTGGGCGTTCGATATCGAAACCAGCGGCATCATCGGAAATTCCCGCAGCAATGTCGGCAGGTCGGGCAGATCGAGGCGGCCGTGAAAGGTGGTCAGCGTCTTGTTCCAGCTCGGCGCGAACAACGGAAAATGCAAATAGTCGATATGGAAATGGATGATGTCGAAAAGATCCGCGCTGCGGGCAATGCGATTGATCAGCACCATGTGATGAACCAACGGATCTTGGCAGTGCGGATCGAGACGAAGCGCCTTTTCGCACGACGCCTGCAAGACCGCGTTCGTCCGCGAATCGCCGCTGGCAAACAACGTGACCTCGTGCCCTTGGCGGACCAGTTCTTCGGTCAGGTGGGAAACGACCCGCTCGGTGCCGCCGTAGAGCTGCGGCGGGCAGCTTTCCGTCAAAGGCGCAACCTGGGCAATTCGCATTGTTTGGCAACCTCCGTTCTCACCATTAGCGGGGATCAGGCATCGGCTTAGCGGCAAAGCGCTGTCGCGCCGATGATGATCAACGGCACCGGTGCGCAACGGGTTCCTTATAATAGCCCGCTCGAACAGCAGGGCCGCTGGCTGCATCGCAGCGGTGGCGGATGCCGATCAGCGGGTGCGGCTTCACCTTGCGGCAAGGGCATTTCCCGCCTGCAAAGGTGTCAAACTACTCATGCGGCATCTTGGCAGCCGATCACAACCAAACATTGTGATTTAAGTAATGCTCTTAACCAAATCAGTCCAGCACCAAGAAGGGCGAGAGAGGAAGGTTCTGGAACAGGGTCGACGGTGCAAACGAAAAAAGCCGGGGCAGGTGCCCGCCCAGGCTCTTCGATTTCCTTAACGGTCATCAGGGAGCGCCGGCTGATCTGAGTTTCTCCACTCCGGGATTCCTCGGCGCTTCGACGGGGGTCACCGGGGGGATGTATGTTTTCCCCGCTGCTCTCGTGCTGGATTCCGGCACCCAATATTTCATTTACGAGAACGTAGAAAGCCCAGGTAGTGGCGGCAACACAATCGCAGGCGGCAACAGTTACTTTTCTGGCGGTGGTGACTTTATGCCTGAGGGACGGGCCTTGAATTTCGCGCTCTCCGGAACTGCAGTGCCCGAACCGTCATCTCTGATCGTATTAGCGAGCGGTGTCTTAGGTTTCGGGTTTCTCGGCGCTTCCGAAGAAATGGCTGATTCCTCGCGTTGACGCGATGCGGCCGCACCAAGTCAGCCGTGCGAGGCTACTGCCTCGCTTGACGCGGGGAGCCGGCGCCGGTATTCGGGCACCAGCCTTTCGAGCAGCTGCAGCATCCGCTCCTCGCGCCGGCTGCGCGCGGCCTCTTCCAGCTCGTCGATCGACCGGGCCAATACCGCATAGTCGGCGGTGCGCGGCGCCGCCAGCCGGATCGCCGGGCTCAGCGTCGGCATCAGCGGCTCGGCCGGGTGGAACAGCTCTTCGTGCAATTTCTCGCCGGGGCGCAGACCGACAAACTCGATTTTGATGTCGCGGTCGGGCCGCAATCCGGCGAGCCGGATCATCTGCTCGGCCAAGTCGACGATCTTGATCGGCTCGCCCATGTCGAGAACGCAGATCTTTCCGCGGCCCCCCGGCGTGTCGGGCCCGGGCGGCAATGCGGCCGCCTGCAATACCAGCTCCACCGCCTCGCGCACCGTCATGAAAAAGCGGGTGACCTCGGGATGGGTCACGGTCAGCGGCCCGCCGGCGCCGAGCTGACGCGCGAACAACGGCACCACCGACCCGGTCGAGCCGAGAACATTGCCGAACCGCACGGTGACATACCGCGTGCCGAAGCCCGACCGGCGCGCCTCGTATAAGTCGAGCGCCTGGCAGAAGCTCTCGGCAACGCGTTTGCTGGCGCCCATGACGCTCGTCGGGTTGACCGCCTTGTCGGTCGAGATCATGACGACGGTCGAGACGCCAAAAGCGCGCGCCGCCTCGGCGACGTTGCGGCTGCCGGCGATGTTGGTCAGCACCCCCTCGACCGGGTTCGCCTCGACCATCGGCAAATGCTTCAGCGCCGCCGCGTGGCAGATGATCTCGGGCCGCTCGGCCGCGAGGACGGCGTCGATTTGCATGCGGTCGCGCACATCGCGCAACAGCGCCACCCGCGGCAATTGCGGGAAGCGCTCGCGCAATTCGATGTCGATTGCGTAGAGCGCGAACTCGCTGTTGTCCAACAGCGCCAGAGAGGCCGGCGACAGCGCCGCGATCTGGCGCGACAACTCGGCGCCGATCGTGCCGCCGGCGCCGGTGACCAGAACGCGGCGGCCGTCGATCAGCCGCGACATACGGGCGCGGTCGAGCACCACCTGCGGGCGGCCGAGTAGGTCTTCGAGCGCAATCGGCTCCAACACGTGCTCGGGCCCATGCTCGGGATCGCCGAGCCTGCTTTGGAAATCGGTCAGCCTCGGCAAGCGCGCCAGCGGGATCGCCAGCGCGTCGGCCCGGTCGAGCAGCCGGCGCACCTGGTCGCCGGGCAGGTTTTGCGCGGTGATGATCAGTTTTTGCGGACGCTTGCCGCGCCGGTCGAGCCGCGCCACGACGGTCTCCAGCGAATCGATCGTGCCCAATATCGGGACCCGGTAGATTTCGCGGCCGACGCGCGAGGGCGTGTCGGCGAGAACGCCGACGACGCGGTAGACCGCGCGCGGGTTGCGCGTCATCTCGCGGATAAAGGTGTCGGCGCCGTCCTTGGCGCTGATCAGCAGCACCGGCACGCTTTGATGCTTGGCGCGTTCGAGAACGTGGTCGAGCCCGCGGTCCTTGAACAGGCGGTAGGAGAGGCGCGGCGCCCCGAGCAGCGCCGTCAACACGAACCAATTGATCAACAAGGTCGAACGCGGCAGCGTTTCGAGCCGGGTCAGCACGAACATCAGCGGCAGAAAAATCAGTATCGTCAGGCTGACCGCGCGGGCGATGTTGTAAAGATCGGGGAGCGAAGCATAGCGCCAGATGCCGCGGTAGAGCCCGGTCAACAGATAGACGCCCGCCGCGATCAGGGTAAAGCTGGCGATGTAGATCGCGGTCAGGCGCGGCTGGTAGCCGACAACTTCCCCGCCGAGGCGCAGATAAAGCGAAACGACAAACGACAGCGCCGCCATCGCGATGTCGTGCAGATACGCGAAGACGGCGCGCCGGTTATCGGGAAGGATCGCCACGCCGCCCCTATAACAGGAAATGGGGCCGATAAGAAACACCGCGCGACGACCCCGGGACCGCCGGGTTCGATCGACCCCCTCTGCCTGTGCCGCGACAATGACGCAGCGCTGAGGCCGTCGGTTCTATTTCGGTTCGCGTGCCGCACCCCTACAATGGCGCATGAGCTGGGAGCGGCTCTATCACACTTTGCAGCCCGAAACCTCCGGCACCGCCGCGCGGGCTTTTCGGGTCGTCCATCATGCGATGGTCGTGATGGGCATCTCGATTATGCTAGCCGATACGGTCGCGGCATGGCGCCAGGGGCATTACCGGCTTCTCGACGCCGGGTTCCAGTTCGCCTGCGCCTTTTTCATCGCCGAATACCTGCTGCGCCTGGCCGCGGCACCGGGCGCACCGGCGGCGCATCGCCGCGGCTGGCAGGCGCGCCTCGCCTGGATGCTGTCGCCGGGTGGCCTGTTCGACCTCCTCGGCGCGCTTCCCGGTGTCCTCGATGTTGCGTTCAACCCGAAATATGCCAGCCTTTACGGCTTCGTCTGGGCGTTCAAGCCGATCCGTTATTCGCAAGGGCTGGCGAGCCTGCAGCGCGTCATCAGCCGCGCCCGCCACGCGCTGCTGTCGGTGCTGCTCGCCTTTGGGATCGTGCTGCTCGCCGCGGCCAGCCTCGCTTATCTGCTCGAGCGCGACGCCCAGCCTGAGCTGTTCGGCTCGATCCCGCAGTCCTTGTGGTGGGCGATCGTCACGCTCACGACCACCGGCTACGGCGACGTGACCCCGGTCACCCCTGCCGGGCGGATTCTCGCCGGTTTTGTCATGGTCAGCGGGATCCTCGTCTTTGCCCTGTGGGCCGGTATCCTCGCCAGCGGCTATGCCGAAGAGCTGCGCCGGCGCGAGTTCCTGCGCACCTGGGATCTCGTCGCCAAGGTGCCGTTTTTCAAAAATGTCGGCGCGTCGGTCATCGCCGACGTGGCGCGCCTCTTGCGCGCGCGGGACTACCCGGCGCGGGCGGTCATCGTGCGCCGCGGCGAGCGCGGCGACTGCATGTATTTTATCGCCTCGGGCGAGGTCGAGGTGCGGCTGCGGCCGGAGACGGTTCGGCTTGGACCCGGCGAGTTCTTCGGCGAGATCGCTTTGCTGACCGGCGGCCCGCGCAACGCGACGATTGTCGCTGTGGAACCCTGCACCTTGCTGACCCTCGACATCGTCGATTTCCGCCAATTGCTCGGCCGCCAAGCCGAACTGGCCCGTATCGTCAATGAAGAAGCGGAACGGCGGCGCGCCGTCAACGAAGAGGCCGAAAGGCGGCTCGCCGACGCGCGACGCATCGGGCATCCCTCGGCGCGCGAAACCGGCCAACGGGCAGATTAAGCAGCGCCGCCGTCGCCCGGCTCGGCCAACGGCTCGTAGTAATGCGCCGGCAGACCGGCGGCGGCGCGTGCCGCATGGTTGAAAGGCGTTTTCAGCTCGCCCTTGAAAAACCGTCTGACGCGATCGTGAAATACCTCTTCGGGTGAAAGGGCGTAGTCCCGGCACAATCGATCGAACCAACGACGACCGATCGCGACATGGCCGATCTCCTGTTCGTAGATGTGGCGCAGGATGGCGGCGCTGCGGGGGTCGCCGGCGCGCTCCAGCCGGGCGCCCATTTCCGGCGTCACGTCGAGCCCGCGCGCCTCCAGCACCAGCGGCACGACGGCGAGGCGGGCGAGTAGGTCACCGGCGGTCGCCGCTGCTGCTTCCCACAGCCCGTCATGCGCCGGCAAATCGCCGTAACGCATGCCGAATTCGGCAAGACGCGCCGAGAGCAGCAGGAAATGACCGGCCTCCTCGGCGGCAACCCCAACCCAGTCGTCGAAAAATTCGCGCGGCAAGCCCATTCCCGCAAAGCGGGCGACGATGTCCCAGGCGAGGTCGATCGCGTTGAGCTCGATATGGGTCAGCGCATGCAACAACGCGGAGCGGCCCGCGTGCGAGCCGAAATTGCGCCGCTTCGGCATGTCGCGCGGCGGCCGCAGCTCGAGCTGGTCGGGTCGAGCCGGGCGCGCCGGCGGTTCGACAGCGCCGATCGGCATTGACCCTTCGGCCCAGGCCGCCGCCAGCGCCGCGCTCGCCTTGGCCTTGGCGGCCGGGTCTGATGCGCCGAGGATCGCGACCGCCCCGGCGGTCAAGCTCTCGGCCGGGGTTGCGGCCGTCAGAGCGCCTGCGCCGCCTTCAGCACGTCCGCAACATGGCCTGGCACGCGCACCTTGCGCCAGACCCCGCGGACCGTGCCCGAGCCGTCGATCAGAAAGGTGCTGCGGTCGATGCCCATGTATTTGCGCCCGTACATGCTCTTTTCGACCCAGGCGCCGTATTTCTCGCAGACTTCGCCCTCGGTGTCGGAGGCCAGGATAAAGGGGAGGTCATGCTTTTTCTTGAACCTGTCGTGCGACGCGACCGAATCCTTCGAGATGCCGATCACCACGGCGCCGGTTCCGCCATAATCCGGAAACGAGTCGCGAAAACCGCAAGCCTCGGCGGTACAGCCCGAGGTGTCGTCCTTGGGATAGAAATACAGCACCACGTTCTTGCCGGCGAGTTGAGAGAGCGTGACCTTGCCGTTGCCGTCGGTCGGCAAGGTGAAATCCGGGGCCTTCTGGCCGGGTTCGACACTCATCTTGCGCTGTCTCCTGCCTGTTCCGCCAATTCGAGCATGGCGCGCGCCGCCGGCTCTTCGATCAGGCGCTCGTACCAGCGGCGGACATGCGCCGCAGCCGAAGTGATATCTGCGTCGAGCCGAGCGAAGTCAACCGCACCCGCGCAGCGCGCGAGGGTGGCGGCGTCGGGTTCCGGGAAGGCGCCCTCGGGCGCCGTATTTTCGCCGATCAAGGTCAAGAGCGCCTGCACCTGCCGCAACAATGCCGCGGCCGCGCTCAGCTCATGCTCGGCTAAAGGCGGCAGCGCACCCGCCGAGCCCAATGCCCGCAGCGCGTCGGCGGTAGCGCGGTGCAATACCTGCGGAGCCGCCGCGGCCTCGCGCAGCATCAGGTATTGCGTGATAAATTCGAGATCGGTCAGCCCGCCGCGCCGGTTCTTCAGATCCCATGGC
>DATMKU010000032.1:0-76645 GCA_035570935.1 Allostellaceae bacterium
AGCGCCGCGGAAAACTCGGTCAACCGATCCTCGATATTTTCGGCCATGGCCTCTCTCCACGAAATTTCTTTTGAAAGGATGGGCCCGCGCGCCGCCCGGCGCCACCGGACGAATGGGCGGGTCTGCGATATCCCGCCCCGGCGATTGGCCAATCCCGGCTCGACAGGTGTGCCCTGGCGAGTTCGAGAGCGGACCCGACAGCCATTCTCCGCCCGTCACGATCGCCTTGATCCCGGCCGGACCGATATGCTCCGGTAGGATCATGCACCGTATGGCGGCCTTTGCCGGCTCCGGTTCGGATTTGGTTCGCCGCCATCGGTCGGGCCGCGGCGCCTCTCGGCGCAGGAGGTGAAGATCGCCGATCCCGACACGGCGCCGGCATCGGCGTTGCGATTGCAGAAGCTGATCGGCGCTGCCGCGCGGCGCGACCGGGCCGCCTTCACCGCACTTTATACGCTGACCTCGGCGAAACTGTTTGGCGTCGCGCTGCGAATCCTGCGGCAACGGCAATCGGCCGAGGAGGCGTTGCAGGAAAGCTTTGTCGCGATATGGCAGCGCGCGGGCGACTACGAGCCGGCGCGCGGCTCGGCGATGGGGTGGCTGGTGACGATCGTGCGCCATTGCGCGATCGACCAGTTGCGCCGCAGCACCGCCCGCCCGGAGAGCCGCACCGCGCCCGAGGAGGCGCTGACGGCGTTGGCCGCGGCCGGCAGCGCCGACAGCGGCGCCGAATTGCGCGCGTTGCAGCATTGCCTCGACGAGCTGGACGAGCAGCCGCGTCGCGCGGTGCTGCTCGCCTATTGCTATGGCCTGACCCGCGAGGAGCTGGCGGCGCGGCTCGAGGTGCCGGTCGGAACCGTCAAGAGCTGGCTGCGGCGCAGCCTCGAACGTTTGCAGAAGTGTCTCGAGGGATGAGGTACGACGATCCGGAATTGCGCGAGCGGCTCGCCGCCGAATACGTGCTCGGCACGATGCCGAGCCGGGCGCGGCGGCGCTTCGACCGGCTGATCGCGGCCGATCCGGTATTGGCGCGGATGGTCGGCGACTGGGCGGACCGGCTGGCACCGCTCGACGACGCGACCCCAGCCGAGGCGCCGAGAGCACGGGTGTGGCGCGCGATCGAGGCGCGCATCGCGGTTGCCGGCGCCGCGCCGGCAGCAACAGTGCCCGATCCGTGGTTCCGCTCGCTTGCTTTCTGGCGCGGGCTGGCGATTGCCGCGAGCCTCGCCGCCGCGGTGCTGGTGCTTTATGTGGCGCTGTTCGCCGGGAGGGCGCCGTCGCCGACCGTCGTCGCGGTGCTCGCCGGTCATGGCGGCGAGCCGGGCTGGGTCGGGCTGACCGGACCGCGGCCGGGTGAGGTCAGTTTTTCCGCGGTGGCGCCGCCGCCCGAGCCGAAGCCGCATGCTTTCGAGTTGTGGGGCATTGCCGGCGGGCCGCCGCGCTCGCTCGGCCTGTTGCCGCAACAGTCGGGCGAAGCGGTGGCATTGCGCGCGGCGCGATTGCCGCCGCCGGGCGGGGTTTTGGCGGTCAGCCTCGAACCGGCCGGGGGCTCCCCGACCGGGTTGCCGACCGGCCCGGTCCTTTACCAAGGCAAAGTGCTGGTCCGCGCGCCCTGAGCCGGCGGCCGCGCGATCGCACAAAATTTTCGCCGACCTGCATCCATGCCCGGCGCCGCTGCGTAGCGCGCTGGTGACGGCCTGACGGCGCCCTGCCCTATCGCAGCCGCCACCGGACCCTGACAGCGAGGTTTCGCATGAATTGGAAATTGTTGAGTGCAACTGCCGTGATCGCGCTGAGCTTGGGCGCGAGCGCGGTGGCGGCGATGGACCCGATAGTCGGCGGCGCATCGATGTACGCCAGCAAGAACATCGTACAGAACGCGGTCAACTCGCAGGATCACACGACCCTCGTCGCCGCGGTCAAGGCCGCCGGGCTCGTCCCGACCTTGGAAAGCGCGGGCCCGTTCACCGTCTTCGCCCCACCCAACGAGGCGTTCGCGGCACTGCCGGCCGGCACCGTCCAAACCCTGCTGCAACCCGAAAACAAGGGCGAGCTGACCAAGATCCTGACCTATCACGTCGTCCCCGGCCGGTATGACGCCGCGATCCTTGAGCATGACGTGCAGTCGACCCCTGGCAACCGGATTTCGCTGAAGACCGTTGAGGGCGAACCGCTGATCATCTCGTGGAGCGACAACGGCTTGTGGATCACCGACCAGAAGGGCGACACGGCCCGCGTCACGATCCCCGACGTCTACCAGTCGAACGGCGTCATCATGGTCGTCGACAAGGTCCTGATGCCGTAACCCGACTGCTTCCGATCTCGGGCAACCTGCTGGAATGGGGGCAACCTTCGGATGGGTTGCCTCAATACCGAAATGAGCCGCGCGTATTTCTTGCGGCAAAACCATATTACTGTTCAGATAGCGGATTCATAGTTAACCGTAAAAAATTTACGGTACCGCGTGAACCGATTACCTGCAACCGCGTTTGATTGCTTGGGATAGAAGCTTGACCTTACTTCGGAAAAACGACGAAACGAGATATATCGATAGATCGACCAGTAATCCACGGCAAT
This sequence comes from Allostellaceae bacterium, assembly GCA_035570935.1. Taxonomy (GTDB): domain Bacteria; phylum Pseudomonadota; class Alphaproteobacteria; order ATCC43930; family CGMCC-115725; genus AP-15. The sequence goes on from DATMKU010000032.1 coordinate 2,578, forward strand.
GAAAGGAGAGCATCATGGCAAAGTTGACCCGACGCTCGTTTCTGCAGCAGACCCCGGTCGGTGCGGCGACCCTCGGCGTGCTGCCGGCGATGCCCGCTCTGGCGCCCATTGGCCGCTCGCCCCAGGCGGCGGCGCCGCGATTGTCCGCCGCTTCTTCCGGCTCGATGGTCATCCATGTCAACGACGTCGCTACCGGCGAGATGAGCGTCCTCGTCGGTGCGCGCGAGGTCGTGCTGCGCGATCCGCGGCTGGTCGCGTACTTCATCGAAGCTGCCCGCTAGAGCGGGCCAAACACAGCCGTATTACAAGATAGAGCAGCCCGTCGCTTTTAGAGATTGAGAGGAGGTGACATGTCATCCCATCGTGAAGCCCCCGAGATTTCCAAGGACCCGGTAGCCGACAACACCGACGTCTACGCGTTTGTAAGCCCGAACGACCCGAACACGGTCACCCTGATCGCCAACTACATTCCGTTGGAGTGGCCGCCCGGCGGCCCGAACTTTTACGAGTTCGGTGACGACGTGCTTTATGAGATCAACATCGACAATGACGGCGATGGGCGCGCCGACATCACCTATCAATTCAATTTCCGGACCTCGGTGCAAAATCGTGACACCTTTCTATACAATACCGGGCCGATCAGCTCGCTGACGGATCCGAATTGGAATGTGCGCCAGTTGTATTCGGTGACCCGGGTGAAGAATGGCCGAGAGACCGTCCTCGGCGACGCGCTCGCCTCTCCGCCGTGCAACATCGGCCCTTTTTCCACACCGGACTACGACACGCTGGCGCAGGAAGCGATCCACGTTTTGCCGAGTGGCGAGACGGTGTTCGCCGGGCAGCGCGCCGAGGGGTTCTATGTCGATTTGGGTTCGGTCTTCGACCTTCTCGATCTGCGGCCGTTCCAGAATCTGCATATCAATCCAATGGCCGCCGCCCCGGGCGTCGACGGGACAAACCGGCTCAACGTCCATACTATGGCCATCCAGCTGCCCAAGAGCATGCTGACCCGCGACGGCTCCAATCCCACTAATCCAGCGGACCCGCGCTCGGTCATCGGCGTCTATGCGTCGGCCAGTCGGCGCAAGGCGATTATCTTTGGGTCTAACGGCGAGGTCGAAGAATACGGACCGTGGGTGCAAGTTTCGCGGCTCGGCAACCCCTTGTTCAACGAAGTCATAATCCCGCTCGGGCTCAAGGACTTCTGGAACTCGCAGTCGCCCAATAAAGACAGACAGTTCCTCAAATATGTCGAGTACCCGGAGGTCCCACAGCGGCTGGTGGAGGTCTATCCTGGAGTTTTTCCCGATCTGGCCGCCTATAAAAAGGCGCGAGCCGACCTGGTGGCCATTCTGCTCACCGGCATCCCGACGGGCATCATTCCCGGCTTCCAGAACGCGACGGGGCAAACGCCAGCGGATCTGCTGCGGCTGAACATGGCCATTCCGCCGACGGCGGCGCCGAACTTCCTCGGGATCCTGGGCGGCGACCTCGCCGGGTTTCCCAATGGGCGCCGGGTGACCGACGATGTCTTCACGATCGAGTTGCGCGCCATCGCCGGCGTCACGATCCCTTTGGTCGATCCTTCTTTCACTCCGGACGCGGCTGCGTCCGCGGTCACCGACGGCCTCGACCCGAGCAGTGTCGCCTCCCCGTTCTTGGCGAGTTTTCCCTATCTGGGAATCCCATATTCCGGTTTTCACAACCCGAGTTAACATCAGCCCGTTCCCGATTTGGATTACCCGCGAGAGCTCTACGCCAAGGCTTATCGGAAGAGCCTCGCGGGACCGACCACACATGGCGAGAAGAGGGGATCTGACAGATGGCTGAGCAACATTCGGACAGGGTTCATCCCGAAAGTGTTGTGCTGGATATCGGACAGGATATCGGCGCGCTGATCATCTATACCGGGCCGGAGTTGCACGGCCGGGAAATCGAGGTCAGCCCATGCGGGAGCATGACGCGGGTCCATGTCGAGGTCTTGGAACGCCGAATTAACGGCCGAGCGGTCTTCGCCGCAGTCTTTCCCGGGCTCCGCGCGGGGGACTACGATATTTGGGAAAACCGCGCGAACCCCAGCGGCGCCGTCACCATAGTCGGGGGTGAGGTTGTGACCGTCGACCGGCGGTAACCGACGCAAGAAGCTCCCGTCGGGGTCGAGATTGCTCGCCTCGGCGCGCCGCCGCCCGCACGCGGATCAGATATCGTTTCCATGATATTCTGGCTGGACATGCTCGCTTTGCTGAGCCGAACCCGTCGGCGGTCCGCCGCTCTCCGGCGGCCGATTACCGGCATCTACGCCGTGCTGATCCTCGCCAACCTGACGGTGTGGGGGTGGGCGGCGCTGGTGTTTTGGAACCAGCCGATCCTCCTCGGCACCGCGTTGCTAGCCTATGGATTCGGCCTGCGCCACGCGGTCGATGCCGACCATATCGCGGCGATCGACAACGTGACCCGCAAGCTGATGCAAGCGGGAAAGCGGCCGGTCGGGATCGGCCTGTTCTTTGCGATGGGTCACTCGACCGTCGTAATCCTGGCCGCGGCGGGCGTCGCCGGCACAGCGATGGCGCTGGCAGGATCCCTTGACCGGTTCGAGGCGGTCGGCAGCGTCATCGGCACCAGTGTGTCGGCGTTGTTCCTGTTCGCTATCGCCGCGACCAATTTGATTATCCTGCGCGGCGTTTGGCGGAGTTTCCGGCACGTGCGCAGGGGCGGCCGATACGTCGAAGAGGATCTCGATCTGCTGCTCAATAGCCGCGGCCTGCTCGCGCGCTTGTTCCGCCCGCTGTTTCGGCTCGTCAGCGAGAGCTGGCACATGTATCCGCTCGGCTTTCTGTTCGGGCTCGGGTTCGACACCGCGACCGAGGTGGCACTGCTCGCGGTTTCGGCGACCGCGGCCGCCAAAGGGGTGTCGGCCTGGGCGATAATGGTGTTCCCGGCGCTGTTCGCCGCGGGCATGTCGCTGATCGACACCACCGACGGCATCCTTATGCTGGGCGCCTATGACTGGGCGTTCATCAAGCCGATCCGCAAGCTCTACTATAATTTGACGATCACCTTTGTGTCGGTAGTGGTCGCGGTGCTGATCGGGGGCATCGAAGCGCTGGGACTGATGGGTGATCAGTTCGCGCTGAAAGGTGCATTCTGGGATGGCGTCGGTGCGCTGAACGGCAACTTCACCGCGCTCGGCGTCGCCGTCATCGGTCTGTTCATCGCCGCCTGGGTCGGCTCGGTCGTCGTCTATCGCTATACGTCCCTGGACGAAATCCAGGCGACATCCGCTGAGAGATAATCCACCGGTCGAACCGGCGCCGCACGGATCGGCGCCGGCCGGTGTCACCCGGAGCCGACGGGCGCCGCCGATCCGAGGAGTTTGGATAGATAGTGCGGCAGGCGCGTCGAAACCTCGCGCGCACCGCAGCGAAACCCGACATAGCCATCGGGGCGGATCAAATATGCAGTCGCGGCCGATCCGTAGCGCGCCATGGCCTCGCCGCTGCGGTCGACCAGGTCGCCTCCGGCGGCTCCCGCTGCGGCGACGCGGCGCACTGCGATCGATTGCCGCCAAGCCGCAGGTATCACGGGCGCAGACTCGGCGCCGCCGCCAACCAGCAGCAGCAGATGGCAGCGGCGTTCGGCAACAACGTCGTAGAGCCGCATCGAAACCCTGCGCTTCATATCCTCGAGCAGCACGTCGGGCGCGCGGTCGCCGGCGTGGGGGCCGTCACTTCCGACGGCGTGGTCTTCGACGATCGGGCTGTGCCGGTAGTCGATGCCGAGCCCGGATATCTGCTCGCCGATCTTTTCCGCCAGTGCCGGGATTTGCGTCGCGAGCGACATCAGGTGATCGCGGAGGAAGCGCGTGACCGACCCGTGCAACGACACAAGCCGCGTCGCGCGGTCGGTTTGGCGGATCACCGCCTCGTCGACCGGCTTGCGCTCGGCCTCGTAGCTGTCGAGCAAATTGGGGCTGACACCCTGGCCGATCACGAGAGCGAGTTTCCAGGCGAGGTTGAAAGCGTCCTGGATCCCCATGTTCATACCCTGGCCGCCGACCGGGCTATGAACATGCGCGGCATCGCCCGCCAGAAACACCCGGCCCCGGCGGAAATGCCCGGCTTCGCGGCGATGAATGCGGAACACTGCCGTCCAGCGCGGATCGGCGAGGCGCAGACCGCCGGGACCGCGCTCGTCCACCAGCGCCTGGCATTGCATGAGAGTGGGCTCGCCTTTCCAGTCGGCGGGCGAGTTGGCGATGATCAGCCGCCAGCGATCCGCGGGCAGCGGGAAAAACGCCAGCGCGCCAGCGCCGCGCAGCCAGACTTGCGCCTCGTCATGGTCGAGATCGCCTTCGACGTTTATATCAGCCAGCACGAAATGCTCGGGATAGGTGCTGCCGGAAAATGAAACGCCAAGCTGGTCGCGGACCGTGCTGTGCATCCCATCACAGCCGAGAACCCAGTCGGCTTCGATCTCCTCGATCCGGTCGCCCTGGCGCAGTCTCGCCGACACGCCCGAGCCGTGGCGCGGCGTCAGCTCGACGAGTTCAGTGTTGCGCTCGGGCGGTACCCCCAATCGGGCGACGTGTTCTTCGAGGATCCGCTCGGTTTCGTCCTGGGGCACCCCCATAACGCGTATCGAGCTGATGGGGCTTGCCGACGATTTTTTGGCGACAGGGCAGCGCATCTCCGCCGTCAACATCTTCGGCGACAGCCGGCGGATCGCCCATGTCAGTTTCGGTTCGCTCGAAACTCTCTACCGTGTGCGAGTGGATCGCGATCGCCCGCGACTGCGTCGCGCGATGAGCGTCCCTGTCGATCAGGCGGCATTGGATGCCAGCGCGTGCCAGTTCGTGCGCAATGACCAACCCGGTTGGACCGGCCCCGACGACCAGCGCACTCTGCCCGTTGCTCATGGCTATCCCTCCTTTAAATTGACTGACCGCCCAATCAACATATTTGCGCAACGATTTGTTCAAGACCCGCCCTGGGTGGCACAATGCCGTGATGTCTAAAAAGACCCCCGAGCCGCATCTCAAAACCAACCCCGCGGATCGGCCAATGGCGTCGCGCCGTCGCCGCGATCGCGAAATCCGCGAAAGCGAGATCCTCGAGGCGGCGTTCGAGGAATTCGCCGCCCGCGGCTTTGCGGCGACCCGGTTGGAGGACGTAGCGCGCCGCGCCGGTGTCGCCAAAGGGCTCCCGAGCTTCTATTTCGAAAGCAAGGAAGCGCTGTTCAAAGCGGTGCTGCGGCGGTTGGTGTTACCCGACCGGGATGTCCTCGACGCGCAGTTCGACGGGTCGGACCGTCCGACCGTCTCCTTGCTGCGCGGTCTGATCACGGTCGTGTACGAGCGATTGGTCGGAAATCCCCGCGCACACCAATTGCTGCGGCTGTTGATCGCCGAGGGGCCGCGATTTCCCGAGCTGACCGAGTTCTATCACGCCGAGCTGATCGCGCGCGCGATCGCGCTCTTGCGCCGGCTGTTGGCGCGCGGCATGGAGCGCGGCGACATCCGACCCGGCCTAATCCTCGATTATCCGCAAACGATCATGGCGCCGGCATTGATGGCCGTGCTGTGGCAATTGCTGTTCGCCGAACACCACCCGCTCGACCTCGCACGCTTTTTCGAGGCGCATCTCGACCTCGTGGTAAACGGCGTATCGGAGCGCCCTCACCCCGCCGAGGTGTAGGCGCGGCCCGGCGGATAGGTATCGTGTTTGGGCAGGTCCGGGTTCATGTGGTCCCAGGGTTGCGCGCTTTTGACAAAGATGTCGGCCTCGGGGCGGAATTCGCTCGGGTCGTCGAGGCTGCCGACCCGCAAGCCGACGATGTCCGGCCGCGCCGACACCTGGATAAACAAGGGGCAGCCGCATTCCCCGCAGAACGCCCGCGTCACTTCATTGCCGGCGTCGCTCAAGCTGACATAAAGCCTCGGCGTGCCGTTGGTGATGTGAAACCCGGCCGCCGGCACCCGCATTGCCGCGATATAGGCGCCCCCACTCTGGTGCTGGCAGTCGCGGCAATGGCACAACAGCGAATAGAGCGGCTCGCCCGCCGACTCGTACCGCACCCGCCCGCACAAACATCCGCCGCTCCTCACGTCAGTCATCGCCACCTCCTGTCGCCCCGCTCGCCGGCCATGATACCGCGAGCCTTGGCGGGGGCGCGTCCAAGGTTAGGCCGCCGGGCGCTCATCCGGCCGCGACTGAACTCAATGCACGTTCTGGTGGCCGATCGCCCAGACATAATCAGCGACCGCGGCAAGATCGGCCTGGGACAGCTGAACGCCGCCCACCGGCGGCATCGCACCGGTGTGGTTCTTGGGCTTGGGCACGCCGTGGACGATGGTCCGGGTAATCGCCGCAACACTACCGTTGCCCCATAGCCAGTTGCCGCTCGTCAAGTCCGAGCCCACTGCCGTGCCCTTGCTATCCGTGCCGTGGCATCCCGAGCACGTCCCGCCGGCGGCCTGACCGTGAAAAATGCGGAGAGGAACTGGCTTCCCTCATAGATCAGATCAGCATGTCGTTGGGCGCCCAATGCGCCGGGAACGCCGCGACCGGCGCATCCTTCTTCGCGGCAGACGCCGACGGCCTTTGCACCATCGCCGCCGTATTCCGGGGCCAGCACGAGCTTATGCTGGAAGCGGTCGTAATAGCATTCCGGCCAGCCGAAATCGGCGCCCTGCCGCTCAATGGTCAATTCCTCGGCCGGCTGCTGTGCGTTCTGCATCAAGGTGCAGAGCTTGGGCCAGTTCTGCCCGAGCTGGTCGCGGCCGTGCTGGGTCGCGAAAATCCTACCCTCGGTATCAAACGAGATCCTCTTGCCGTTGCGCAGACCCGTCACGAAACGCTCCGCCGGCGAGAAGTGCTGGTCCAGCCGGTTGGCGTCGTAGCGCCAAGTGCCGCCACGGGTCTGCAATTCGGTACACGGATTGTTGCCCGGCACATCAGGCATGTGGTTCTCGCTCTGGCACGAATTGGTGGCAGTGCCGAGGTCGACGTAGAGATTGCCCGCCGCGTCGATCGCGAAGGGGACGCATCGGATGGTCGCCGGTCAGCGGCAAGCCCGAAACGACGGTTTGCGCCGCTCCGGTCAGCGCGATCCCGTTCGCCGGCAGCGCATAACGCACGATGCGATCATTGCTCTCGGCATAGAGGTAACCCTTGTAGATCGCGACGCCGGTCCCGCCCTTGTTGCCGTCGGCCGCAGTGGGGCCAATGCGTACGATCTCGTCGGCCCGTTCATTGCCCGTGGTGTCTTGCAGAGCCCGCAGAAACCCGCCGGGTGGGGGCGGGCGTTATAGTAATAGACTCCGCTCCAGGTATTGACGTAGACGACCCCGTTCGCCGCCACCGCCATGTGCCGGCCGTGGGCCGAGCTTGTTGGCAAAAACGGTTGCGCAAAAGTCCGGCGACAACGTGATGCCGTCATTGTCCCCGGCGCACCCGCCCGAGGCTGCTGTCGGCGCGGCTGGGGATGTTTGCGCGTCCGACCGCGCTCCCGTCGCCAACAACAATCCCGCGGCAACGAGAATGGCGACATTCATCGGTGATTTTCCGACAAAACTTGCGCGAAAGTTCATTCCCGGGGCCTCCTAGGGCAGCACGGAGGAATGGGCGAGCACGGCGAACCACCGCGCACCTCATTCGCTCGGCAAACGCAACGATGCCGAACTCGTTCAACGCGCCGCTAGGTGCCCGCGCATCCAACTATCGAGGGGGGCGCTCGATGCAAATCGCGTGGACTGTGATGGCTGATTATCGTTTGGCACGATGATGCTGCCCAACGCGGCGAACATGCCGCCGACGCTGATATTCGACCCATACCAGGGAAACGGCGCGGAACAGGGTTCAACCAATCGAACTATGCCGAGATGTGCGAAGCGGATGGCTCTTATCCGCTCCGACGCCCACTGCACTAGGTTGCGGAGCGCGACAGTTCGATGGGACGCCTTTCTGACGCGGCCACCGTATATTCTCAATCGTATCGAACGCTCAGATTTCCGCGGGATCCACAAAATGCGACCCCAATCCGCAACGCGCTGCCGAAGCCGCTAATCACTTAGCCGTTGGGATGCTGCAAGGCACGGGCTTTGCGCTGGCTGGCCTCGTCGTGGGCTTAATTACCAGTATAGTTCTCCGTCACCCCACGGGAATTGTCGCAGGCATCGCTGTTTCCGTATGGCTCTTCCTCCGAGCCAAAGAGCGTAATCGAAACCGGAGACATTTAGAGCTCGGTCACCCTGACTTAGGGACGAATGATCGCCGCTGGTGCGCACGGGCAAACAGGCAAGGTGCAGCGGAAGGAAACGAAATGAGAAAGAAAGGCAAAATGCCGCCACCATCCGGCAATTATATGATATCAAACATATTACAGCTTTATAATAGGGCAAATCAAAATGATGACCCACGGCATGTATTTTATAAAGCGATTCTGAATAACGAGACATATGAGGGTTATATTTACGCTGTTCGGGGTATCGCAGTCTCTCCCGACACTCCTAAAGGCACCTATCATAAGAGGCCGGTAATTGGGCACGCCGAGTTTTTGTATGCTCGACGACAATCGTGGATCGAAAATTGAACAACGCTCGGGCGGCATCAGGGCGGCCGTTTGACACGCTCTACGCCTGCTACGGCGCTCATCAAAGCGGTGGCCGACGCCTACGCGTGCCGCAGCCAATCCCGTCTGGGCTAATACCGGAACGATTAGAAGAATGGTTGGATGCGCCAGTTTGGCGCGTCAAAGCCGGCGCTTCGGGTTGTAGGGGCTTGCCGGGTTGACGTCGAGGTCGACCGCTTGCACGCAAGCCTGCCGTCTGGCGTGGCTGGAGCCGGCATGCCAGGGACCATCCCGGAGCTGACCGTTGGTGACCTTGGAAAGCCGAAGGCATTTCCATTGGCCTCCAGGCGGAAGGGGGCTGTTGCTTCGCCCGGCAAATTGATAGGCCAGTACCACCTCCTCCCCGTTGGTGTGGCCGAGAATGACGGGGCAGAGCTCGCGGAGGTATCCACCGTAGGTGCAACGCACCTGCTTCCGGCCGGTCATTGCTTGTTCGAACAGATGGTAGGTGGCGCTTGGCACAGGATTGCTCGTCATCAGCATTGATCAGAAAATACATAGTCGGCAACCCGGACGCCGGCGAGACCACCGAAACCGTAAAGGCCCACGGCACAGTGGACGCACGCCTTAAGGCGGCTCGTTCGACATGATGATCGTGCCGGAGGCGGCGAACATGCCGCCGACACCGTGGCAGACCGAGATCTTGGCGCCGGGGATTTGGGCGGGGGCGATCCCGCGCATCTGACGCACGCTTTCTTGCAGCGCGTACATGCCGTACATCCCGGAATGCATATAAGAGAGGCCGCCGCCATTGGTGTTGAGCGGGAGCTTGCCGCCGGGGGCGGTGTTGCGGGCGGCAATAAAGGGGCCGCCTTCGCCGCGCCCGACAAATCCCAGATCTTCGAGACCGTAGATCGGCAGGTGCGCAAAGGCGTCGTAGATCATTAGGTGGTCGACATCGTCGTGGGTGATGCCGGCCTCGGCAAAGGCCTTGGCGCCTGACACGCGAAACGCGCGCGACGAGGTGAAATCCGCCATCTGGCTTACCATCGGGGTCTCGACCGACTCGCCGGTGCCGAGGATGAAGACGGGCTTTGTCGGGAAATCCTTGGCGCGCTCCGCCGATGCGAGAATTAACGCGCCGCCGCCATCGGTGACGAGGCAGCACTGCAACAGGCGAAACGGATAGGCGATCATTCGCGAGTTCAGCACGTCGGCGACGGTGATCGGGTCCTTGAAGGTGGCGCGCGGGTTCTTTGCCGCCCATTCGCGCTGCACGACCGAGACCATCGCCAATTGCTCGTGCGTCAGGCCATAGGTCTTCATGTAGCGCAAGACCGGGATCGTGAATAAAGAGGGTGGGCCCATTGGCCCGTACGGCTGCTCGAACTGGCCGGCGAGACTCGTCGGCGCCACGACGTTGCGAGTGCGCCCGACGCCGGAGCGGCCGCTCTCGCCATGGGTGATCAATACGGTGTCGCACAGCCCCGAGGCGATCGCCGCCGCGGCGTGGCGGGTGTGGATCATGAACGAGCAGCCGCCGACCGCGGTGCCGTCGACCCATTTCGGGGTGAGCCCGAGATAGTGCGCGATCGTGGTCGGGGTCTCGCCGGCGGTCGCGATGCCGTCGATGTCTGATGGTTTGAGCCCGGCGTCGCCCATTGCATTGAGCGCGGCATCGGCATGCAATTGGATTTGCGAGCTGTCGGGGATGACGCCGAGCCTGGTGGTTTCGGCCGCACCCACGATGGCGATCGATTTCGGCTTCATCGCAACTACCTCGCGGCCGGGCGGAAGAGCGGCAAAGTGATGTCGTCGTCGAGCTTTTCGAAGGCGACCTCGACCGGCATGTCGAGCTGTAACGCCTCGGGCGTCTGCGGGCATTGGGTGATGTTGGTCATCATCCGCGGCCCCTCGTTCAATTCGACGACCGCGATCGCATAGGGCGGCGTGAAACCCGGCACCGGGCGGTGGTGGATCACATAGCTGAAGAGCCGCCCCTTGCCCGAGGCGCGGAACACCGCGATATCGCGCGAGGCACAGGCGGGGCAGAACGGGCGCGGCGGGAAATAGACCTTGCCGCAGGAGGTGCAGCGCTGCAGCCGCAATTCGCCGGCGCGGGTGCCGTCCCAGAAATGCTGCGTCTCCGGTGTCGGCTGCGGCCGTGCGCGTCGCCCTTCGGCCATTCCTCGCCTCCAGTGCTTCCTTTTGCTAACTCTGACGCGTGGCCCGCTTTCGGGCAAATGGAATGGATAAGGCCGATCTCAGCCTTGGTGACTCCACGGGTTGATCACAACGAGACCGGCGGCCTGGAACGGCCTCTCATCGCGAGTGGCGACGCTTAAATCGTGAGCCGTTGCGATCGCGGCGATCTGTCCGTCCGGGACGGAGATTGGGTGCCCCTGACCGCGGGCGCGAATTACGACTTTTGCGAATGCCTCGGCGGCGGCAACGCCAAACAGGACTATGCGGTTGTCGAACAGACCGACAATTTGCGCGTCGAGCGCCGCCACGAGCGCCCGCCGCCGCCTTCCGGTAGGCAAACTCTCGATCCCCAGTAGCAACTCGGCGAGGCTGATCGTTGAAAGAAAAAGAGTTTCGATCGCTTGCGCGTCAAGCCAGTTCATTACCCGGCGATCGGGCATTGGCCGCATCGGCTCCGAGACGACGTTCGTGTCCAGCAGGATCATTCAAGGTCGGCCGGCTCCGCCGGAGTCGCGTCTCGCGAAGTGTCGAGGTCGAGCCCTCCAAACGGACGCACGAGCGCGGCCAGCGCTGTCCCCAACTTTATTCGCTCCCTCGGTCGGACTGCGTTGTCGAGGATCATCCGCGCCTCAGCTTCCGTGCTCCGGCCGTGCCGGGCGGCGCGGGCTTGCAACGCCTGATGGGTTTCAGGCGAAATGTTGCGAATGACGATAGCGGCCATGTCGTTTCCACTCGTGGACACGCATGATATCATCATCCCCCAATTGATATCAACCGCCGCAGACTTGGCCTGCTCGAACTTTGACGGCTGCGGCGATTTCGGGCAAACGAAAGCGGGAATTTGGCGGAGGACGAAATGGCGGCACAGCCAAAGAGCATCACGCCGGCGGAATTGTGTGCGCGGCCGCACGACGGCGGCGAGATCGCGGTCATCGATGCACGCGAGGAGGGCAGCTTTCACCACCGACATCTGCTGATGGCGTCGTGCCTTCCATTGAGCCGGCTGGAGCTGATCGCGGCGGCGCTGTTGCCGCGCCGGTCAGCACCGATCGTCGTCTGCGACGATGATGGCGGAGCCGGCGGGGTCGCAGAGCGCGCGGCCCATCGGCTGATCGCGGGCGGCTGGAGCGATGTTTCGATATTGGCCGGCGGGGTTTCGGCCTGGGAGGCAGCGGGCTATCCGGTCTATAGCGGCGTCCATGTGCCGAGCAAGGCCTTTGCCGAGGTCGTCGAGCACGAATACGGAACGCCGTGGATCAGCGCCGAGGAATTGGCGGAGCGCCAGAAAAACAGCGGACCGATGGTCATCTTCGACAGCCGCTCCTACGAGGAGTACCACTCGAACAGCATCCCGGGCGCGGTCAGCGTGCCCGGCGCCGAACTGGTTTACCGCTTTCACGAAATGGTACCGTCGCCCGACACCTTTGTGGTCGTCAATTGCGGCGGGCGCACGCGCAGCATCATCGGTGCCCAGGCACTGATCGACGCCGGCGTGCCGAACCGGGTGGTGTCGTTGAAGGACGGCACGATGGCGTGGCATCTCGCCGGCTTCGAGGTCGTCGCCGGCGCCGAGCTGCGCGCGCCTGAGGTCTCGGCCGCGGGGGTCGTCGCGGCACGGCAGCGGGCAGAGGCGGTCGCGCGCCGCTATGGAGTGGCAGCGATCGACCGCGCGACGTTGGCCGAATGGCAGCAGCAGGCCGACCGGCGCACGCTCTACGTGCTCGATGTCCGCGACCCGGCTGAATACCGCTCCGGGCATCTGCCGGGCTCGCTGATGGCGCCGGGCGGGCAATTGGTGCAGGAGACCGACAGCTGGCTCGGGATTTGGGGTGCGCGGGTCGTGCTCGTCGACGACACCGGCGTACGGGCGCGGATGACCGCCTCGTGGCTCCGGCGCATGGGTTGGGACGCGGCGGTGCTAGACCACGGCCTCGAGGGTGCTGTGCTCGAAAAGGGGATGCCGGCGATTGACACCGGCATGTTTCCGCTCGCCGGGCCGGAGCCTGCGGCGGCGTCGCCCGGGGAGCTCGCCGCCAACCCAGGGGCGGTCGTGGTCGATCTGGGGTTGAGCCGCCGCCATCGCGAAGGTCACATTCCCGGCGCCTGGTTTGCGATCCGCGCCCGCCTCGCCGCGGCGCTCGACAAAGTGCCGGCCTCGGGCGAATTGGTATTGACCAGCGAGGACGGCGCCAATGCGCGCTTCGCCGCCGCCGAGATCGGCGCCCGGCGCCGGGTCAAGGTGCTGTCGGGCGGCACCGCGGCGTGGCAAGCGGCCGGGTTGCCGCTCGAAACCGGGATGGCAAAGCTCGCCGACGAGCCCGATGATGTGTCTTTGTCGGCGCGCGACCGGCCGGCCGAGCGCGAGCGCTACATGCGTGAATACCTCGCCTGGGAAATCGACCTCGTCAACCAGATCGCGCGCGACGACGATTGTCGCTTCCGCCTCGCTTCGGTGGCGAATTGACGGACGATCGATGGCATGAGAGCGGCAAATCCGGTTACGTCAAACCATTCCCATCGTCGCGCCCGCGAAAGCGGGGGTCCAGCGACAATGGCACGTCGCTTGCCCGCTGTTCAGGCCGGGGGCAGGCTCTGAGTTCCCGCTTTTGCGGGAATGACGAATGATTGTAATCGGATAATGGTGGTATTGAACCAGCGACACCCTCCGCCGTTGGCACCTCCTCGCCGAGGACCGGCGGGGTCAGGTCGAGGAGCCCGGCGGCGCGCAATTCGTCGATCGCCGGCAGGTCGCTCAGGGCGTCGAGGCCGAAATGCGCCAAAAAGCCTTTGGTCGTCACCCACAGCAATGGCCGGCCTGGGGTCATGCGGCGGCCCTTGGGGCGCACCCAGCCGGCTTCCAGCAACGTGTCGAGCGTGCCCTTGCCGAGCGCAACGCCACGAATCACTTCGATCTCGGCGCGGGTGACCGGCTGGTGGTAGGCGATGACCGCCAGAGTCTCGACCGCGGCGCGCGACAATTTGCGGGCGACCGGGCGCTCGATCCTCAGCTGCAGGGCGAGATCAGGGGCGGTGCGAAACGCCCAGCCGCCCGCCAGCCGGACGAGGTTGACGCCGCGCCCGTGGTAACTCTCGGCGAGGTCGCGCAAAAGCCCGGCGATGTCGGCTGCCTCGCCCAGGCGCTGCGCCAGTGCCGCCTCCGACAACGGCTCGCCAGCGGCAAACAGCAACGCCTCGACGAGCCGCGATTGCTGCGTTAGCTCGCTCATCCGGCAGCCCCCTCGCCTGCCCGGCGCAGCACCGCGCGGCTGCGCAGCCAGATCGGGCCAAAGGCGCGGTCCTGGCGCAATTCGATGCGGCCGTCGCGGGCAAGTTCGAGGGCTGCGGCAAAGGTCGAGGCGAGCGCCGAGCGCCGCTTCCGGTCGCCCCGCGACTCCTCCGGCAAAAAGCGCACCAATGCCCGCCACTCCGGTACGCGGCCGAGAAAGCGAGCGAACCGCTGCAAGGCGTCGTCCATCGAATAAAAGGCGGAGGGCTCGATCGCCAGCACCGCATTCGTGCTGCGCCGGCGGCCGTCGCCATAGGCGCGCAACAGTTCGTAGAGATCGAGCCGCCAGAGTGGCACCGGGATGGTCGCCAGCCCCTCGGGAGCGCCGCGCAGAAAAAAATCCTGGCCGAGCCGCGACCCCGCCATCAACCTGCGACCGGCGGTTTGCATCGCCGCCAGCAATTTGAGGCGATGGCCGAGTGCCCCGGCGATTTCCGCGACATCGGGCTCGTCGTCATCGCGCGGCTGCGGCAACAGCAGGCGCGACTTCAGGTAAGCGAGCCACGCCGCCATCACCAGGTAGTCGGCGGCGATCTCGAGCTTCAGGTGCCGCTGCGCCGCAATAAAGCCGAGATACTGGTCGGCGAGCGCCAGGATTGAGATTTTTGCGAGATCGACCTTTTGCTCGCGCGCCAGGGACAGCAGCAGGTCTATCGGCCCCTCGTAGCCGTCGAGATCGAGAACCAATTGGTTGGGTGGCGTCGGCCCCTCACCCCGACCCTCTCTCCGCGAGCGGGGAGAGGGAGGGTGACGGGCAACGGCGGGCGAAAAAGTGTCCCCCGGATCCCGGCTCATCCCCCTTGCCCGGTGACCGCCAGCACGAAATGGATCAGCGCCTGCATCGGCACGCCGATCACGTAGGTCAGAATATTCAGGTTGACGCCGATTTGGCCGCCGACCCACGGCAGCACGAACAGCAACACCAGCAGGATCGGAATGCCGTAAGGCTCGAGCCGGGCAAGCGGATAAGCGAGGGCGTGCGGCAACAGACCGACCGCGACCCGGCCGCCATCCAAGGGCGGCAACGGCAGCATGTTGAAGACGCACAATGCTGCGTTGATCTGCAGCGAATGCACGAGGTTTGCGGCAATCCAGTCGGCCGGGCTCGGCGGGAAAAAGACGACGCCGTAGAACAGCAGCGACGAGGCGATCGCCAATAGCACGTTGGTGCCCGGCCCCGCCAACGCCACCCACACCATGTCGCGGCGCGGATCGCGCAAGCGATTGAAATTGACCGGCACCGGCTTGGCATAGCCGAACAGGATGCGCCCGCCCGAACCCAGTAACAGCAATGCCGGCAGAATGACCGTGCCGAACGGGTCGATGTGGTTGAATGGGTTGAAGGTGACACGGCGCGCCCGCAACGCCGTGTCGTCGCCGAAGCGCAGCGCCACAAACCCGTGCGCCGCCTCGTGAAAGGTCACGGCGAGGACGACCGGCAACACCCAGGTGCTGGCCTGGTAGATCGTCGCGGCCATCGCGGCGCCGTTCACCGCGTCACCTCCCCGAGCAATGCGTCAAAGCGGCGCTCCGCTTCTTGGCGATCGAATTCGCCGGGCCGGCGGCGCATCGCCTCGCCGCGCGCCAGCCGCGCCGCCGCCTCCGAGGTCAACGGTGTTGCCGCGGCGACGACTTCCTCCATCTCGCCGCGGTCGCCATTGCAATGCAGCACGAGATCGCAACCCGCGTTCAGCGCTCGCCGCACGCGCTCGCTGAACGCGCCGCCGAGGGCTCGCATCGACAGGTCGTCCGAGATCAGCACCCCGCCAAAGCCGATTTCGCCGCGAATGACCTCGCCGACCATCGTCCGGGAAAAGGTCGCGGGCACCGCCGGGTCGAGCGTGCGATAGACGATGTGCGCGGTCATCGCCCAGGGCATCGCCGCCAATCCCCGGAACGGCGCGAAATCGGTGCGCGACAGTTCGTGATGAGCGGTCACCACCACCGGGCAGGCGTAATGGCTGTCGACGCGGGCGCGGCCGTGACCCGGGATGTGCTTCAGTATCGGCAGCACGCCGCCCTCGATCAGCCCGTCGCAAACCGCTCGGGCGAGGTGCTCGACCCGGTCGGGATCGCCGCCATAGGCGCGGTCGCCGATCACCAGGTCGGCGCCGGCAACCGGCAGATCGAGCACCGGCATGCAGTCGGCAGTGATGCCGAGCCGCGCGAGGTCGTCGGCGATCAGCCGAGCGCCGAGCCGCGCCGCCTCCCCGGCTTGCAGATCGGGCAATGCCGCAATCTGCGCCGCGGATGGATAGGTGCGCCAATGGGGCGGCCGCAGTCGCGCCACCCGGCCGCCTTCCTGGTCGATCAGCACGGGGGCATCGGCGCGTCCGACGCTGTCGCGCAGTGCGTCAACCAGCCGGCGCACCTGGTCGGGCGAGCCGCAATTGCGGCGAAACAGGATGAACCCCGCCGGATCGGCCGCGGCGAAAAAGCGCCGCTCGTCGGCGCGCAACTCTTCGCTGGCGCAACCGAGAACGACCGCACGCGGCCGGCTTCGCGGTGAGACGTCTACCGACACGGTAATTCCTTGTGCAGTGGTGCGATTCTCCGCTGTAGCACCGCCCGCATTCGCTGCGGCACTCGAACAATTGCCCGGCGGGCTTGTTGAAGATGGATTGCTGGGGCTTTCCCGACAATGACAGCAATCAGAGCGCGGGCGGTCGCGCCCGAGGCGATTCCGGCGTCGTCAGCGGATGATGATGCAGGCGAGACGGCGCTGCCGCAGTTCGCCGCAGATCCGGCAGCGGCACACCCAATTCCTCGGCCGCCGCGATTGCCGCCGGCGACAACGCCGGCTGTCGCGAGACAACCGGTTTGATCGGCGACGCCGCGACCGGAAGCGATGTTTTCGGCTCAGCAGGCGTCTGCAGCAAAGCGGCCGGTGGCGCCGGGTTGGCAACCGGCGCGGTTGGTGAAGAGGCTGTGGTTGGGGGCGGCACGGCTGTCGCAGCCTGCACCGGCGGCGCAGATGGCGCCGGCAGCGGAGGTGGCGGAGGCGGGGGCGCCGGCCGGGCCATCGGCTGTTCGGGAGGCGGCAGCAGATGTTCGACCTGCGGGCGCTGCTGGCCATAGATCAGCATGTCGCGGTCCGGTATCCGCATGCCGCCGGGATTTTCGGGCTTGACCCGCATCGGCCTGGTATCGGCGCGGATCAGCGGGATGTCGCCAGCACCGCCCACGTGATGCTTTCCCTCGTTATAGGCAAACCACAAACCGCCGGCGAACGCGCCCATCACCGCGAGCGCCACAACAACGCGCAACAGCTGGCGCGGGCGCGGCGCATAGTCCTCGTCGCGCGGGTCGGCGTAGAGGTCGGTCCGTTCCTCGGGGTCGATTTGCCCGAGATCGTAGGCCATGGTCACATCTCCTCGACCGGCTCCACGCCGATCACGGCAAGGCCGGAGGCGATGACGAGTGCGACGCCGCGGACGAGGGCGAGCCGTGCGCGGGTCAGCGCCGGGTCGGAAGCGAGAATAAACCGCAATGTTGCCTCGTCACGACCCTTGTTCCACAACATGTGGAACTGGGCCGCGACTTCCTGCAAATAGAAGGCGATACGGTGCGGCTCATGGGCCTCCGCGGCGCCCTCGACCAGCCGCGGCCACTGCGCTAGCTGGCGAATCAGCGCCAGTTCCGCCAGATCGGTGAGCCGGTCGAGTGCCCCGCCGGCCAACGCTATGTCGGACAGATCGTCTTGCGGGAACGCCTCGGCCGCGTGGCGCATGACCGAGGCCGCCCGCGCATGAGCATACTGCACATAGAAGACCGGGTTGTCCTTGGACTGCTCGGTGACCTTGGCGAAGTCGAAATCGAGCGCCTGATCATTGCGCCGGGTCAGCATCATGAACCGGAAAACATCCTTGCCGACCTCGTCGACGACCTCGCGCAACATGACAAAGGTACCGGCGCGCTTCGACATGCGGACCGCGGCACCTCGGTCGAACAGGTTGACCAGCTGGCAGATCTTGACGTCGAGTGCGGCGGCGCCGTCGGTCACCGCCCGCACCGCGGCCTGCATGCGTTTGACGTAGCCGCCGTGATCGGCGCCCCAGACATCGATCAGATCGGCAAAGCCGCGGCGGAATTTGTCGCGGTGATAGGCGATGTCAGCGGCGAAATAGGTCCACGCGCCATCCGATTTTTTGAGCGGCCGGTCGACGTCGTCGCCGAATTGGGTGGCGCGGAACAGGGTCTGCGGCCGCGGCTCCCAATCGTCGGGCGTTTTGCCCTTGGGCGGCTCCAACACGCCGGTGTAGATCAGCCCGCGCTCTTCGAGCGCGGCGAGGCACTCGTCGATCGCGCCGGCATCGACCAGGCTGCGCTCCGAGGCGAAGGTATTGTGGCGGACGCCGAGCAAGGCGAGATCGTCGGAGATCAGCGCCATCATCGCTTCGACGGCGAAGTCGCGCACCGGCACGAGCCATTCGCGTTCCGGCCGCCCGAGCCATTTCCGCCCGTCGCGTTGGGCCAGGGCGTGGCCGGTCTCGACCAGGTAGTCGCCGGGATAGAGGCCGTCGGGGATGGCGCCGATTTCGTCGCCCAGCGCCTCGCGGTAGCGCAGATAGAGCGAATGCGCGAGGATGTCGACCTGCGCGCCGGCGTCGTTGATGTAGTATTCGCGATGCACGGCGAAGCCGGCCTTGGCGAGCATGGAGGCGAGCGCGTCGCCGACGACGGCGCCGCGGCCGTGGCCGACATGCATCGGCCCGGTCGGGTTGGCCGAGACGTATTCGACATTGACCCGCTCGCCGGCCCCCATCGTGGAATCGCCAAAGTTCGTGCCGGCACGCAGCACCACGCGCAATTGCGCGTGCCACACCTCGGGTGCCAGCCGAATGTTCAGAAAACCGGGCCGAGCCGCCGCGACGGTCAGGCCATGCCCGCGGTAGTCGCCGGTCGCGAGCTCGCTCGCGGCGATCGCCGGCACGATGCGCTCGGCCAACGCCATCGGGTTTTCTTTGACCGCACCCGCCAGCACCATCGCCGCGTTGGTGGCGAGATCGCCATATGCCGGGTCGCGCGGCGGTTCGACGGCGACTCGCGCCAGATCGAGCCCCGGCGGCAGCGCGCCCTGCCCGACGAGATCGCGGATCGCGGCCACCACCAGCCCGCGCACATCATGGAAAATGTTGGTCATGTTCTTGTCTAACTCATTGACCTACTACGCTTTGGCCGGGCTTGACCCGGCCATCCACGCCTTCATCCTGTCCGCGGCACCGGCTTCCAAGTCTTGGATGCCCGGACCGAGTCCGGGCAAGGGCGAATTGCAAATACTCAAAATCGATGCACGCTATTTCCTAGCGTTGCCAAACTAGAAATTCGGGTGATTTCAATCTGCCCACCCCTTGCTCGCCACACCGGCGCAGGCCGGTACCCGTGGCCGGAATGGGTTCCGGCCTGCGCCGGGATGGCCGAGAAATAAACATACGTGGTCCAGTGTATTTCGTAGTCAAGACACTAGGGTCATATGCGAGTAGTTGGCAATCACACGGGTAATCCGCCAGCGTTAGGTGGGTACGTAGGTGTCGAACAGGCGGTGGTGCTCGTCGAGGGCGTAGCGATCGGTCATGCCGGCGAGGTAGTCGGCGGCGACGCGCGCGGTCTGAGGGTCGTCGGGGCCGGCGGCGAGCCCGCGCCACTCGCCGGGCAGGCATTCGGGCTCGGCGAGGTAAAGCCCGAACAGATCGTGGACCACGCGGCGCGCCTTCGAACTCATCCGGTTGACGCGGTAATGCCGGTACATGCGCTCGAACAAAAAATCTTTCAGTGCCCTGTCGTTGCGGCGCATCTCGGCGGAGAAGCGGACGACGGGGGCATTTAACGCCCGCACCGCCGCGGCCGACTGGGCGCCGCTGTCGGCCAGCTGCAACCGCGTCTCGGCGATCAGATCGCCGACCATGTGGTCGATGACCCGGCGGATCGATTCATGGATAAGCCGCGATTCCTCGATCACGGGATAACGTTCGGCGACCGACCGGAACACCGGCCCGACCAGCGGCACCTCGGCGAGGTCGGCGACCGCGAACAACCCCGCGCGCAACCCATCGTCGATGTCGTGGTTGTTGTAGGCGATGTCGTCGGCGAGTGCTGCGACCTGCGCCTCGGCGCCGGCAAAAGTATCGAGAGCGAGCGGGTGGCGGCGGTCGTATTCGGCGATCGAGCACGGCACCGGCCGGTCGATCCCCGGGCCGCGCAACGGGCCGTTGTGCTTGACGGTGCCTTCGAGCGCCTCCCAGGTCAGGTTCAGGCCATCGAATTCTGCATAGCGCCGCTCGAGCCGGGTCAGGATGCGCAGGGTTTGGTCATTGTGCGAAAAGCCGCCGAACCCGGCCATCTCGGCGTTCAGCGCCTCCTCGCCGGCGTGACCGAACGGGGTGTGGCCGAGGTCGTGGGCGAGGGCAACGGTTTCCGCGAGATCCTCGTCGAGACCGAGGGCGCGGGCCACCGTGCGCGCGATCTGCGCCACTTCGAGGCTGTGGGTCAGCCGCGTACGGTAGTGGTCGCCCTCGTGATAGACAAAGACCTGCGTCTTGTGGGTCAGCCGGCGAAACGCGGTCGAATGGATGATACGGTCGCGGTCGCGCTGAAACGGCGAGCGCATCGCATGCTCGGGTTCAGGGTGAAGCCGCCCGCGGCTCTCCTGCGGCTTTGACGCATAGGGTGCCAAACCGGCCGGCCATATCATGAGGAGAACCTATGCCGAAACGGGGACACTGTCACTTGACAGCCGGAGCCTCGCGGCGAAATCTAGCTTAGCTAATCTAGCTAAGTGGGTTGTCGTGGCCGAAATCGTCAACATGCATCAGGCGAAGAGCTCGCTGTCGCGGCTCGTCGAGCGCGCGCTTGCCGGCGAGGAAGTGGTGATCGCCCGCAACGGCGAGCCCTTGGTCCAACTGGTCCCGGTGACGAAAAAGCGCGAGCCGCGCGTGCCGGGACGATACAAGGGAGAGATCTGGATCGCCCCGGACTGTTTCGCTCCGATGAGCGAAGAAGAGTTGGCGCTATGGGAGAAATGGGATTGCTAGGTGCGGCTCCTGATCGACAGCCATGCCTTTCTGTGGTGGAGCGAAGACTCGCCGGCATTGGGAAGCGCCGCCCGGAGCGCGATCGCTGATCCCGTGAACGAGGCGCTGATCAGCGTCGCCGCCCTGTGGGAGCTTACGATTAAGGCATCCTCGGGAAAGCTGACGTTGCCAGCGGACCTTGAAACGATGGCGGCGACCCTGGGATTTTCGGTCCTCTCGATCAACTTCATGCACCTGCGCCGCCTTGGCCTCCTGCCGCGGGTTCACAGAGACCCTTTCGATCGGATGATGATCGCCCAAGCGCTCGCCGAAGGAATCCCGATCATCACCGGCGATCGGGCCTTCGCCGCCTACGGCGTGCAGACCGTCTGGTAGCCGCGGCAGCTTCCGCGGGGAGCGTAGGAGCCCGCAGCCAACGGCATCGAGAAGGGGGCCGCGGACCTCTCCCAGCGGAGTGCCGCGGTCGATCCAAGATATCGGGAACTCACGCGGCGAGCATCAAGACGCGCGCAATTGCGCGGTTGCGTCGCGGTCGAGGGCGCCGTCAGGGGTGAGCGCGACGCGGTAGTCGCGGGTGGCGGTCTCGCGCGAGATCAGGCCGTCGGCGACGTCGAGGGCAACCTGTTCGGGGTCGCGCCCGGCCGGGTCGCCAAAGCCGCCGCCGCCCGGCAGCTCGAGGCGGATGAAATCCCCGCCCGGCACGCCCTGCCGCCCCTTGGCGCCGATCGGCCGGCCGGAGGCGAGGGTGACCCTGCCCAATGCCCCTGCACCGCCGCCGTCGCGACCGCGGGCCGGGTTGCCGACCCGCTCGAAATTGCACAGCATCGCGATCGGCGTGCCCTCGGCACCGCCCAATTCGATGATCTGGCCGAGCCCGCCGCGATATTGCCCCGCACCACCCGAGCCTTCGCGGAACTCGCGGCGGAGGAACAGGACCGGCGCCACCGCCTCGGTCGCTTCCACCGGGATCGTGCGCACGCCCGAGGGAAACGCGGTCACGTCGAGCCCGTCCTTGCCGGGCCGCGCGCCGGCGCCGCCGCAGTGAAAGATCGCGGTGCTGAAGGGTTTGATGTCGGGTGGCGCTTTTCCCTCCTCCGCACCCAGTTCGTCGAGCACGTCGGCGCCGCCGTAGATCTGCGGGATCCACAAGGACGAGGCGCCCTCGGCCGGAACCCCGCCCGCCATGACCTGATGCAGACAGCCGAAGACGACATCGGGCAGCATATGGCCGACCGTGTGCCGGGCCGCGACCGCGCGCGGCCGCTTGGCGTTCAATAGACAGCCCTCGGGTGCCTCGACCGTGATCGGCGCCAGGGAGCCGGCATTGTTCGGCACCTCGGGCGCCACCAGGCATTTGACGCCAAACGCGGTATAGGCGGTCGTGTAGTTCAGGACGACGTTGATGCCGAAGGCGCTGGCCGGCGAGGTCCCGGCATAATCGATAAGGATGCCGTCCTCGCCGATCGTCATCTCGGCCATCAGGGTCAATGGCCGGTCATAGCCGTCCATCGTCAGGCTGTTTTTGTAACGGCCGGGCGTGAGCTTGCCGATCGCCTCGACCGTCGCCTGGCGCGAGGTCTCGATGACGTGCTCGCCGAGCCGGTCGAGATTGGCGATGCCGAACTCCTCCATCATCTCGACAAGCCGCCGGCTGCCTTCGTCGTTGCACGCGGCCAATGCATAGACATCGCCCTCGACCTGCAGCGGCTCGCGCACATTGGCGCGGATCACGCGCAGCAGATCCTCGTTCATACGGCCTTCGCGGGCCAAGGCCATCAGCGGGATCGACAACCCCTCCTCGAACACCTGCCGGCCGTCCGGCCCCATACCGAGCCCGCCGATATCGACGACATGGACGGTGCTAGCGAACAGACCGACCGGCTCACCGCGCAGAAAAGTCGGGCTCACGACAGTCAGGTCGTGCAGGTGGCCGCAAGTCAGCCACGGGTCGTTGGTGATGTAGTGGTCGCCGGGGCGCATGGTTTTCAGCGGGAAGGCGTCGAGAAAATGCTTGACCGCCGCCGCCATCGAATTGACGTGGCCGGGGGTGCCGGTCACCGCCTGCGCCAGCATGTTGCCGTCGCGGTCGAAGACCCCGGCCGACAGGTCGCCGGCCTCGCGCACCGTCGTCGAAAACGCGGTGCGCACCAGGGTCTGCGCCTGCTCCTCGACGACCGCGATCAGTCGGCTCCACATGATCTGAATGTGGATCTGCGACAAGGCGGCGTTGGGTCTCGACAGCATCGGAAGGGCTCTCCGAAACAGCGGGTGGGCCTGTTATGGCGCAACCCGCCGGCCGGGGAAAGCCGGTCAGAGGGCGGCGCGGCAGACTGCCTCGATGTTGTGGCCGTCGAAGTCGAGCACAAAGGCGCCGTAATAGTCGGGGTGGTAGTGCGGGCGCAGCCCAGGCGCTCCATTGTCGCAGCCACCGACGGCAAGCGCCGCCTGGTAGAATGCATCGACCGCCGCCCGATCCGCCGCGGCAAAGGCGACGTGCACCCCCGCCGTCACCCGGTCGCGCCGCCCGATCCAGAAGAACGCTTTCCGACCCGCGCCATAGCCGGCGAACGTCGTGCCCTCGGCATAAAGCCGGGTGATGCCGAGGGGTCGCAATGCCGCGTCATACAACGCCGTCGAGCGTTCGAGATCGGTCACGCCGATCGTTACATGATCCAGCATTCTGTCCTCCCACCTCGGGGCGAAACCGGCGCGAAACGATAGCGCTCGCCCTCGCCCCCCGTCGGCTCGGCGCCGAGAGTCAGCCGCCCGGCATGCCGGCGGGCTCGTAGCGGCAATAGCGCGGCTGCCAGATCTTGGCGTGGATCGCGGCCTCGATCGCGTCGGTTTCGATTGCTCGGGTCAGACCCTCCTTGTGCGCCTGGATTGCGGTCGCCAAGGCCACTGCAAAGGCGACTTCGCGCAATGCGGTGACCGGCGGCAACAGGTTGTCGTGCGGGTTCGAGATGGCCGGCGACGCCGCGGCCAAGACCTTGGCCGCGGCCATGAACATCGTGTCGGTAATGCGCCGCGCCTCGACCGCGACGGCGCCAAGGCCGACGCCTGGGAAAATGTAAGAATTATTAGTCTGATCGACCTTGAACTTGACTCCGCTGCGAGCGAGCGGCGGAAACGGGCTGCCGGTGCCGATCACGGCGCGGCCCTCGCTCCACTCCTCGATGTCCTCGGGCGTGGCCTCGGAGCGCGAGGTCGGGTTCGACAGCGGAAAGATCACCGGCCGCAAATTGTTGCGCGCCATCGCCCGCACCACGGCTTCCGAAAACGCGCCGGGCTGGCCGGAGACGCCGATCAGCACCGTCGGCTTGGCGTTGGTCACGACGTCGAGCAGCGCGATCTTGTCGGGATGGTCGAATGCCCAGTTTTCGACCGCCGCCCGCTTTTGCAAAAACGGCTTTTGAAACGGCTCGATCGCATTCATGCCTTCGACCAGAAGGCCGTCGCGATCGACCATGTAAAACCGCCCAGCCGCGACATTTTCCGGCAGCCCCGCTTCGGCCATCATCTTCAGCAGCAGGCTGGCGATGCCGCAGCCGGCCGAACCCGCGCCCAGCACGGCAATACGCTGCTCGGTCAACGGCACGCCGGTGACGTTGACCGCCGACAACAGGGTGCCGGCCGCGACCGCCGCCGTCCCCTGGACGTCGTCATTGAAGGTGCACAACCGGTCGCGATACCGGTCGAGCAGCCGCGTCGCGTTCGCCTTGGCGAAATCTTCCCATTGCAGCAGGACGTGCGGCCAGCGCCGGGTAATGGCGGCGACGACCGCCTCGACAAAATCGTCGTATTCGGCGCCGCGCACCCGCTCGTGGCGCCAGCCGAGATAGAGCGGATCGGTCAGCCGCTCCTGATTGTCGGTGCCGACATCGAGCATGATTGGCAGAGTCGTCGCCGGATGCAGCCCGCCGCAGGCGGTGTACAGCGCCAATTTGCCGATCGGGATGCCCATGCCGCCCGCACCCTGGTCGCCGAGCCCCAAAATCCGTTCGCCATCGGTGACGACGATGACCTCGACTTCGTCAAAGCGCGGGTTAGCCACGATCTGATGCAGGCGCCGCTTGTGCGGCAGGCTCAAAAACAGGCCGCGCGGCTTGCGGAACAATTGGCTGAATTGTTGGCAGCCGGCGCCGACGGTCGGGGTGTAGACCAGCGGCAGCAAGTCCTCGATGTTCTGTTCTAGCAATGCGAAAAACAGCGTCTCGTTGTTGTCCTGCAGTTCGCGGAGGAAGGCGTAGCGCTCGAGATCGCTCGCAAAGCGGTGCAAAACCATTAGTCGGCGCGAAACCTGCTCGTCCAAGGTGCCGATATGCGGCGGCAACAGCCCGTGCAGGCCGAAGGCGTCGCGCTCCGCTTCGGTGAAGGCGGTGCCCTTGTTGAGCAGCGGGTCAGACAGCAGGTCCCAGCCAGTGCGCGAGGTGGCGACGACGCCATCGTCCGCCGGCACCGGCCGTCGCGAAGCGTGCGCCACCGCAGCAGCCTTAGCCGAGCCGGCGGCGGTAGAGTGCCGTCAACCGCTCCCAATGGCGTTCGGCGCCCGGCTTGTCGTAGCACCAGCGCTGCGGAAAGGCGAAGCCATGATGGACGCCAGAGTACAGCTCAATTTCGCCGAGGCTGCCGGCGCGCTGGAAGAGCCCGCGCAACTCCTCAACCATCGGCAACGGCGCCAATTCGTCATGCTCGGCGCAGGCGATGTAGAGTTCGCCCTTGGCCTTGGCCAATGACCGATGCGGGCTCTCTTCTGCGTCGCTGACGAGCCAGGTGCCGTAAAACGACGCCGCAGCCGCGATGCGGTCGGGAAAACGCGCCGCGGCGGCGAGCGCAAAGGGGCCGCTCATGCAATAGCCGTGCACCCCGACCGGGCCGGGCTTGGCCGCACTCTGCGCGTCGGCAAAGGCGATCATCGCCGCGACGTCGTCCATGACCGGCGGGATCGTCATCTTGGTGCGCACCCTTCGCATCCTCTCGCGCTCGGCGCTGCCCTGCTCGAGCACGTCGGGCCCAAAAATCGCATCGCGGCCGGCGCGATGGTAGAGATTGGGCAGCAGCACGTAATAGCCGACCGTCGCCAGCCGACGCGCCATGTCGCGCAATTCCTCGCGGATGCCAGGCGCGTCCATCAGCAACAATACCGGCGGATACGGGCCGCCGCGTTCAGGGTGGTAGATGAGGGTTTCCATTGCCCCGTCCTTGGTGGCGATGTCCAAGATCTGTTCGATCATCGGCGTTCCTCAAGAAAATTTATCTGCCGCAAAAAGCGCGAAAAACCGGGTCGAGAGCGCAGGCTATAACAGCCCCTTTGTTGGTCTCACAATCCCCGGGCGCGGGCGAGTGGCTGGAAAAGTTTGTGCGCTCAACGACAACCGGGCGGCCGACGACCGCCGCAAATTGCTGGCCTTCGCCCGCGACCTATTGAATTCGGATTACGCCGGGCATCGGCTGAGCCTTGTCCAATTCGCCCCGGCGCCGCACTTCAATCATTTGAACGCGGTCTACAACGCCTTCGACTTTTCAGGCCCGCTCGAATTCGTGAAGAAGGCCGCGGGTCTGTCGGACGGGGTCGGCGGCGAGGCGGATTGAACGCGGCAGCGGCGCACGCCTTCATCGTCCGGGGCTGAGAATTGGGGACTGCCAGAGGGCTCAAATCACCCGCTTTTCGCGGAGCTTGCGGATCTCGTCGGCGGAATAGCCGGCCAAATCCCGCAGCACGTTCTCGGTGTGCTCGCCTTTGAGCGGCGCGCGGGTCGGCTCGAACGGCGAATCCGACAGCCGCACCGGGCAGCCGATCATCGAGAACCGGCCGCGCGTCGGATGGTCGAGATCGAAGACCGTGCCGCGTTCGCGCAAATGCGGGTCGGCGAGAACTTCGGCGGTGTCGAGCACGGCACCGCAGGGAATGCCGCGGCCAGCGAAGGCCCGCATGACCTCGCGCTTTTCGCGGCTTTTCGTCCAGCTCTCGATGACTTCGGTCAATGCCGCCTGGTTGCGGGCGCGCGCCGCCGGGCTCGAAAAGCGTTCGTCGGTGCGCAGTTCCGGCCGGCCTAAGACCTCGGTCACCGCCGCGAACATCTCGGGATTGTCCGGCGGGATGATCATGTAGACGTAGTCGTTGCGACCGCCCTCGGCGCAACGCACCAGATCCGACCAGCCGCCGGTCGCCGAGCGGTTGCCGGTGCGTTCGAGCGGTTTTCCGGTAGCCAATGTGCCAGTGTATTTGACCCTGGTCAGGTTCAGCACCGCCTCCTGCATCGCGACCTCGACGAGTTGGCCGCGCCCGGTCTGCCCGCGCTGGACGAGGGCGGCGAGGATCGCGATCGCGAGGTGCATGCCGGTGCCCGAATCGCCGATATTGGCGCCGTTGACCATGGGCGGGCCGTCGGCTTCGCCGGTGACGCTCATCGCCCCCGAGGTCGCCTGCGCCACCGGCTCAAAGCATTTGAAGCCGCTATAGGGGCCATAGGAGCCGAAGCCCTTCACCGACGCATAGATCGCGCGCGGGTTGAGCTGGTGCACCGACTCCCAGCCGAGCCCGAGCCGCTCCATGACGCCTGGCCCCAAATTCTCGGCGACGATGTCGCATTCGGCGACGAGGCGGCGGGCGATCTCCTTGCCGTCGTCGCTCTTCAGATCGAGGACGATGCTGCGCTTCGAACTGTTGAGCAGCAGGAAAAAGAAGCTGTCGATTTCGGGATTGTCCATGTTCCACAGCCGCCGCGCCCGATCGCCATGTGGCGGCCGCTCGATCTTGATCACGTCGGCGCCGAGCCAGGCGAGCATCTGGGTGCAGGACGGGCCGGCCTGGTCGTGCGTGAAATCGATGACACGAATGCCTGCGAGTGCCTGGGTCATAACGCTTTCCTTCCCCTCTCCGTGATGCGGGCCCATCCGACGAGAGAGTGTCATTCTTCGCCGGTCCGGTCTACCAATGGTCGTTGATTGATCAAACCCGGCGACACCCAAACTTTCGCTCCCGAGGAAATTTTCCCGACAGGCGAGAACACCGGCGGGTGAACCGCGTTTAGGAATCGGACGCGTCAAAGGCGCGTCGCGCGGCGGGCGCGCGGCAGTTCGGGACAGTAGCGAGGATAAGCCGGCGATGGCAGTCATCTCGATGCCGGATAGCGTTTTGTGACGATCGTAGCGGCGAGGACAAAGCCGGCCGCCGGGACCGATCCGCGCCGCAAACGGAGCATCGCCGCGCCGGCGACGTCATGTTCTGCGACAGACCGGGCCATGATGGCGCGCTGCATCGAGCTGTCGCGAGCCGCGGTGAGCAAGGGCGAATACCCGTTCGCGACAGTAATCGCCCTCGATGGGCAGGTCGTGGCGGAGGGGATCAACAGCACCATCCGGGCTGGCGACGTGTCGCGCCACGCCGAGATCAGCGCCCTCTCGCAGGCGCAAAAGACGATTGGCCGGGAGGGACTTCGCCGCGGTACGCTCTATTCCAATATCGAGCCGTGCGCGATGTGCGCCTATTGCATTCGCGAGGCCTGGATCAGCCGGGTGGTCTATGCCCTCGCCTCGCCGGTCATGGGCGGCCTGTCGAAATGGAATATCTTGCGCGACGACGGCCTGGCCGACCGCATACCGGAGATCTTTGGCCCGGTACCCGAGGTCGTCAGCGGCGTCCTGTTAAAGGAAGCCCAACAGGCCTGGCGGGACTGGAGCCCCTTCGCCTGGGAGATGATCAAATTGCGCGGGTTGCTGACCGCACCCTGTGGGCAGGAGGGTCGTATCCAGGTGCAGCCCGCGCACAGCCAGTCCCTGTGGCATTACCTGCAAATCCTCTTCATGCGAAGCGGTCAATCTCGAACGCGAATCGCGGGCGGCGCCGCTCGGCGCGACGATTCGTGAGCCGGCCGTCCCGGCCGAGGAGCATTCAACCATGGATCAGCTGTCTCCAACTGCCGGCGGCGCGGTCGAAATTGGCGGGGCTGGAGCGCCCCTCGCCCGCCGAGCCCGGCCGCAGGGGCCGTTCCGCCGCGTCCTGCGCCGTTCGATCCACTTCTTTGCCTATCATCTAATCCTTGGCGCGCGGCGCACCCGGATCACGCGGGCAGCGGGGTTTCGCCTCACCGTGCGGCCGACGGTGTTTCATCCGCGCTACTTTATCAGCAGCGAGTGCTTTGCCGAATTCATCGGCCGCCTCGACCTGCGCGGCAAGCGCGTCGCCGATGTCGGAACCGGGTCGGGCATCCTCGCTCTCGCGGCGGCCCGCGCCGGCGCCGAAACCGTCATCGCCGCCGACATCAATCCGAACGCCGCTTTGACCGCCGCCGAAAACGCGCGCGCCAATGGCTTTGGCGAGCGCATCGGCGCGGTGTGTTCCAATTTGCTCTCGGCGCTGGCGCCTAGGCCGCTTTTCGACGTGATCCTGTCGAGCCCGCCCAAGCATGCGGGCGAGCCGCGCGATCTCGCCGATCGCGGCTGGCATGCCGGCCCGCACTATCGCGACGTCGCCGCTTTATTCGAAGAGGCGCGCGAGCGATTGAAACCGGGCGGGCGGCTCTACGTCATGGTCTCGACGGATACCGACCTCGAGCTGTTCGGCCGCCTCATCGATCGGGCCGGATTTGATGCGCGACCCGTTCACGAGCGCTCGATCCTGATCGAGTCGTTTATCATCTACGAATTGCTCGCGCCGACAATCGCCGGGCATCGCGATCTGAGTCACGCCGCGGCCGCTGATTGATCGACCCGCGCGATCAGGTCGGGCGGCAGCGGCCCGGCCTCGGCCGCGGCGACGCACTCGGCAAGCTCAACGCGGTTTTTGACCCCCAGCACCAGCGTGTCGACCCCGAGCGACAATGCGTAGCGATGAGCAAGGGCTGCAGGGCTCGTCCCCAGCTCGACCGCCAGGCGGCGAAAGCCAGCGGCACGCGCATAGTCGCGCATCTCGGGATGGTCCAATGGCAAGGACCTGTCGAGCGCGCTGGTCAAGGCACCGGCCTGAACCGCGCGAATGCCCATGATGCCGACCCCGTTCGCCCGCGCCGCGGCGATGATTTCGCGCGGCTTGGCCGGGCCGTCGAAGAATTTCAGCGCACCCGGCGAGTCGAGCAGATTGGCGATGCATTGCACCGCCGCCGGTGCGGGGGTTTCGCCGACGAGCCGGACGATCGTGTCGGGATGGCCGATGCCGGTCACTCCCCAGGCGCCGATCAGCCCCTCGGCGACAAGCTTGTCAAAGACCGGGCGGACATGCGCGGCAAACGTCTCGTAGAGCGTCATCCGCGAGGCGGCATCGGGCCAACGTTCACGATGGACCGAATCGGGCACGACATTGGAATGCAGGAAGAACAAATCGAGATGCGACAATCGCAGCCGGCGTAGGCTGCCTTCGATCGACCGGCGCAGCGCGGGTTCGATGTCGGCCGGCGGCAGCTCGCCAAGATTGCATTTGCTGGTGACCCGCACGCCCTCGGGCAGTCGGCCGCCGAACGCGGCTCCGACGACTTCTTCCGCCTTGCCGTCGCCATAGCGCGGCGCGAGATCGAGAAGGTCGATCCCGGCCTCGACCGCGGCATGCACGGTCGCGACGCATTCTTCAAAGGTGGTCTCGCCCCACACCTGGCCCAGCCCGCCGCCGCCCAAAGTCAGTGCCGATACCGGCGAAAGCTCCCCCAAATGATGCCGCTGCATGACAATCCTCCGCGGTGCCGCCAGCCTGCCGCCGACGCCTTCGTCGATCTTACCGCCGGCGGGGCCAAGCCGCATCCGCCGCCGCCTTGACAGGGTTTGCCGGTGCACCCTAAATGCCGCCGGCCGGGCGCGGGCGCGTAGCTCAGCGGGAGAGCACACCCTTCACACGGGTGGGGTCACAGGTTCAATCCCTGTCGCGCCCACCATCGGCCCCCGCGAAACGGCGCCAGCCGGCAGGCGCGTAGCTCAGTGGCAGAGCGCTCCTACCACATGGGAGAGGTCAGGGGTTCGATTCCCTTTCGCGCCTACCATTCTGCGCACCAATGCGCGAAGACAAGCGCAGGCTCGGCTTCGCCGAGGCCTGAGCTTCGGCGCTATCGACCGCGCCGCTTGGCCGGCGTAGGCTCTCCGCAGACAGGCTTTGAGGGCATGCGGAGGCAAGGATGCAGCTCGCGCGGATTGGCGGTTTCGAGGTCCATCGGGTCGCCGAATACGAGGGCCCGTTTCTGGCCCCGGAGGAGTTCTTTCCCGATTTCGACCCCGAAATCGTGCGGTCGAACGCCGAGCTATTGGGCCCGCGGCTGATCGACCCGGCGAGCGGCAGGCTGATCTTCAGCTTTCACACGTTTGTCGTCAAAACCGGCCATCACACGATCCTGATCGATTCCTGTCTCGGCAACGACAAGGAGCGTCCGTCCCGGCCGCAATTCCACCGCATGCGCAGCAACTACCTCGCCGATCTGGCGGCCGCCGGGGTCCAGCCGGAAGCTGTCGATTTTGTCATGTGCACCCATCTGCACTGGGACCATGTCGGCTGGAACACCCGGCTCGAAAGCGGCAGTTGGGTCCCGACCTTTCCCAAGGCGCGCTACGTCATGGCGCGGCGCGAATACGGGCATTGGGAAGCCATACAGAAACAGGGCGAGGACACGCCGCACCGCCGCGCCTTTGAGGACAGCGTGCTGCCGGTCGTGCGGACCGGCCAGTCGCAATTGGTCGACGACGATTTCGCGCTCGAAGACGGGCTGTGGTTCGAAGCCGCTCCCGGCCACACGCCGGGCAATGTCGTGATTCATGCGCGCTCGGGCGACGACGAGGCCGTTTTCATGGGCGACGTGCTGCACCACCCGCTGCAGCTAATAAAGCCGGAATGGTCGACCTTTGCCTGCACCGACCGCGAATTGTCGCGGAAAACGCGCACTCGGCTGGTCGAAGAGCATGCCGAGGCCGGCACGCGGCTGTTGCCGGCGCATTTCCCGACACCGACCGCCGGCCATATCCGCCGCCGCGGCAGCGCCTACCGCTACGAATTCGAGCAATGAAGCAGCACCTGTGACAACCGCCAAGCCGCGCCCAGCCAGGCCCGCTGGGTTGGTCGGAATAATTAGCGTAAGGTGCTCACCGGTGTCTCTGCGCTAACCGGATAGGAGCATGGCCGCCATGATCCGCCGACTACTTGCAACGACGGTGCTCCTGCTTCTCGCTGTTGGAGGATTCTGTGGCGCCGGTCCTGGGGAAATCGTACCTTTCAATCCCTTTGGATTGCTATTCTTGGGTCTCTCTCTCCTGGTTTGGTGCAAGTGGACAATAATTGCGGGGGCTTTCAGTCCAGCGCTGTTCGACGGGATGTGCGCACGCAACAGCGGCACCTTTCGCGCTGTCGATGACAATTATCGCCGTGATGGGCAGCGGCCCTATCGCGAAGCAGAGTAGCGTTACCCACCGTGGCCAGGCCGCGTCGGCGGTTGGCTATGACATTCAGCACGCATCTCTGAAGCGGGACCTAATCACATCTATTATGCTGGGCGACGCGCCGGGGCTCGCGACGGAGTGAAGGGCGGCGAGGAGCAACCAATGACCAAGATGACGGGGAGCGGGGCGCTCGTCGAGATGCTGCGCCGCAATGGCGTGGATACGATTTTTGCGCTGCCGGGGGTGCAGAACGACGCGCTGTTTGTCGCCTTTTACGATGCCGGCGAGGCGTTGCGCGTGATCCACACCCGCCACGAGCAGGGTGCGGCCTACATGGCCTTCGGCTATGCCCGTGCGACCGGCAAGATCGGCGCCTACGCCGTCGTGCCTGGGCCGGGGTTTCTCAACACCACCGCGGCATTGTCCACCGCCTACGCGACCAATGCGCCGGTCTTGTGCATCAGCGGCCAGGTGCAATCCGACCTGATCGGGCGCGCCTATGGTCTGTTGCACGAGATCCCGGATCAGCTCGGCATCCTCTCCAGCCTGACCAAATGGGCGGCCCGCACCGACCATCCGACCGAAATCGGCAAGCGCGTCAACGAGGCCTTCCGCCAGTTGCGCGACGGCCGGCCGCGCCCGGTCGGGCTCGAAATCCCGCCCGATGTGCTGGCGCTGGCGACCGAGGTGTCGTTGCCCTCGCCCGAACCCCCGCCATCGCCGACCGAACCCGACACGGACCAGATCGACCAGGCGGCACGGCTCCTCGCCGCCGCCAAAAAGCCGCTGATCTTTGTTGGCGGCGGCGCCGTCGATGCCGGCGAGGAAGTACTGGCGACCGCGGAAATGTTGCAGGCCCCGGTCGTCTGCTTTACCGGCGGCAAGGGCATCGTCAGCGACCGGCATTACCTCGCGCAATCAGGCCTCGCCGGGCACGAGCTGTGGCGCGAAACCGACGTCGTGCTTGCGGTCGGCACCCGCCTGCACCAGCCGCAACTGCGCTGGGGCGTCGATCGCGACCTGAAACTGATCCGGATCGATATCGACCCGACCGAGATCACCCGCTTTTTCAAGCCGGCGCTCGGCATCGTCGCCGACGCGAAAGCCGCGCTTACCGCGCTCCTCCGCGCGCTCGACCGTCACGCGCCGAAACAAACCTCGCGCCAGGACGAGCTCGAAATATTGAAGGCGGCCACCCTCGCCGGGTTGGAAGAAAAACTCGGCCCGCAATGCGAATATCTGCGGGCGATCCGCGCCGAACTGCCCGATGACGGCATCTATGTCGAGGATTTGACCCAGGTCGGCTATGTCGGGCGGATGGCGTTCCCGGTCTACCAGCCGCGCACCTATATCCACAGCGGCTATCAGGGCACGTTGGGGTTCGGCTTCGCGACCGCACTCGGCGCCAAGGTCGGGCGGCCCGACCGGCCGGTCGTGTCGGTCTCCGGCGATGGCGGGTTCCTGTACAACGTCCAGGAACTCTCGACCGCGGCGCGACATGGCATTGACATCGTCGCGATCGTCTTTGCCGACGGGGCCTATGGCAATGTCCGCCGCATGCAGAAGGAGGATTACGGCAATCGACTGATCGGCGTCGATCTGCAGAACCCACAATTCCCGAAAATGGCCGAGAGCTTTGGTGTTGCCGGGGTCAAGACGACGACCCCCGACGATTTGCGCCGCGAGCTTGCCGCCGCCCTCAAGCGCCGCGGCACCACCTTGATCGAGGTCGCGGTCGGCGAAATGCCCGATCCGTGGAAGGTGCTGGTCCCGCCGCGTATCCGTGGCACGAGATAGTCACGGCGATGTTCGACAAGGCAAAGCTCGACGCGCTGCGCGCCAAATACGACGGGGCGAAAGAAACCGAGGTCGCGCCGGAAAAATTCCGCGAGCCGTTGTCATTGGTCTTTGGCAGCGCCTATCGCCGGCCGATGCCTTACGCCGGTATCCCGACCCTGCTCGACGAGCCCTATCGGCCGGATGCAGCAGACCTGCCCGATTTCGCCGGCCTCGATGTGGCGCTTGTCGGCGTGCCGATGGATCTCGGCGTCACCAACAGGCCGGGCGCCCGCTTTGGGCCGCGCGCGGTGCGCGATATCGAGCGCATCGGACCTTACAACCACGCGCTCGAAATAACCCCGCGCGGCTTGTGCCATGTCGCCGACATCGGCGACGTGCCGATGCGCTCGCGCTACAGCCTCGACCAGTCGATCGAGGACATAGCACTCTTCTACGAGCGCATCCGCAAAGCCCGGGTGCGGCCGGTCTCGGTCGGCGGCGACCATTCGATCACCTTCCCGATCCTGAAATCGCTCGGCGCCGAGCGCCCGGTTGGCCTCGTCCATATCGACGCGCATTGCGACACGATGGGTGAGGTCGACGGGTCGAAATTCCACCATGGCGGCCCCTTCCGCCAGGCGGTGTTGGCCGGCGCGCTCGACCCCGAGCGCACAATCCAGATCGGCATCCGCGGCCCAGCCGAGATCTATTGGGGGTTTTCCTACGATTCCGGGATGACGGTGTTGCACATCGAGGATGTCGATCGGCTCGGCATCGCCGCCGTCGTCGAACGGGCGCGGGCGGTGGTTGGCGATGGCCCGACCTACATCTCGCTCGATGTCGACGGGCTCGACCCGGCCTTTGCCCCCGGCACCGGCACGCCCGAGGCCGGCGGCCTCTCCCCGCGCGAGGCGCAAGCGATCTTGCATGGGCTAAAGGGTCTCGACATCGTCGGCGGCGACGTCGTCGAGGTCGCCCCGCAATACGACGCCACCACCAACACCGCGATGGTCGGCGCGCAAATGCTGTTCGAGATCTTCTCGCTCACCACGCTCGGGCGCCATTTCCGCCGCCGCGCGGGCTGATGGGGTCTTGCCGCACGGGGCACCCGACCGTGCGTCCGATCGGCGCCGCGGCGCGGCTATTGCGCCGCGATCATAAAGCCCGGCCTAATGCGCCAACTCCGAACGTTGTGAGGCCAGACCGGTGCCGCGCGTCCTGACCGCCCGATTTATGCACGAAACCAACACCTTCAGCCGTGTCATGACCGACATGGTGCTGATCCGCCGACGCGACTTTCATCTCGAAAACGAGATCCCGCAGGCGTTTGGCGGCACCCGTTCGGCGCTTGGCGCCACCTTTGAGGCCGCGGACAAATACGGCTGGAGCCTCATTCACCCGGTCTCGGCCAACCCCAACCCGTCGGGCGTCGTCACCGACGACGCGTTCGAAACGATCGCCGCAATGATCCTCGATGCCATCGACATGAAGGGTCCGATCGACGGCGTGTTGCTGCATCTGCACGGCGCGATGGTCGCGCAAAGCCACGAGGATGCCGAGGGCGAATTGCTGGCACGGCTGCGCGATAAGCTCGGGTCGCAGGTGCCGGTGGTCGTCACCCTCGACCTGCACGCCAACGTGACCCAAAGGATGGCGGAAAATGCCAATGCGCTGATCGCGTTCCGCACCTATCCGCATGTCGATATGTACGAGCGCGCCTGGCAGGGCGCCGACCTCCTCGATCGCGCGATCAAGCGCGAGATTCGGCCGGTGACGATGATCGCCCGCCGGCCGATGATCTACGGACTCGACCGCGGCCGCCACCGGAGCCCGCCGATGGCCGAACTGCTCGCCCGGGCCGAGCGGATCGAACAACGCGGCGATGCTTTGGCGGTCAGCATCTGCGCCGGGTTCAGCCGCGCCGACATTCGCGATGTCGGCCCGTCGGTGACGGTCACAACCGACGGCGCCGATCCGCATGGCCAGGCGATCGCCGAGAGCTTTATGGACCACGCTTGGGAGACCCGCGATTTCAGCAGCTTCACGTTGTTGTCGGTCGCCGCGGCGGTGGCTCTGGCAAAACAGGGCAAATTCGGCGACAAGCCGCTCCTCGTCGCCGACTACACCGACAATCCGGGCGGGGGCGGGTATGGCGACGCGACCGCGTTTCTAAAGGGCCTCGTCGAAGGCGGCGTCGACGGGGTCGCGTTTCACGCGATCTGCGACCCCGATGCGGTCAGCCAGGGAATGCGCGCTGGGGTCGGGACCAAGACCGCGCTGACGCTCGGCGGCAAGACCGATCCCCTGATGGGCGGCGGCCCATTGACCCTGGATGGCGAGATCGTCTGCCTGACCAACGGCAAATTCATCGCCCATGGGCCGATGGGCGGCGGCGTCGAGCGCAATTACGGGCCGTCGATGGTGTTCCGCGTCGGCGGCATCGACATCGTCGTCATCACCAACAACGGTCAGGCGACCGACCTCGGCCAGTTTAGGTCGCTCGGGATCGACCCGACCCTCTACCGGACCGTCGCGGTCAAATCGATGCAGCATTTTCGTGCCGCCTTCGAGCCGATCGCCCGCGAAGTCGTGCTGGTCGACACCGGTGCGTTGTGCTCGGAAATCTACACGCCCGAACTGTTCACCAAGGTCCGCCGTCCGGTCTGGCCGCTCGATCCGATCGCCGACCCGCGCACTCCGTAGTACCCGAAGATCGTCGGAACCGGGGCCGCGGCGCCATGGTTCATCGTAGTAAGCGGCCGGCGCGATCGACTCGGACGCGAGTGCCACGGAACCGCGGCATGCCGCAAGGAAGCGACCATGGACGACCAGCGGGAGCCGATCGGCGCCGGCAATGCGCGCGAGACGCCGGTCGTCATTGGGGCGCCGGGCAGGCGCGCGCCCTCATGGGTGATTCTGCTCGCCGCTTCGCTGGTCGCTCTTGGCGTTTTCAGGCGGCAGCGTCCCGCACCGATTTTGGCGACCGTTGACCGCGGGTCCGGCGAAGCGAAGCGCGACGGTCAGACGCAGACACCATCGCCGATCCCCGGACGAGGATGGAAGGACGTCCTCCTTCGCGTCTTCCGAGGTATCTCGGAGGACCGGATCATGTTGATCGGCGCCGGCGTCACCTATTACGCCATTCTTGCTCTGTTCCCGGGCATCGGGGCCATTGTCGCCATCTATGGCCTGTTTGCCGACCCAAGCAGCATCGCCGCTCATCTCGATACATTGTCGGGTGTTGCGCCGGCCGGTGCCGTCGGCGTGCTGCGCGACCAGCTGATGCGCCTCGCCCATCAAAACAGGGCCGCGCTCGGCTTCAGTTTCGCCGTCAGCCTGGTGATCGCGCTGTGGAGCGCCAACGCCGGCGTCTCGGGGCTCTTCGAGGCTCTCACCGCGGTCTACGAAGAGAAAGAAAAGCGCAGCCTTGTCAAATACTATGCCACGACCTTGGCGTTTACGGCTGGAATTATTGTCCTCGTGCTATTGTCACTCGCCATCCTGATCGTTCTCCCGCTTGTCCTTGACCATATCGCGCATCCCGGCGTGCCACCCGTGCTGTTGAAGATAATCAGATGGCCCATCCTGTTCGTGCTGATCGTTTTGGCGCTCTCCGTAATTTATAGATACGGTCCCAGCCGCAGCGCACCGCGATGGCGGTGGATCACCTGGGGCAGCGCCTTTGCCGCGGTCGCATGGCTCGCCGTTTCCGCCCTCTTTTCCTGGTACGTCGCCAATTTCGGCAGCTACGACAAGACCTATGGCTCGCTCGGGGCAATCATCGGCTTTATGACCTGGATGTGGCTGTCGATCGTCGTCGTCCTCGTCGGGGCCAAGCTCGACGAGGTACTGGAGCGGCCCGTCGCGGACGGTGAGAGTTAAAGGCGTTCGAGCCTGGGTCTTTAGGCACCTCCCCGTCACTCTCGTTGAAAATCGGTATCCACGCAGCTTTCGTCGGGCATGACGATGTCGCGGCGAAAGAACTAGGATGCTGCGGCAAGACCGAGGGAGGGAGAAGATGGCAGGGCAGCAAGAAAGCTTCGAGGCCGATTTTGTCGTGATCGGTGCGGGGTCGGCGGGGTGTGCTGTCGCGGCGCGGCTCAGCGAGGACCCGGGAACGCGGGTTCTGCTGCTGGAGGCCGGCGGCGAGGACAAAAACCGCTGGATCCACATTCCATTGGGTTTTGGCAAGACCTTTGCCGATCCGTCGGTCAATTGGTGCTACGAGACCGAGCCCGATCCGGGTGCTGCCGACCGCAAGGTGTTCTGGCCGCGCGGAAAAGTCTTGGGCGGCTCGTCATCGATCAACGGCATGGTCTATATCCGCGGCCAGGCCGAGGATTTCGACCATTGGCGCCAGCTTGGCAACACCGGCTGGTCGTTTGACGACGTGCTTCCCTATTTCAAGCGCTCCGAGCACCAGACGCGGGGTGCCGATGCCTTTCATGGCACCGGCGGCCCGCTCTGCGTTTCCGATGTGCCCGACCGTCACCCGATCTGCGAGGCGTTTATCGACGCCGCCATGTCGCTGGGCTTCCCGCGCAACGACGATTTCAACGGCGCCGGCCAGGATGGTGTCGGCTATCACCAGACGACGACGAAGAACGGCAGACGATGCTCGACCGCCGTCGGTTATTTGCGCCCGGCGATGAACCGCTCCAATCTGCGTGTCATCACCAATGCGCTGACCGAAAAAATTACCTTCGACGGGCGGCGCGCGACCGGCGTCGTCTTTCGGCTCGACGGCCAAACCCGCACGGCGCGGGCGGCGAGCGAGGTCGTCCTGTGCGGTGGTGCGGTCAACTCGCCGCAATTGCTGATGTTGTCGGGGGTCGGCCAGGCCGAGCATCTTGTCGCCCGCGGCGTCCCGGTCGTGCACCACCTGCCGGGCGTTGGGCAGAGCCTCCAAGACCACTATTCCGCACCGCTTAAGTTCAAATGCACGATGCCGGTCACCGTCAACGACGTCATGCAGAGCAATTTGAAAAAGCTGAAGGCCGGGCTGCAATACTACACCTTCAAAACCGGC
This sequence comes from Allostellaceae bacterium, assembly GCA_035570935.1. Lineage (GTDB taxonomy): Bacteria > Pseudomonadota > Alphaproteobacteria > ATCC43930 > CGMCC-115725 > AP-15. Next base: position 41,825 of record DATMKU010000032.1, read on the forward strand.
CCATTGGCGATGGGCACGTCGCCCGCGGCGTTGTTCGCCCGCACCCGGCCCGAGCTCGCTTCGGCCGACATCAAATGCTCATGCTCGCCGTTTAGCGCCGACCGGCCGCAGGACGGGCTGCATCCGTGGTCGGGGTTTACGACGATCGTCTATCAGCTGCGGCCGGAAAGCCGCGGTCAGATCGAATTGAAGAGTGCCAACCCGGCCGACCCGCCGGCGGTCTATCCGAATTACCTCGCGACCGAGACCGATCGGCAAACCATCGTCGAGGGGCTCAAGCTGCTGCGCCGCATCATGGCCACCCCGCGGATGCAGCGCTTTGTCGAGTCGGAGTTCCAGCCCGGCCCGGCGATCGAGAGCGACGAACAGCTCCTCGATTATGCGCGGCGGCGCGGCGGCACGGTGTATCACCCGACCAGCACGTGCAAGATGGGGGTCGATGCGATGGCGGTCGTCGATCCCGAATTGCGGGTACACGGCCTCGACGGCTTGCGCGTCGCCGACGCCTCGGTCATGCCGACCGTCGTCTCCGGCAACACCAACGCCGCGACGATCATGATCGGCGAGCGCGCCGCCGACATGGTGCGGCAACGGATGCGCCTCGCAGCATAGCCGTTGGCCGATCCGACCCGCCCGGCGGATCGGCTTCCAGCGGCTTCGGTCGGTAATGGCTCAGTTTGAATTTCCGCAAAAGCCTGGACACAGACCTGCATCTCGCGCCATGAACGGACATTGGGGCGACACTGAAGGTCCGGCGCATTCGTATGCTGCGGAGTTCATGCAGTGACGGGGATCGTCTGCGGAGAAAACGAAGCTTCGAGTCCTGACTCCCTCTCAAGATAGGAGGAGGGCGACTGTGGCGGTCTCTTATTCCTTGAGCGATCCTGGACCGCTGACGAACGGACTGTCCCGAAGATAAAATCGCAGGAGGCGGTTCGCATCCCGCGAAATGCCGATCCTAATGCTCTGCCCGATCTCGCCGGGTTCGTAGTCACCGCGTCGGAGCCATAGAGGGCCTTCTCGGCAAAGATCGAGCCCATCGAGCCAACGATCAACCCGCAACGCCGCGGCGAGCCTTCCTGGCCCTCGCGCCAAATCGCGCAAGCGCTCGATGCCGCGATTTAGCCGCATGATCGGGATGCCTTCGAGCGGCTCAAGCGCCCTGATCAGGACGCCGGCTCCGATCCCGGGCATCTCGCTCGAGACATTCAGCATGTATGAGCTGCCGTAGGCGAGATAGATATAGGCGTGCCCACGATCGAGAAACAGCGAACGATTACGTCGAGTCATCCCCCCGTAGGCGTGCCCGGCGGCGTCGCCGACGACATACGCCTCGGTCTCAACAATACGACCACTGGCGACGCCTTCAGGCAACTCCCGCACCAATACCTTGCCAATGAGATAGCGGGCGAGAGAGACCGTATCAATCGGCAGCTCCGAGCGAGCGAGCGGCAAATCGCCATCCTTACGGCGGCCAGGTTTCAGGGCATCCGCTCGACCCATTGCGCCCGCGAAGGCCCCGACTCGAACGGGTCGCCGAAATACCGGGTCTCGCGGGCCGCGTTCCCAAGGAACTCCATGATGCTCACGGTGTAATACGGCCGCCCGTCATAGGTTAGGACATATTCAGTGACCCAGAAGTCGCCCGCGCCGATTATCCGCCGCACCGCGAAGCGTTTCCGGTTCGGCTGCGCGGCGCGAGACGACCAAATCGTCCGCGTCCGCGGATGCGCTCGCCGAATTGCGGATATTCGAGCACCGTGTCCTTTCGGCAAATCTGGTGCTCCCTCTCGAGGTCGTTCGCATCGGAGGCGGCCCAGTGGCGATCCAGAGCCGCGCGAATCTCTCGGTCTTCCATGTCAAATCTCCTTGACCAACGCCGTCGACGTTGAGCCGTCGTACCATGCGCTGCCCTGGAACAGGCCTTCCAGAAGGGGCAGGAGGGCCATTCCCAGCACGAAGGCTGAGTGGCCGAGAAGGATCGAAAGCCGAAATTCAAACGAAGACACTACCGTTTGTCGGCGGAATCGACTTTCGGGTATCGCTGTGCAAAAAATGGCGCGTGCTGTTGCGGGCTTACAGGGAGGACAGCCGATGATCGAGAAGACTGCGCAATCCGTCGGGAACCTGGGCTATCATGCCCACATCTATTACGAGCCGACAACGACGCGCGCCGTCGCGGAGCAAGTGTGCGCCGCGGTCAGCGAAAAGTTCCCAGTCGAGATCGACGGTTTCCGCGACACGCCGGTCGGACCGCACCCGATCTCGAATGTCCTGGTCATCTTCAAGCCCGACCAGTTCGAGCACGTCGTTCCCTATCTGATGCTGAACCGTGAAGGTCTCGACGTACTCGTGCACCCGCTGACCACGGACGCGGTCGAGGACCATAGCGGTTACGCGATTTGGCTCGGCAACCCGGTCGAGCTAAAGCTTCACACGCTGCCCCGCGGCCGCGGCGGGCGGCTGCCGAGCGGGGTCAGCCCGTAGGGATCGGGGCGGCGGCTCGACGGCTAGCAAACGAGGGTGCAAAGCCTTCCCCTGGGCTGAACAGGGGACGGCTGCCCGTCGCTTGCCTCTGGGTTTCCGCTTTCGCGGGAATGACGATGCAATATGGTCGACAAGAGGCGGGTCGTGGGTCGCCGCCAACGGCGCAAACACCGCCAGGCCGACAAACAACAGCAAAATCGCGCCAACCGCGACGGTCAACCGATCGCGCCGCAATCGTCCGGCGACCACGCCCCAATAGCGGCGCCCGGCGGCTCCGCGCTGGGCATCGGCGACGGTCGCGCCCGGCTGCAATGCGGTGATGTCGGCCATCGGCGGCGGCCTAGTGGCGCATGCGCGGATCGATCAGCGCCTGCACGAGATCGACCAGGAGATTGATCAGCACAAAGAAGCTCGCCAATACCAGCACGGTGCCCTGCAATACCGGTCGCGAGCCCGGGCGTCAGCCCGGCGATCTGGTTGGGATGCGTGAAGTCCCAGCCGACCAGCCCGTCGAACGCCGGAAGGCCGAGAAACAGATATCCCTCGCCGCCATTGTTTGGAACTCCGCTGGTCGTCGGGATGTCGGCCACGGTCATCGCGATGCGGAGGGTTTGCGCAACCCCGGAGGGAGTGCGTGAGACTGAGCACAATCGCTGCGGCCACACCAACCGACACACTCACGCGGGTCATAGGATGCTCTCGGGTTGTTGCGCGGCCCAAGCGCGGGCCCACGGAATCGCGCGCTCGCCTTTTGCGGCCTCGTCGTGCGATGCTCGCGGCAACCTCCATGCCGACAGAGGCAACCGGCCGCGGGGTGGCCCGGTTCCTGCCCGACCGGCTGATGCCAACCACCGCACGCCGAACACCGCCGCTCCATCTCAAAGCGAGGAGAATGCGCCAATGCCGTCCGAAATTTCAGACGAGGCCCTCGACTTCTTGTTGGCCCGCGCCGGCCTCACGCTCAGCCCCGAGCAAAAGGCCGATTTGAAATCGGTGTACGCCGGGGTTGCGGCGATGGCGGCGCGGGTGCGCCAGCAGCGCGGGCGCATGGCGGAGCCGGCGCTGACTTACGGCTTCACCGGGGAGGACCTCCAATGACCGGCGCGATCCCGACCGTCGCCGAAGCGTCGCGGCTGATCGCGGCAAAGCGACTTTCGCCGGTCGAGCTGACCCGCGCCTGCCTCGACCGGGTGCACGCGCTCGACCATCGGCTGCACGCTTTTATCCATTTGACCGAAGAGCGGGCATTGGACGAAGCCCGCGCCGCCGAGCGCGCGGTCATGGCCGGGGCGCCGAAGGGGCCGTTGCACGGCATCCCGATCGGTCTCAAGGACATCGTCGACACCAAGGGTATCCCGACAACCTGTCAGTCGAAGCTCCTCGCCGACAACGTGCCCGAAACCGACGCCGCCTGCGCCGAAAGGCTCGCCGCCGCCGGCACCGTCTTGATGGGCAAGACGACGACCCATGAATTCGCCGATGGCGGGCCGTCTTTCGATGTCCCCTGGCCGCCGGCGCGCAACCCGTGGGACACAGATCACTTCACCGCCGGCAGCAGTAGCGGCACCGGTGCGGGGGTCGCGGCCGGGCTGATCTTGGGCGGCATCGGCACCGACACCGGCGGCTCGATCCGCGGCCCGGCGGCCTTGTGCGGGATCGCCGGCATCAAGCCCACCTATGGTCTCGTCAGCCGCGCCGGCGTCGCCCCGGCCGCCTTCAGCCTCGACCATATCGGCCCGATGGCGTGGACTGCCGAGGATTGCGCATTGATGCTGCAGGCATTGGCCGGCCACGACCCGCGCGACCCGGCGAGCGCCGACCGGCCGGTGCCCGACTACAGCGCGCTGATCGGGGCCGGGATCAAGGGCTGCAAGATTGGGGTGATCCATCATTTCCACGAAACCGATTACCAGGTCAGCGCCGCGACCCGGCGCGGCATCGACGAGGCGATCGCCACCTGCCGTGGTCTCGGCGCCGAGATCCACGAGGTGCAGTTGTCGCCGTTGCAGGATTGGATGGCCTGCGGCTCATTGATCTCGATCGTCGAACGTGCCGCCGCCTATGAGGAATGGACGCGCACAAGGCTCGGCGATTTTGGCGAGCGCGTGCGCAGCCGGCTGATGCTCGGGGCCTTGGTGTCGGGTGTCGACTACCTCCAGGCGGTGCGGCGGCGGCGCGAATTGCGCGCCCAGCTGCAGCGCGCGATGGCCGGGCTCGATGCCGTCTTGACCGCGTCCCAGCCCTCCGAGGCACCCAAGATCGACGCCTTGCCGAAATGGGATTTGTTCCAGACGCCGAGCTTTACGATGCCGTTCAACGTCGCCGGATATCCGGCAATCTCGATCTGCTCGGGGTTTGGCGAGGGTGGATTGCCGGTGTCGATCCAGCTCGTCGGCAAACCGTTTCAGGAGCCCACCGTGTTCGGCATCGCCGACGCCATAGAAAAGGCGACCGATTTCCGCAGCCGCCGCCCGGCACTCGTGTCCAGGGCGTCTGCCGCGACGTAATCAATTATCATCCGGGATTCGGAGAAGAATAATCTACCCTGAGCCGCTGAGAGGGAGAGCGTCATGGAGAAGCGATTTGGCGTGGTGTCCGCCGATGGTCATTGCCGGCTGATGCATCTGCCGTTCGATTTGTGGACCAAGCGCCTGCCGCGAAAATTCCAGGACGACGGGCCGCGGGTCGTGACTGGGCCGGACGGTGTGCGGCAATGGGTGGTCGAGGGGCGGTCGTGGAGCGGGGTCGGCTGGGCCGGGGTGGGCCGCGGGCCGGTCAACTGCTATACGCGGGCGGGATTGCCCGAAGAGCCCGAGCCTGGCATCTTCCGCGCGGCAAACGCCAAGTATCGCTGCGAGGACATGGACCGCGACGGGGTGGACGCCGAGCTCGTCAACGGCCCCTATGAGCAAATATCGGCGATCAAAAATCCCGAATTGCGGGCCGCCTGCGTTCGCGCCGTCAACGACTGGGCGCGCGAGCTTTACGAGGAGTCGAACGGCCGCTTCATCATGCTTCTGCCGTTACCGTGCCTGACGCCCGAGGAGGCTGCCGCGGAATTGCTGCGGGTGGCCGAGTTCGGCCTGCCGACCGGGGTCATCTTCGATTGGGCGAACGCGCCCCAACCGGTGATCCACCAGATGTGGGAGCCGGTCTGGGCCGCCGCCGCCGAGACCGGCATGCCGGTCAACCTGCACGCCAACCCCGCCGGCGGCTCGCGGCAAATGGGCGTCGGTGTGACAGGCATCGAGCCGCGCAACCAGGCCCTAATGCGGGTGGCCAACTTCCCGATCGGGCTGATGGCGGAATTGATGAGCGCCGTCGTTTTCTCGGGGATCTGCGATCGCCATCCCGGGGTGCGCTTTGTCCTCGAAGAGGCGGGGGTCGGATGGGTCCCGTTTATGTACTGGCGCTTCGATCGCGAATACGATTTCGGCGGGCCGCAGAGCCGCGTGTTTAAGCCCGACATCGTGCTCTCCGACAAGCCCAGCGAATTTGTCAAGCGCCAGGTCTTCTTTACTTTCGAGGTCGAAGAAGAGGGCGGTTTCCGGCGCGCCCCCGAGGTCGGATTGCGGAACTTTTTGTGGGCCAGCGACTTCCCGGGTCTCGACAGCCCGTGGCCGCACTCGAAGGCAATGGGACATGCCCCGGCGGAGGCTGCTTTGGGCAAGGCAGCGCTCAACCAATTGGTCTTTGAAAACGCCGTGAACCTGTACAAGGTGCCGGTGACATCACCGCAATAGTCACGGAGGCGCTTCGACAGCGGTCGTTTCCTTGGCCGGTGCGGGGCTGATATAACGGTGCTCTGTTTCGCGTGGGCGCCGCACATGAACCTGATCGCCAATCGTTCGGCCGTCAGATGACGGACGATTTGAGGTCCCTGCTGGCGCTGGTCGCCGCAGGGCGCAGCCTTGCCGAGGCCGAGGCCGAGGCCGCGTTCGACATCATCATGAGCGGCGACGCGACACCGTCGCAAATGGGCGGCTTTTTGATGGCGTTGCGCGTGCGCGGCGAAACCGTTGACGAAATCGCCGGCGCGGCGCGGATCATGCGGGCGAAGGCAGTGGCGATCGACGCACCGCCCGGAACCATCGACACCTGCGGCACCGGCGGCGACGCCTCGGGCAGCTTCAACATCTCGACCGCGAGCGCGTTGGTTGTCGCCGGCTGCGGCGTGCCGGTGGCGAAGCACGGCAACCGCGCACTGTCGTCGAAATCGGGTTCGGCCGATGTGCTGACGGCGCTCGGGGTCAATATCGAGGCCGACCTCACGGTCGTGCGCGCCTGCTTGTGGGAAATCGGGCTCGGCTTTCTGATGGCGCCGCGCCACCACAGCGCCACCCGTCATGTGGCACCGACGCGCGTCGAACTGGGGACAAGGACGATCTTCAACCTCCTGGGTCCGTTGTCGAACCCGGCCAAGGCGCGCCGCCAACTGGTCGGTGTGTTTGCCCCCGAATGGGTCCGGCCTATGGCCGAGGTGCTCGGCCGGCTCGGCGGCGAACGCGCTTGGGTCGTCCATGGCGACGGGCTCGACGAATTGACGACGGCCGGCCCGACCAAAGTCGCCGCGCTCGACCATGGCACCGTCGAGACCTTCGAAGTTACCGCCGAGGACGCCGGGTTGCCGCCGGCGCGGCTCGAGGATCTGCGCGGCGGCGAACCCGCGTACAACGCCCGGCTGATGCACGGCCTTCTCGACGGTGCCGGCGGGCCGTTGCGCGATGTCGTGCTGCTCAACAGCGCCGCGGCGCTGCTGGTCGCCGGGCGTGCGGCAAACCTCTATGAGGGCGCCGAACTGGCGGCCCGCTCGATCGATTCGGGTACGGCACGCCGCGTGCTCGAGAATCTCGTCGCCCACACCAACCTCCCCGCGGCGGCGCAGACCACCCAATGAGCGACGTGCTCGACCGCATCTGCGCCGAAAAACGCGGCCATATCGCGCGCGCCCGGGCGGCATGCCCCGAGGCGGTGCTGCTCGCCGCGCTCGGCGAGGCGCCGCCGGTGCGGCCGTTCGCGAGGGCGCTCGAACGCCACTTGACGCAAGGCCGCTACGGCCTGATCGCCGAGATAAAAAAGGCCTCGCCGAGCGCCGGGTTGATCCGGCCCGATTTCGACCCCGCGGCTCTCGCCCGCGCCTACGAGGCCGGTGGTGCTGCCTGCCTGTCGGTGTTGACCGACACGCCGTTTTTCCAGGGCAGCGACGACGATCTGCGCGCCGCCCGCGCCGCCGTCGGGCTGCCGGTGCTGCGCAAGGACTTCATCCTCGACCCGTACCAGATCCTCGAAAGCCGCGCGATCGGCGCCGATTGCGTGCTGCTGATCCTGGCGGCGTTGTCGGACGCCGCGGCCGGCGAACTCGCCGCCGCCGCCGCCGAGTACCAGCTCGCCGTGCTGGCCGAAATTCACGATCGGGCGGAGCTCGAGCGCGCCCTCTTGCTCGGCGTGCGGCTGATCGGCATCAACAACCGCAACCTGAAGACCCTGGCGGTCGATCTGGGCACGACCGAAAGGCTGGCGCGGGAGGTGCCCGCCGACCGCATCGTCGTCGCCGAGAGCGGCATTCGCGGCACCGATGATCTCGCCCGCCTGGCCAAGACCGGCGCCCGTTGTTTCCTGGTTGGCGAAACCCTAATGCGCGAACCCGATGTCGGCGCCGCGACGCGGCGCCTGCTCGGGCTCCCCGAATTTTCCCATCTCGACGCACAGGGCCGCGCCCGCATGGTCGACATTTCCGCAAAGGGCGAGACCGACCGGGTCGCCGTCGCCGGCGCACGGGTGGTCATGCGCCGCGAAACTCTGGAGCGCATCCGCACCGGCGATGTCGCCAAGGGCGATGTGCTAGCCGTCGCCCGCCTCGCCGGGATCATGGCCGCCAAACGGACGGCCGAGCTGATCCCGCTGTGTCATCCGCTGGCGTTGACCTCGGTTGAGGTCGAGCTCGTTTGCGTCCCCGAGACGAGTGCCGTTGAGATCACCGCCACCTGCCGGTTGCGCGGCCGCACCGGGGTCGAAATGGAGGCATTGACGGCGGCCGGCATTGCGGCGTTGACGATCTACGACATGTGCAAGGCGGTCGATCGCGGCATGGTCGTCACCAATCTCCGGTTGTTGCACAAATCCGGTGGTAAATCAGGAAGTTGGGAGGCGACACCGTGATATCGGTCGAAGAAGCGCTGACGCGGCTGCTGGCTCTGATCGAAATCCTGCCGCCCGAGCAGATAGCGCTCGCCGACGGGCTCGGCCGGGTGCTCGCCGAAGATGTCGCCGCCCGCCGCACTCAGCCGCCTTTCGCGGCCTCGGCGATGGACGGGTATGCGGTGCGCGCCGATGATCTCGGCCGGATCCCGGTCGAACTCAGAATTGTCGCCGAAGTGCCGGCCGGGGCGGGGTTTGGCGGCCATGTCGGCGCTGGCGAAGCGGCGCGCATCTTTACCGGGGCGCCGATGCCGGCCGGCACCGACACGGTCGTCATCCAGGAAGACGCGGAGCGGCACGGCGACCGCGTACGGGTGCTCGAAGGCGCCCGCCGTGGCCGCTATGTACGGCGCGAAGGCCTCGATTTCGCCGCAGGCGACGCGCTGCTGCAGGTCGGGCAGCGGCTGACCGCGCGCGACATCGGGCTGCTCGCCGCGATGAACCGGCCGTGGCTTTTTGTTCGCCGCCGCCCGCATATCGGCATCCTCTCGACCGGCGACGAGATCGTCATGCCCGGCGACCCGATCGGCCCGCATCAGATTGTCAGTTCGAACAGCCTGGCGCTTTCGGCGATGGTCGCCGCCAGCGGCGGGGTTGCGGTGTCGGTCGGCAACGCCCCCGACGACCCCGAGGCCCTGCGCCGGATCGCGGCGGCGACGCGCGGCGTCGATCTCCTGGTCACCACCGGCGGAGCTTCGGTCGGCGAGCACGATCTGGTGCGCCAAGTGCTGGCCGAGGACGGTTTCGATCTCGATTTCTGGCAGATCGCGATGCGGCCCGGAAAACCGCTGATGGCCGGCCGTTATCGGGGCACACCGATGCTCGGTCTGCCCGGCAATCCGGTCTCGACCTTTGTCTGCGGGGTGCTGTTCCTGGTTCCGGCGATCGAGCGGTTGAGCGGCATTGCCGCGACAGAGGCCGCCGCGACCGCGCGCCTCGGCGCCGCCGTCGCCGCCAACGACCGGCGCCAAGATTACCTCCGCGCCCGGCTCACGCGGGCCGATGACGGGATCGAGGAGGCGGCGCCGTTTGCGGTCCAGGACAGCTCGATGATGCGCCTGTTGGCGCAAGCCGACTGTCTGATCATGCGCCCGCCGCACGCCCCCGCCGCCGCGGCCGGGGAGACCGTGCCGATCCTGCGCTTCCCGACCGGCGCGCTGCCGATCTGAAACCAGGCGGGGTCGGGTTCCGAAGCCAGGCTGTCACAAATCTGACCCTTTTGCGCTACTTGACGCAACGGGCGAACCAAAGTAGAACGGGATGAGCGTTTAGGATTCGTTCCACACTCTCCAAGTGGGGGTTCCATGCTGACCGCAAAACAGCGCGAACTGCTGCTGTTTATCAATCAGAGGCTGAGCGCGACCGGGGTGTCACCGTCGTTTGACGAGATGAAGGACGCCCTGCGGCTGAAATCGAAATCGGGGATTCACCGGCTCGTCAGCGGGCTTGAGGAACGCGGGTTCATTCGCCGCCTGCCGCACCGGGCGCGCGCGTTGGAGGTCATCAAGCTCCCGGAGGAGAGTGCAGCCCCCGCCTTCGATCGCGGCGGCTTTTCCGCAACCGTGATTCGCGGCGATTTCAAGGCCTCGCTGCCGGGCGCTCCGGTTGCTCCCGATGTCGAGGCGGTCGAGCTGCCGCTCTACGGCCGAATCGCCGCCGGCACTCCGATCGAGGCGCTGCGCGACCAGAGTGCCTCGGTCGGCGTGCCGGCGAGCCTGCTCGGCCGCGCCGGTGAGCATTATGCGCTCGAGGTCGCCGGCGACAGCATGATCGAGGCCGGCATTTTCGATGGCGACACGGTCATCATCGAGCGCAGCGACACTGCGGAGAACGGCGCCGTCGTCGTGGCGCTGATCGACGACCAGGAAGTGACGTTGAAGCGGCTGCGCCGGCGCGGCGCCTCGATCGCCCTCGAACCCGCCAACAAGGCGTATGAAAGCCGCATCTTCGGTCCCGACCGGGTCAAGGTTCAGGGCCGCCTCGTCGGCCTGCTCCGCCGCTATTGACGGGCACGCAGCGGCAGCAACGCCGGCCTCCTCTTGGGCTCGCGTGGAGTGGCGCGGGGGCGCGAGGGGGTACAGCTGACAGACTGTTTCAAAAGCGTCGGCGAAGTGCCGCAGCGGCCAGCCGCCAACTCTGCAACGGGTCGGGATGCGCCAGGCCCGGATCGAACGGATCCCAGCCGGCACGGTTGAGCCGTCGCAGCGAGCGGTCGGCGACCACCGCCGGCAGCAGCGCCGGCAGCGCTGCCCGTGGGATCGCGTGGCGAGCGCCGCGCGCCGCGCGCAGATGGGCGTCCGCCGTGGCCGCGACCTCGCCGACGGCGGCGCGCAACGCCGCGGAGCCTCTCCGATTCAAGATGTCTTCGAGATCGACCCCGTTGCGCGCGGCTATCTCGACCGGAATGACCGGCCGCCCCGCCGCCATCCGCAACTGGAGGGCTCGCAATAGGCCCGCGAGCGCATAGGCGATCCCGATATGATGCCCGGCCTCGCGCGCGGCCGGTTCGCGCACCCCGAGCGCCTCGAGCGCCAGATAAATAAGAGCTGACGAAGTATCCTCGGCATAGTCCTCGAGCACGGCGAGGGTGGCCGGCGGGTCGTCGTCGAGATCGGCTTTGCGCGCGTCGATCAGCCGGTCGAAATGGGTACGCGTCAATTCGACCCGGCGAATGACCGTGGTCAGCGCCTCGATCACCGGATGGCGCCGCGCCGGGCCGGTTGCATAAGCAGCGGCGACGTTCTCACGCCACCATTCGAGGCGGATATGGCGAAGGGTCGGCTGGCTCACGCTCTCCCGCACCCTTGCAATCTCGTAGTTGAAGGCGTAAAGCGCAAACAGCGCCTCGCGATGCGCGGCCGGGGCAAACAGCGCGGTCTGAAACCGGTCGCGGTCGTGGCGCCGCACCAACGCCGCGACCGGCGACAGCTGCTCCGCGCTGGCGGAACGTTGGCGAGGCACGGGCGTTTTTTCACGCACCCGCTTCACATAACCCGGGATGGTCACCATGGCTTTCGAATTGCCGCCCCTGCCCTACCCGAAAAACGCGCTCGAACCGCATATCTCCGAGCGGACGATGGACTTCCATCACGGCAGGCACCATCAGGCCTATGTCACGAACCTGAACAACCTCGTCAAGGACCAGCCGTTCGAACGGCAATCGCTCGAGGAAATCATCAAGGCGACCTACAAGGACAGCTCGAAAACTGGCATCTTCAACAACGCGGCACAGGTGTGGAACCACACCTTCTTCTGGCACTCGATGAAGCCGCATGGCGGCGGGACGCCGTCCGGCAGCATCGCGGCGGCCATTACCAAGGATTGCGGCGGCCTCGACAAGTTCAAGGAGGTGTTCAAGGCGACTGCGGTCGGCCAGTTTGGCAGCGGCTGGACGTGGCTTGTCGCCGACAAGGGTCAGCTCAAGATCGTCTCGACCCCAAACGCGGTCACCCCGCTGGCCGAAGGCCAGACGGCGCTTTTGACCTGCGACGTGTGGGAACACGCCTACTATCTCGACTACCAAAACCGCCGGCCTGACTTTGTGCAAACCTTTCTCGATCATCTGATCAACTGGGATTTCGCCGCCCAGAACCTCGCCAAGGCCGGCTGACCCTCGGTCATCCCCTCCGGCGCATCCGGGATCCCGGATGCGCCGAGCTTTGCTCTCCTGCAAACGCGCGAAATCGCTGATCCGCCGGCGGGCGCATCTCGCAACTATGAGCTAAGATGCCGCACGGGAGGATCGCCCTTCCGATGAAGCGCACGAGCGGAATGGAACGCAACCGACACGCCTTTGCGACCCGCGCGGTGCATGCGGGCGGCGGACCGGACCCGGCCACCGGAGCGGTCTCGGTGCCGATCTATGCGACCTCGACCTATGCCCAAGAAAGCCCCGGCGTCCACAAGGGCTACGAATACGCGCGCACCCGCAACCCGACGCGCGAGGCGCTGGAGCGCTGCGTCGCCGATCTTGAAAACGGTGGCGCCGGGTTTGCTTTCGCGTCGGGCTCGGCGGCGATGGCGGCGGTGCTGGAATGCCTCGACGACGGCGCGCATGTCGTCGCCACCGACGATCTCTACGGCGGCACGCTGCGATTGTTCGAGCGGGTACGGCGGCGTTCGGGAGGTCTCGAAACGACGCTCGTCGACATGTCCACCCCGGAGAATGTCGAGGCGGCGATCCGGCCCATCACCCGGCTGATCTGGGTCGAGACCCCGACCAATCCGATGCTGAAACTGGTCGATCTCGCCGCGGTCGCGGCCATCGGCCGGCGCCGCGACATCTGGACGGTCGCCGACAACACCTTTGCCAGCCCGTGGGTGCAGCGACCGCTCGATCACGGGTTCAGCGCCGTCGTCCATTCGACGACCAAATATCTGAACGGCCATTCGGACGTGATCGGCGGGGTAGCCGTCGTCGGCAACGACCGCGAGCTCGCCGTTCGGCTGAAATTTGTGCAGAACGCCGTCGGCGGCATCGCCGGGCCGTTCGACAGCTTTCTGGTATTGCGCGGGATCAAGACCCTGGCCTTGCGCATGGAGCGGCACTGCGCCAACGCCTTGGCGATCGCGCAGTGGCTCGAGCATCACCCCGCGATTCGCCGGACGATCTATCCGGGGCTGCCGAGCCATCCGCAGCACGCGCTGGCACAGCGGCAGATGAGCGGGTTCGGCGGCATGGTGACGGCCGAGTTGGCGGCCGATCTCGCCGGCTGCAGGCGATTTCTCGAACGGGTGCGGCTCTTCACCTTGGCCGAAAGCCTTGGCGGCACCGACAGCCTCATCGAGCATCCGGCGATCATGACCCATGCCTCGGTCCCTCCGGAACAGCGGCGCGCGATCGGCATCGGCGACGGGCTGGTGCGCCTCTCGGTCGGCATCGAGGACAAGGGCGACCTGATCGCCGATCTCGACCAGGCGCTGGCGAGCATCGCTTGATCCGGCTCGAGCGCGTTTCGGTCGAGCGGGCGCTCGCCTGGATTGATGCCGCGACCGGTTGCCTAGATACAGAAGAAACTGCGTTCGAAACGCCGGCGAACCGGATACTCGCGGAAGACGTCCGCGCACAGAACCCGATCCCGCCGGCGGATTGCGCCGCGATCGACGGCTACGCCGTATGCGCCGAGGACAGCCTCGGCGCCGGCGCCTACAACCCGCTGGCGGTAGCGGCAGGCACTGTCGAAGCCGGCCAAGCCCTGCCCGTGGGGATGGATGCGATCGTCCCGTTCGATCAGGCGGAACCGAACGAGGCGGGCGGGGTCGTGCTGGTCGAACCCGTCGCTGCCGGCGCCAGCATCGACCGCCAGGGCGCGGTGGCGAGCGCCGACGCGCTGTTGATCGCGGCAGGAACCCGGCTGACGGCGCGGCACATCGGCATGATCGCCATCGCCGGTGTTGCGCGCGTGCCGGTGATCCGCCGCCCGCGGGTGCGGTTGGTTGTCGCCCGATACGCGCGGTCCGGAGAGCCGTTCGACGGCAACGGGCCGATGCTGCGGGCGCTGGTCGACCGCGACGGCGGGATCGTCACGGATGCGCCTCTCGCCGATGCATTTGCCCCGGGAGCGGATCTCGTCCTCGTCGCGGGCGGCACCGGCCGCAGTCATGAGGACCGGTCGGTGGCGGCGCTGTCTGCCTGCGGCAAGCTCGACCTTCATGGCGTGGCGCTGGCTCCGGGCGAGACGGCCGGGTTCGGCCGCCTGGCCGGTGGGACCCCGGCGCTGTTGCTGCCGGGGGCGCCGGCGGCCTGCCTGTGGAATTACGAGCTGTTCGCCGGTCGCGCGATCCGTCGGCTCGGCGGACGCGATCCGGCGCTTCCCTATCCTTCGCGCCCGGTCGTCACTGTGCGAAAAATCGTTTCGGCGATCGGCATGACCGAGGTCTGCCCGATCCGCTGCCTGGCCGACGGCCACATCGCGCCGGTCGCGTCCTTCGCCGAAGCCGGGCTGATGGCGGCCATCCAGGGCGACGGGTTTGTCGTCGTCCCCGAGGCGAGCGAGGGCTATCCGGCGGGCGCACAAATCACTGCCTATTTCTATGACGAACGTCAAATTCGCGCGGAGCCCATGTCATGAACGATATCCCCGCGAGCCTGCGCAGCCTGGCGCGGCAGGAGCAATTCCTCGACGTTGTCGATCGCGACGAGGCCGAGCGGCGGTTTCGTAAGCATCTCGAATTACGCCCGCTCGGCTGCGAGACCGTGCCATTGGCGCAGGCATTGGGGCGGGTCGTGGCACGCCGGGTCGTTGCCGGGGTCGATGTCCCGGGCTTCGACCGCGCCAGCGTCGATGGTTTTGCGGTGCACGCCGACGGCACGCTCGGCGCCAGCGAGCGGACGCCGCGCCGGTTGACCTTGCTGCCCGAAATTCTGACCCCCGGGAAAGAGCCGAGGCTCGCGGTCGAACCGGGGACGGCGACGCTGATCGCAACCGGCGGAATGGTGCCGCGCGGCGCCGATGCCGTCGTCATGGTCGAACATACCGAGACGGCCGAAGCGGCGAACGGCGCGACCGTCCTCGAAATCCGCCGGGCCGCCACCGCCGGCCAGTTCGTCGCCTTTGCCGGCAGCGATATGGCGCGCGGCGAGACCGTATTGCGGGCCGGACAGGTGCTGACCTCGCGCGAGATCGGCATGCTGGCCGCGGTCGGCTGTGCCACGGTCGAGGTCTGGCGGCGGCCGCGCGTCGCGATCATCTCGACCGGCGACGAGATCATCGCCCCCGGCGCGCCGATGCGGCCTGGTGCCGTCTTCGATTCGAATGCCGCGATCCTTGCCGCGGCGGTCGAGGAGGCGGGCGGCGTCTCCTGCCCGCTCGGCATCGGCGCCGACGACGACGCGGTGCTGACCCGCCTCGTCGAAGACGGGCTTGCCGCCTGCGACGTCGTGATATTGTCGGGCGGCACGTCAAAGGGTGCGGGCGACCTTTGCTACCGTGCGGTGGCACGCTTCCGCGATCCCGGCATCGTCGTCCACGGCGTCGCCCTGAAACCGGGGAAGCCGCTGTGCCTGGCGGTGACCCGCGGCAAGCCGGTCGTCGTGCTGCCGGGGTTTCCAACCTCGGCGATTTTCACCTTTCACGAATTCGTGGCACCGGTGGTCCGCGCCTTTGCCGGGTTGGCCCCCGAACGCGCCGAGCGGCTGCCGGCAACCCTGCCGCTGCGCGTCGCCTCGGAACGCGGCCGGACAGAATATCTGATGGTTTCACTGATCCAAGGCGACCCGGAAGGCACCCTTTTTGCCTATCCGAACATCAAGGGCTCGGGGGCGGTCACCGCCTTCAGCCAGGCGGACGGGTTCATCGCCGTCGATGCGCAAGTCGAAAGCGTGGCGGCCGGCACGCCGGTCGAAGTGCAGCTGATCGGCGATGCCCATCTCGCCGATCTCGTGATCATCGGCAGCCATTGCGTCGGGCTCGACATATTGATCGACCGCCTGCACGCCGAGGGGATCGCGGTCAAGGCGCTCAACATCGGCAGCATGGGCGGACTCGCCGCCGCCAAGCGCGGCGAATGCGACATCGCCGCGATCCATCTGATGGACCCCGAGACCGGCGGATACAATCGTCCGTTCTTGACCCCGGCGCTCGAACTGGTGCCCGGCTACCGTCGCTTGCAGGGCATCGTCTACCGCAGCGGCGACCCGCGCTTCGACCACCGCTCGGTCGACGGCGCGATCGCGGCGGTGCTGGCGGCACCCGATTGTCTGATGGTCAACCGCAACGCCGGCAGCGGTACCCGCATCCTGACCGACCGGTTGCTCGGGGGCGCCAGGCCGCCGGGCTATTGGGCGCAGCCGAAATCGCACAATGCCGTCGCAGCCGCGGTGGCGCAGAATCGCGCCGATTGGGGTATCGCGATCGAAAGCGTGGCGCGTCAGTACGGGCTCGGCTTTATCCCGGCACAGGACGAGCATTACGATTTCGTCATTCCGAGAAACCGGATCGAGCGGCCGGCGATTCTACGGTTTCGCGCATTGCTCGCAGCATCGGCGGTACGAGAGGCGCTGGCGTCGCTCGGTTTTGTCATGTAGTGTCTCGCTTGAAACGCGAATTACTAAATCGCTGATGCGCGCAGGGGTAAAATCGGGCAGTTTTTACCTCTCCTGTTGAGAATTATAGTGATTTCCTTCTCCGACCTGCGGTTTTATAGGCGGCGTTAATAATTCTTAACGACACGAAGTCGGGGGCCGCCGTCAGCGACGGGCTTCGGGTCGATACCAGCCGGGGGCAATTAAATGCGAGCGAAGTTGGGCTGGGGCCTCGTCTGGGGCGCCATACTGGTGAGCTGTTGTGCCGGGCACTCGCGCCGCGCCGCGGCCGGCAACTGCGCGCTTTATGCGCGCGCCGTTACCGGCGTCGATCTTTTCGGCGCCGCCGGCGGCTGGTGGTACGAGGCAGCCGGCCGCTATCAGCGCGGCCCGATACCGGCGGTGGGCTCGATCCTCGTCTTCCGGCCGACCGGGTCGATCCCTTCGGGTCATGTCGCGGTCGTGTCCAAGGTCGTCGGCCCGACGATGGTGCTCGTCGACCAATCCAACTGGTATCACGGCAGGGTCACGTTGCAGACCCCGGTTGTCGACACCTCGCCCAATCATGATTGGACAACGGTCGCGGTCATGGATCTGGGCTCCGGCCAATTCGGCCGCGACAACCCGACTTACGGTTTTGTCTACCCGCAGAACGGTCCGGGCCAACTCGTTACAACCGCCGATACCGACGGTTTCGATCCCTATGTCGCCGCCGGCCGCACCTCTTACGACCCGAGCCGGCAGACCGGCCTGTTCCATTTTGCGATCGCCGACGGATACATCTATCGCGGTGGGCGCAGCCGTCGCGGCACGCGCGGCAGAACCGCGCGGTATTCGATCGGGCTGGCGTCGGCGTGGCATGCGAACAGCGCGCAGCGCTCCGGCTCGGCTGCCGCTCATTCCGGCTACGCAGCCGCGCGCGATACGAACCCGCGGACAACCGAGACCCGCCGGCAGCAGTAAGGGCCAGGAAGAGCAGTCGCTCTGCGTAGGCCGCCAATGCCAAGTGCTTTGCCGCTTGGCATTGTCAGGCTGCCCGCGTGACGCAGACGGCTCGGTACCACTCATGGGTCTGCCGTATACCCGTCTCCAGGTCGATGCCCGGACGCCAGCCGAGCGCGGTCAATTTGGAGACATCGAGGAGCTTGCGCGGTGTCCCGTCCGGCTTTGAACCATCGAAAACGAACCGTCCCGTAAAGCCGACGACATCGGCAATCAGCCGGGCGAGTTCGGCGATGGTTACATCCGAGCCCATGCCGATATTTATCGGCTCCTCGTCCGACCAGTATTTCATCAGGAAGACGATCGCGTCGGCCAGGTCGTCGACATGCAGAAACTCGCGGCGGGGCTGCCCACTGCCCCAGATCTCGACCGTATCCCGGCCCTCGCGCACGGCAGCGTCGATCTTCGCGAGCAGCGCCGGCAAGACGTGGCTGGAGAGCAGGTTGAAATTGTCGTTGGGCCCGTACAAGTTCGTCGGCATCACCGAGACGAAATCGCAGCCATGCTGCCGGCGGTAGGCTTGGCACAGTTTGAGGCCGGCGATCTTGGCGACGGCATACCATTCGTTTGTCGGTTCGAGCGGGCCGGTCAGCAAAGAGCTTTCCGGGATCGGCTGCGGGGCGAGGCGCGGATAGATGCAGGACGAGCCGAGAAACATCAGCTTCGCCGCCCCGGTCCGCCGCGCCGCCTCGATCACATTGGTCGCGATCGCCAAATTATCGTAGAGGAAATCGCCGGGATGGGCGTCGTTCGCATGAATCCCGCCGACGCGCGCCGCGGCGAGCATTACCGCCTCGGGCCGGTGTTCGTCGAACCAGCGATCGACCGCCATCTGGTTGCGCAGGTCAACGAGATCGCGGCCGACCGTCAGCAGGCGGCATTCCTCTTCGGCCAGCCGGCGGATAAGCGCCGAGCCGACCATCCCGCGATGACCGGCGACGAATATACGTCGTCCAGCCAGCGGAAACACGGTTCGCGGCGCCATGCGCTCAATCGCTTCCCGCAATGGCGGTGCCGCGGGCCGGGTCGGTAAACCCGGCCTGGTTCACGGTCCGCTCGCGCCGCGCGAGGTCGATGTCGTATCGCACCATCATCCCGACCAGCTCCGTAAAGTCGATCCGCGGCTCCCAGCCGAGCCTTTCCCTCGCCTTGGTCGGATCGCCGCACAGCGCGTTCACCTCGGTCGGGCGGAAATAGCGGCGGTCAACCTCCACATGCCGCCGCCAGTCGAGCCCGGCGGCGGCAAAGGCGACCTCGACCAGTTCGCGGACGCTGTGCGCCTCCCCGGTGGCGACAACATAGTCGCCCGGCCGCTCCTGCTGCAGCATCAGCCACATGGCTTCGACATAGTCGCCGGCAAAGCCCCAATCGCGCTGCGCTTCGAGGTTACCCAGATAAAGCTTATCTTGCAGGCCCTGCGTGATGCGCCCCACCGCCCGCGTCACCTTGCGTGTAACAAACGTCTCGCCGCGACGCGGGCTCTCATGATTGAACAGAATGCCGTTGCAGATGAACAGACCATAGGCCTCGCGATAGTTGACCGCAAACCAATGCGCCGCCGCCTTGCTGACGCCATAAGGACTGCGCGGGTAAAACGGCGTCCTTTCGCTTTGCGGCGGCGCCGCCGCACCGAACATTTCCGATGAGCCGGCCTGATAATAGCGTACCGGGCGGCCGCCATGCAAGACATGGTCGCGGACGGCTTCGATCAACCGCAAGGTTCCGATGGCGACCACCTCGGCGGTATATTCAGGGATGTCGAACGAAACCTTGACGTGGCTTTGGGCGCCGAGGTTGTAGACTTCGTCGGGATCGACGGTTTCGAGCACCCGCCGCAATCCTGTACCGTCGGTCAAGTCGCCATAGTGTAAAGTCAACCTGGCGCCGCTGATATGGGAATCATGGTAAAGATGATCGATGCGATCGGTGTTGAACAGGCTTGCGCGCCGCATTACGCCGTGGACTTCATATCCTTTCGCAAGCAGGAATTCGCTGAGATAGGAGCCGTCCTGCCCGGTAACGCCGGTGATCAGCGCGCACTTTGCCATGCGCCCCAAGCTATCACAGTTCCATCGTCAATGATGCCGAAAACTTGATTTCGGCTCTTGTTGATGGCCAATAGAATCCACGCTCAAACCGGGCCCCCAGAGCGAACTTGGTAAATATCGGCATTCGGTCTCCGGAAACGCGCTGAGCGCGCCATCGATGGCGGCAGCGCAAGTGACGGCCAAAGTTACCATGCAGCTGATTAGTCAAGGAAGTAGCCGGCGCAGGCGATTCGGAAAATACCGCGCCGCGAAGCATTAGACTCACAACCCGTTAAACGCACACGGGCCGAAAGAGTAAACGGACGGCGAGCGCGCTTCGCTTGGGACCCGATTTGAAATGAGGTGAATATCCCAGCATCTTATCGTAGCCCCCACGCAAGCGAGGCGGTCCGGGGAAATCATGGTCTCTCAGCTCGGCCGGGGTTTAGGCCGCAGCATGGCCCACCACAGATCGTCGTGCCCGGACTTGGTCTAGCTTGACCCGGCCATCCACGGGACCAAGGACAGGCGATGAAGGCGTGGGTGGCGCGGCCAAGACGATCTGGCAATCGATATGCAACCCCCTGTTCTCCCCGAACAGCCATGCGCTTTCGCAGGAATGTCAGTCAACTCTTTGACCTTTTGCCATTCTTTTCAAATCGGGTGCTTTAGCACCGCCTGGGTTATTCACCCCAGCATCGAGCGGATGAAAGTGCAGCCGGCTTCGATCGCCCGCTGGCCGGCCTTCAGCTCGGGATGGAAGAGGTGCCAGACGTGGATCATCTCGGGCCAGATCTGCAGATCGACCCGCACATCGGCAGCCCCCGCGACCCCGGCCAGGCGCAGCGCGTCGTCGAGCAGCGTCTCGCAGGCGCCGACCTGGATCAAGAGCGGGGCGAGGCCATCGAGATCGCCGTAAATCGGCGCCGCCAATGGCGCGCGCGGGTTGGCGCCGTTCAGGTACATCTTGGCCATGTCGAGAATGCCGGCGCGCTGGACGGTCGGGTCGGCGGCGGCGCGGCTCGTCATCGTCTCGCCGATGGCTTCCATATCGACCCAGGGCGAAATGCACCAGCCGCAACCCGGCTGCGCGAGCCCGGCGTCGCGGATCGCCAGCATCGCGGCGACGACCAGCCCGCCGCCGGCACTGTCGCCGGCGATCGCGACCCGGTCCGGTCGGATGCCGCGCCCCAAGAGAAAGCGATAGCCGGCGACCGCATCGTCGACCGCCGCCGGAAACGGATGCTCCGGCGCGAGCCGGTAATCAAGCGCCAATGCCGCGATCCCGGCGGCCCGGCCGGCCGCCGCCACCAGATGGCGGTGGCTGTCGCGCGAGCCGATCACATAACCGCCGCCGTGCAGATACAAGAGCGCCGCGTCGCGCGCGTCGTTCGGCGTCGCCGTCCATTCGGCGCCTATCCCGTTGGCGTTCACCGGCTCGACCCCAACATCGGCGGCGAGCCCATAGGTCAAGCCGCGGGCGTCGATATCCCGGCGCCGCTGGCGGTAATCATCCGACCGCGGCCGCGCCGCCAGTTTAGCGCGCAACGCAGTGATTTCCGTGTCGCTCATGGCGGTCTCCATTTTGCCCGGTCTCAGTTCCGCACTGCCGCTTCACAAGAGGTCCGTTACCGCCTCGCGATAGCGGGCGATCGCCGCCAGATGCTCGGCGGCGCTATGGCCGGCGATGCGCTTGTGGTGGTTGCTGGCGTAGGTCGTGTGCGCGGTGAGGTGGGTGACCCCGGCCTCTTTCCAGAACCGGACCTCGCGCCGCCAATCCTCGGGGCCGCCGGAACCTGGGGAGACCCAGACCTCGATCCCGATCGCCGCCGGGTCGCGCCCGGCCTCGCGGGCCAACCCCCGCAATTTCGCGAAAGCCGCCAATGCCGCCTCGCCCGGCGGATAGGCAAGCGGCATAAAGCCGTCGCCATAGCGTGCACAGCGTCGAAAGGTCGCCTCGGCGTGCCCGCCATACCAGATCGGCACGCGCCCCGAAGCCGGGCGCGGGTTGATGCCGGCGTCTTCAACATGGTGGAACTCGCCCTCGAAGCGGACGTGCGGCGCGGCCCACAACGCCTGCATGATCCGCACCTGTTCCGCCGAACGGCGCCCGCGATTGTGAAAATTCTCGTTGAGGCCGATGAATTCAACCTCGTTCCAGCCGACCCCGATGCCGAGCCGAAAGCGCCCCCCGGACAGCACATCGAGCGAGGCCGCCTGCTTTGCAACCAGCACCGCCTGGCGCTGTGCCAGGATCAGGACGCCGACGGCAAAGCCGATATTGTACGTGCAGCCCGACAAAAACCCGAACAGGACAAACGGGTCGTGATAGGCGGTGGCGGTGGTGCCGACCCGGCGCCCCTCGTGGTCCGCCGCCGGGTTGACGCCGAGCACATGATCGGGTGCCATCAGATGGGTAAAGCCGAGGCCCTCGGCCGCTTGCGCATAGTCGCGCAAGACGAGGGGACCGGTACCGATATCGCCGACCGGCAGCGAGCACCCGAGTTGCATGTGAAAATCCCTCTCCGAGATATCAGTCGGCAAAGGCGGCGAACACTTGCTGGAGCGCGGTCCTGGGGTCGCCGTCGGCGGAAAGCGGCACCAGCACCGGGGTGCGGATGCCGGCGTCACGCCATGCCTCGACCCCGTCGCGGATCTTCGCCGCGGGCCCGAACAAGGCGATGTCGGCGAGCCAGCGATCGGGCAGGTATTTTTCGATTTCGTCGGTGCGGCCCGCGGCGAGCACATTTTCGATCGACGTCATCTCCTCGGCGTAGCCCGCTTCCTTCCAATAATTCCGGTAATTCGGCATGAGCGCATAATTCGAGACCGTACGCCGCAACACGGCCTTGGCCTCGCTCTCGTCGTCGCTGACGCAGGTGCGGATGCGGTTGCCGATAAAAAAATCCGGGTCGCTGCACTTGTCAGCCGGCAGGATGCCGAGCGAGGCCGCCGTATGCGAGCGGGCGGCATTGGCAAAGAGGAGACCGTCGGCAATCTCGGCGGCGAGCGCCACCATGCGCCGGCGCAGCGCGGCGAGGATAATCGGCGGCAAGGCGCCGATGCCGTCGAAGGACCTGACCTTGGCGACAAAGTCGCGGATGTCGGCGAGCGGCCGGCCCGGCGTCACCCCCATGCGCTGATGGGCGGGCCCATGGGCGACGCCGATGCCGAACTGAAAGCGGCCGCCCGACACCTCGTGCAGATAGTCGGCGAATTCCTCGGCGGTAGCGGCGTGGATCGGCGCGATCGCGGTGGCAAACGGGATTTGCTCGGTCGCGAAGGCCAGCCCCAGGCATTGCGACATGTTGCTGTACTGGCTCGATATCGAGATGCCGGCAAAGCCGCGCCGCTCGATCTCGCGCGCAAGCTCGAGCGTGGCGCGCCGCTGCCCCGGTCCGGCGACCAGGTTCAACGCCGGTAACGGCGCCGGCATCGCTTAGACCAGCCTCGAAAGCGCGCGATCAATCGGCTCTGTCATCCGTCCCCCGCTCCAACTCTCCGGCGATCTTGACAACGAGCTTGGCTTGCGTCGAGGGATTAGCGCTGTATCCTCAGAATGCGTCCCACACGGCGCGGATCCGGCGCCGCTGGTCGGCATCCGGGAGGCGGCCAAAGCCGGCGGCAAGATTATCTTCCATATGCTCGGGGTCGCGGGTCGCCGGGATCACACAGGTCACCGCGGGCTCGGCCAGGATGTATTTGAGCAGCAGCTGGGCCCAGCTCGTGCAATCGATTTCGCCGGCCCAGTCCGGCAGCTGGCGGCCGCGCACCCGGCTCAACACGCTGCCCTGGCCAAGCGGCTGGTTGACGATGACCGCGACCCCGCGGGCCGCCGCGATCGGCAGCAATTCGCGTTCGGCCGCTTGCTCGGCCGGCGAATGGCCGCATTGGACAAAATCGATGCCGGGCTCGGTTTCGAGGATGCGGACGAGATACGGGAGCGCGCGGGCCGTGTAATGCGTGAGCCCGATATAGCGGACGCGCCCCTCCTCTTTCATTTGTCGCATGGTGGCGAGATGGGTTCGCCAGTCGACCAAATTACGGATCTGCATCAGGTCAATGACCCGGGTGCGCAGCAAGGCGGCCGAGTGCCGCATTTTCACTATACCTTTGTCGCGGCCGGTGGTCCACACCTTGGTCGCTAGAAAGGCGCGCAGCCGCGCCCCGAGATCGGCGAGCAGGTCGCCCACCGCGCCCTCGGCCCGGCCGTACATCGGCGAGCTGTCGATCATCCGCGCGTCCGCATCGAGCAGCGGCGCACGACCTCGCGCAACGGCCGCCGCGCGCGCTCGTCGGCGCCGACATCGAACATCGGCCAAGTGCCGAGCCCGATGACCGGCATCGCTTCGCCGGTCGACGGGATCGGGCGCGACAATATCGGCTTGGCGGGCATCGTGATCGCACTCCTCGGATCGCGTTGCCGAACTCTTGCCGCATTCGGCCGGGTTCACCACTATCTAATCGAGCGCCCCGGAGCGAAGAGCCGTTAGGGCACGCCCGATCCCGCGCACACTCAGGAGGAAATGTGACCCGACCCCGCGCCGCCGACGATTTCGATACCATTCACGAGCGGATCAAGGAACTACGCCGCGAAACCGCCGCCGCCCCGCCGGTCGAAGCCAGCCAGCCTACGCACGCCGAGGCGTCGCTGACCGACAAAGAGCGCCGGCTAAAGGACCGACGCGAAGGTCTTCCGCCGCCCTGGGCACCAACGATCTTTATCAAGAGGCCGACCAATAGCGAAATCGCCCGCCGCTTCTGGCATGCCCGCTCCGGGTGGTAAGTGCGCGAACCTACCGTTGGCATCGGCTCGATCAGCCGAGGTCGATTTCGAACAAGCGAACGCCGATGCGTCGTCGGCTGGGAGTACGGGCGCCGGAGCCGGGCACCCGCAATATCCTTTACCGCGGTACCCGCGAACGTGTCACAAAAAATTTACAGGCTAACCGTCGCCGAACGCCAATCTACGGGATAACTACGTGTCGTTCGGGTTGCGATGGATCGAAAGGGGGAAACGTTATGATCGTCTGCCCGGGCTACGGCATCACACCCACAATATCAAATTACGCCTTTGTCGAAAAAAATCTTACTGTGCAGCCTCGATCACGAAACAATTTGACATGTATGGAGATTCTCCGTCGATCGATCTTTGATTCGGACTGATGATGGGCCTGATCCGCTCTAACATCTCGATCGACATTGCCGCGCCACGCGGCGAGGAGCTCTATTCGGTCGCTCGCGCGGATGCACTGGCGCAAGGCAGTGGCGGAGTGGCGGCTTCGTGGCTGCGATCGGCGAACACCCACCAGGTTGATCCCGACAGCGGCGACGCGCCCCGGATTCTCACCTCCCGCGAGTTGAAGGAGCTTCGCGGTCCGCTCGACCAATTGATCGTCAGCGCGCAGGAGGAGATCGATCGGCTTTATAAGGTGGTGCGCGAGGCGGGTTACACGCTTCTCTTCTGCGACAGCGGAGGCGTCGCGGTCGACCATCGGGGTGACGACGCCGACGCAACTCTCTTTAAACATTGGGGAACCTGGCTTGGCGGAGTATGGTCCGAAGCGGTCGAGGGAACCAACGGCATCGGCACCTGCATCGCTGAAGAGCGCCCGATAACTGTTCATCGAACCGAGCATTTTCGATCGAGGCACAAAGATCTCAGTTGCTCGGCCGCGCCGGTGTTCGATGTCGACGGGTCGCTGATTGCCGTCCTGGATGTTTCCGCGGTCGATCCCGAACGTTCGGAGCGCGCCCACGCGCTGACCGGTGCCCTTACCGCGTCGTCAGCCCGCGCCATCGAAGAGCGAATCTTTCGCGAGCAGTTCCGCCGACAATGGATCGTTGCGGTTGGCGCACCGCAAGCCGGCGCTTCGGGCTTGTTGCTGGCGGCAGATGGCCACCAGCGCATCGTCGGGGCCAATCGAGCTGCGCGCACTTCGCTGCTGTTGGACGATTTCAGGCTGCGGTCCGGTGTCAGCCTGTGGGCCTTTTTCGAACGAGATCTTGCGCTCTTTGGCCGCAAGGACACGGCCGATGTCCCCACACGCCTGATCGTCGCCGGCAGCGACGAGACCTGGCCGGCGCTGCTCACGCCGCCCGAACGAGCTTCAGGTGAGTGGCAAAGTATCGCGACGGCCGCTCTCCACGCCCGCCCGCGGCTCGATCAACTTGCGGCATTGCAACGATCGGAGCCGCCTCCGCAAGCGCGCGGCGGCCTGTCGCCGGGCGCCGGCCGACGGGTTCGCGAACACGTCGACGCTCACCTTAGCGAGAACATCGATCTCGCCGGGCTCGCCGCCATCGCCGGACTGTCCGTCTATCACTTCGCGCGCGCCTTTAAGCAATCGACCGGTGTGACGCCGCATCACTACCTCGTTAAGCGACGCATCGAACGAGCAAAGGAGATGTTGGCGTGCACCAAGGAACCGCTGGCCGAGATCGCGTTGGCCACCGGCTTTTCCGACCAGAGCCATCTGGCGCGCCATTTTCGACAAATTCTCGGAACCACCCCGAGCCAATACCGCTGGTCGCAGCGATAGCGATGGTCAGGGGCGCACGGCGCTCCTCGCCGCACCAGCGGTGCGCTGGATCGTCAACCGCCCGCGATCCAATCCGCCATTCCGCTGGGCCTCCCGCTTGCCGGGAATAGCGGCCGGGCGCGCCGCCGCGAGCGCGTCCCGCGTCCCAAAGGCCGGGCGCAACGTCCATGGCCTCGAAATGGGTGGGCGATGCGTCGCGGCTCGCCGGTCGACTGCAGCGCTTCGGCCAATTGGCGTTCGAGCGCCGTCAATCGTGCGGCGAGCGCCGCGAGATCCACCGGTGAGGGCATTTCCGATCCAGATGAATCCAACGTCGGGTCGGGCGCCGACCGCGCCGGCGGAACCGCGGCTGCCAAACGACGAACGACACCGGTAAACCGATAGCCCCGGCCAAATTCGGTGCGGATCAGATCTCGGTCACCGGCGAGAGCCCCGCGCAGCTCCGAAACCTGGACCTTCAGGTTGTCCTCGCTGACGACGATCCCCGGCCAAACCCGGTCCAACAACTCAGCCTTCTTGACGAGCAATCCCTCGGCCTCGATCAGAACCATCAGAAGGTCGAAAGCGCGCGTCCCGAGCTTGACCGGCACCCCATTGGCCAGCAACTCGCGGCGGCGCAGCAATACGCGAAAATGGCCGAATTCCAGGCACGCACTCATTGCTGTGGGCTTGGACCGACATTCGGCGATACGCGGCGGATTGTCGCCGAGCGTCTGCTGCCGCTCCTCGTCCGGTGTGGCGAATGGGATTTGCATAGCTAGCCTCCCGTGAGTTTACGGTCGGCGAAATAGGCGCAAGCGCGCATTTGCTCTTGAACAGCCTTGCTCGGAATGGAACAGGTTTGCTGCGCAGCGGGAGCCTTATCGAGATTCGCGTGGGATGTTCATCCGATGGGTTCTGCCGGCATCGCCGGGGTCATCGCGGACGTGCGGCCAAGTGGCACGCGGCGGCTAACACGCAGCTCAAACGCACGCGCCCGAGGCCCGCGATTTCAGATGACCGCAAATGCCGGCTGCTGCACCCCGTAGGGATTGATTTTATTGATGCTTGAGTAGGTCGACATCGTAGAGGGTCAGCATTGTGGTCACTGCTCTCGCGGCGGCGCTGGCTGGAGGATTAGAGCATGATCCTGTTAGGCTGAAGCATAGCCGGCATTGGCGAGGTAATTGGCGCATTCCTGTGGGGAGAAGCGGTCGAGGAGGCCGCCGATGCCGCGCCAAGCGGCTTCGATCGTGCGCGGGTCGGTTTTGCGGAGCAGGGTCTTCAGCTTGGCGAAGACCTGCTCGATCGGATTGAGATCGGCGAGTAGCGCGGCAGGAAGAACAGCTTGGCGCCGGCGCGGCGGATCAGGCGGCGCACGCAGCTGGTTGGCAAGGGACAGACCCGGCTGGACGGTTGCGACGATCGTATCATCAGTCTCTATGCCCGCGGCCTGTCGGTTCGTGAGATCCAGGGGCATCTCTTGGAGCTTTATGGCGTTGAGGTTTCGTCATCGCTCCATCCTCTCAAGAGTTGGAGCCTCCGACAAACCCGGTGCGGTTGATCACTCAATCTACAAAGGGCACCTGAAAACCCTCGATGACGAGGATCTGCGGCGTTTGGAGGCGTGCGTCGCCGAACTTGCGGGGGAGCCCAAATACCGGAAGATGGCGGCGTTGGCCGAACTCTGGCCCCTTTTCCTTGTGCGGTCGCCGTTGTCCGAGCTCTGGAGAAAGACAACACCTCAGCCGTCAGTCGCAAACGACCGACCTGCGCTGCGACGCTATGGCACCTCCCTGCGCGCGAGCACGTCGCTAACTGGGCGCTTGCCTCCCCGCCTACACGAGTCAAATAGATCTGGTTAGGTGCGTGCCTCGTCCACCCCAGCAGCGCCACGATCCAATCCACGCCAGGGCGTCACGGCTCTACCATGAACCGGTGTTGGCCATGCTGGTCCAGGGTTCTGCAGGCGCCAGCGCTTCGCCGGCCTGCAACAGCTCGAGGGAGATGCCGTCCGGCGTGCGGATAAAGGCCATGCGGCCGTCGCGCGGCGGGCGGTTGATCGTGACACCGTGAGCGATAAAGGCCTTGCAGGTGTCGTAGATGTTGTCCACGGCGTAGGCGAGATGTCCGAAATTGCGGCCGCCGGTGTAGGGCTCGGGATCCCAGTTGTAGGTGAGCTCCACGGCAGCCGCCTCGTCGCCGGGAGCCGCGAGGAACACATTGGTGTAGCGGCCTTTCTCGTCCGGACGGCGGCGGATCTCGCGCAGGCCCAGCACCTCGAAGAATCCGATGGTGTCCTTCAGCGAACTGACGCGGATCATCGTGTGCAAATATTTGGTCATGGGGTGTCCTCCAGTCAGCGTGTTAGGGGTGACGCCGCAGCAAGGTCGCCGTGTGGTGATAGCAGAGCGAAGGCATTCCAGATCCCTGCGCAGGCAGGGACCTATCTCTCCGGCGACGAATTGGTTGCTCGATGGGTCCCTGCCTGGCAGGGACCCGGCACATCGGGTGGCCACCCGATCCCCTCACGGGGTCGGCACCCCGATCGACTTCAACCGCGCATGCGCGCGGGCCGCGCGCGCCTTCATCCCGTCGAGATAGGTGCTCACATCGTTCCCCGGCAAATTCAGCACCTTGCACCCGAGCCGCCAATATTCCTCGATCTGCGCCTCGGTCTCCGCCGATCCCCGCGCGAGCTTGCCGTGTACGTTGCATGCCGCCGCGATCTGCCGCACCGCTGCTTTGAATTTCGGATGCTCGAGGTCGAGGTGAACCCCGAGCTGCGCGCTCAGGTCGGAATGGCCATAGGCGATCATGTCGATCCCTTCGACCGCCGCGACCTCCTCGACATTCTCCAGCCCCTCGAGCGACTCGATCGACGGGCAGATGATGATGTTCTCGTTGGCCCATGGCGCGTATTCGGTGGCGTGGCGGGCGCCGTAGCTCTTGTATCCGGTGTGCGGCCCCTGCCCGGAGATGCCCCGGTTGCCGATCGGCGGATATTTCGCCAGGCGAACGATTGCGCGCGCCTCCTCGGCGGTTTCCACCTCGGACACCTGGATGCCCATGATGCCCTGATCGAGGATGCCGGGAATCAGATGCGCGAACGATTTGTGGAGCCGCACGATGGCGGAGACGTTCGTCGCCTGGAACCAGCTCGCCAGGTTGGCGATCGTTTCCATGTCGAACGCGCCGTGCTCGTGGTCGATCGCGCAGTAATCAAAGCCGGACGCTTCGATGATCCACGGAACGCCGCGCGATGCGAACTCCTTGAGCCCGGTACCCAGCGCCGCCCGCCCTTCGCGCACCGCCCGCCGTATGCTGTTTTCTTTCATGACTCGTTCCAGGCGTCCTTTGTATTAGCCCGTCATCATAGAGCCTGCGCGGTGAAGCGCAGCATCAGGT
Source organism: Allostellaceae bacterium (assembly GCA_035570935.1). GTDB lineage: Bacteria > Pseudomonadota > Alphaproteobacteria > ATCC43930 > CGMCC-115725 > AP-15. Next base: position 71,491 of record DATMKU010000032.1, read on the forward strand.
TTCGACCATTATGTGCCGCGACACACGACGAGGGCGTCTACCGCCTTCACGCCTTGACCTCGCGGCAGCACATGAGCGGATTAATGTCCAGCTCTGCCAAGTGTCGTTGCGCAACCGGGCTCCTCTAACCTCGGCGATCGCCGCTTTCGCGTTCTACGTAGGCGATATCAGGGTCGAGGGACCGCACCCGTTCTCTTCGAGCGGCAGCAATTTGGGGCCCGGGCGCCTCCGCACGGCCATTACACCGACAGCATGGAGCAGCTGCGCGGCACCGCTGGCGCCCGGCAGGTCAGTGTCCGGGCAGAGACGGCGCTCGGCATTCATCACGCCAAGTAGCGGCGGCTGGATCTTGTTCGGCAAACGCCCGAATTGACGAGCCGGCGACACCGGACCCAAAATCTGACGCTCGGTAACGGTCCAAGGTCCGCTGGCGGTCTGAGTTCGTAGCGCTGGCTTCCGCTCTGCGCCTAAGCCGCCGCTCTGGCGCCCGTGCGCATTCAGAAGTATTTTGGGAGGATTATGAGGCTCCGTCCGAACTAAGAGTTAGGCCTAAAAGACCTCAACGGGAGGTTGAGTCACATGAGAATTCGGTGCCTCGTAGGGCTCCATCCTTGGAACGCGACCTGTAAGTGTCCTGCCTGTGGCAAGACCCGCGATGCAAGTCATGACTGGGCGACAGATTGCGATAGATGTCACCGGTGTGGCCAGACCCGCGACGCAAGTCATGACTGGACGACAGATTGCGAGAGATGTCGCCGATGCGGAAGCACTCGTTCTAACGCCCATGCTTGGAGCGGGTGCAAATGCGCCGAGTGCAGAGTGATTCGGGATGAAGGCCATTCATGGGACGGCTGCAAGTGTCCCAGGTGCGGCGCCACGCGTGACGAAGGCCACGATTGGACGAAAAACTGCGAGAGATATGCATCGTGTGGAAAAACGCAAACCGAGGCGCACTCCTGGGATGGCGGCTGCAAATGCACGAGATGCGGGGTAACTCGGAACCAAAACCACACCTGGGACGGCTGTCGGTGCGCGCTGTGCGCTTGGCCCAGGGACCAGGATCACGTTTGGAATGGGGCCTGCACCTGTGCGCAATGCGGTAGGATCTTTCCGTCTTTTCGGGACGCGGGGGAGGTCAACACGAGCGGCATCAAAAGAGAGACAGAGTACCTCACGCATGATTGGGGCCAAGGATACAAAGCATGCGCTAAATATGGCGCCTCTGGATATGCGGTATTTAACGCAGCAATAGATCACGACGATCTCACGACAGTCGATTTTCTCTTAAATTTAGGCCTCGATCCTTTGAAAAGTTTTTGGACGGACGGCTATGTTGCACCAACAAGCGGGCCGTTTAGCGGTTATAAACGTGGTGAGGGCCCACGTGTAGATAGCCCCCTGATTTACACTATGGTCCAGGATAAAATTGATGTTTTTAATTTAATGCAGACACACGGGTTGCCATTGACAAGGCCAACATCGTTTGAGAGGAAGACCTTGCTCATTCTTGCAGTTGAGTGGAATGCCAAAAAGATTGCTAAAAATATCTTAGGTAAATGCGATCTGCTCTCAGTTAGGGATCAGCATGGATTGACCCCTTTGCACCACGCAGCTAACAGCAGAGACGATTTAGAACTGGAAGAATTACTCATCACCAGGGGGGCGGACGTAAACGCCCAATCGAACGACGGCTGGGCGCCGCTACACTTGGCCGTGGTCAATTGGGCCGAGGAGTCTGTTGCGTTACTTTTAAAAAATTCCGCAGATATATGGCTGAAAACGGCTAGAGGTGAAACCGCGCTGGACAAGGCTGAGAGGGAAGGAAATTCAGCTATAAAGCAGCTTATCCACAAATATATCAAATAATTTTCGAGGCCGGGCGGAATAGCCTTTGACGAGGTACTGGGGATGTCAAACTTCGCATGCTCGCTCGGCTTCCACAAACGGGATGGCTGTAAATGCGGCCGGTGTGGAGTGACACGCAACAAAAGTCACGACTGGGGCGGCTGTAAGTGCAATTGCTGCGCCACAATCAGAAACGAAGGACACGATTGGGATGGTCCCAAATGCAGTCTATGCGGGAAACCGTCCCCGGATGAAGAGGCTAGATTTCTGACAGCTGTTGCGTATGGCAATTGTGAGGACGTAATGGCTAGGCTCGAGGCAAATCGCGAACTTTCGGGGGTCACGGATTCTCAAAACAACACGCCGCTACATCTAGCAATTGAATATGGCCATTTGCCAGTTGCTAGATTTCTGCTAACGCGTCACGGGTACGTCGGTGCTAGGAATCTGAGCGGCGATACACCGCTGCATGTGGCGGCTGAAAAGGACCGAGCGCCTATCGCACAACTTTTGATGGAACATGGGGCCGAGGTATATGCCAGGAACCGGCGAGGCGATACGCCGTTGCTGGTGGCCGCTCGTCATGATAGCGAGTTGGTGGGGGCGTTGTTTGTCGAGACCGCCCGAGATGCTGCGTTGGAAGGTCTCAAGGTGACGACAAAGGCAACCGGAAGAAATATAGCGGGAGGAGTTCCTAAGAATTGGGATGGCGACCGGATCGTGCTCGACGCCCTTGACGTGGCAAAGATGTCGGGCAGTCACAAGATGGCCGCCTGTTTGCACAGAGCGAAAGCCAGCTTTCACAGAACCAAGGGTGAGTTGTACACCATTAGGGCAAATGAGTTTGTTAGGCTCCACAATCGATCTGTGGCCGAACATGGTCAGGTAAGGGGTGTATTTGAGGCCTTCGCCATGGGCGACGCCAGTTTAGCACAGCGTGAATACGACATGGTGCGCCAAGAAGATCACGCGGCTGATAGAGAGACAGCCCTGAGCGTGATTACTGATGAAAGCAGCCAGCACACGTAGGGCGGGATAAGCCGAGCGTAATCGCCACGTCGGTCGGCGGAATGCGCTTCGCTATTCCGACCTACGTTTATTACGACCGGGATGATATGCATGGCGTATTCGATCCGGGGCACCTGAGGGCCTGCCCGACGGCAGCGGCTAGCGCTACCACTTGTAGACTTTCTGCAATGTTCCTCCCATCAGCGCTGCCTTGTCGTTCTCGGACAGGCGTTTGGTGTCGCGGAACGGCGCCACACCTTGCTCATAGGTCAGCATGCCGATCGTCCGCGTCCAGTCGGTGCCCCACATGCAACGATCCAGCCCGAACGCGTCGATGACCCGCAGCACCGGCTCCCAGATATCGTCGTATGGGAAGGGTTGGTGCGACATCGTGCAGGCGCCGCTGATCTTCACCCTTACATTCTCGTATCGAGCCAAGGCGAGGAGCTTCGGAAGATCGGCCCAAACATCGGCGGGGACCGGCGGGCGAGAAGGCTGCAAGAGGCCGAGATGGTCGATGACGATCACCGTATCGCGGTGTCGCTGGATGTATGGCAGCCCTTTGTCGAGGATGCCCCAGCACAGCAGATTGACCGGCAAACCGTGTTTTCCGGCGGCGGCGAAGGCGCGGTTCAAACCGGGATGGTCCGCGTCCATCGGCAGGCCGTCGCGCATGCGTATGCGAATGCCGCGCGCACCTGGTGTCGCCGCCCATTTCGCCACCACATCGTCGATCGCCGGATCGGTGGCGTCGACCGGCGTCACCACCCGAAACTTATCCGGATAGGTGTTGTAAACTTCGAGCGCGTAGCTCGGATCGTATTCGTAGGCGCTGAACGACGAGACCATGATCGCACCGTCGACGCCGACACTGTTCATCGCCGCGACCATCTCTTCGCCGGTGGCGGATTGGAGTCCGTGCGAGGGGCTGGCCCACGGCCGGCCGGGGTGATTGCGATCGAAGGGATGAACCTGAACATCGATGATCGGCATGGCCGTCCTCCTCGTTTGTTCGAGCAATTGTCCGTGATCGTGACCGGTTTGCACAGCGTGATGAGCGCGGTGACGGGTGCCTCCGGACAGCGTCCACGAGCCTTAGATCCAGGCTCGAAATGAATTTCGCGATATCATGAGGTTACCGTCGTTCCCGCGAAAGCGGGAACCCAGTCCTAGGTTGAAGCGGCTATCCTGGGCCCCCGCTTTCGCGGGGGCGACGAATGATCTATTGATGACCTTATCAGCATTTCGAGCCAGCCTTTTAGTCTGGAAGATACTTCTCCTCCATGGCGCGCAGACGCGGCTCGTCCAGAATGCGGCCATTGCTGGCCACACCCCAGGAGCTCTGCGCCGCCTGGGCACGGAGCGCATCGAGGGCCAATGTGCCGCGCTGCCGAAAATCACTCAAGAAATCCCAGTTGGCCTGCAAGCCTGCCATCGTGGTCAGTGCCGGAAACCAGGCCGCGGCGGCCCCGGCATCCTGCTGCGCCTGCAAGGAGGGGTACGGCGACAGGTCGGCGGGAATGAGGGGGACGACGGGCCCGGGAATGAGGCGGATCGCCTCCTGAATTTCTTCCCAGGTGCGCAAGCCATTGGGGCAGACGACATCGACCTGAGCTTCGGCTTTGTAGGCCTGGCAGCGTTCGATAATCTCGGCAAAGCTGGCGCCCGGCACGCCGCCGAGATCGCACCGGGCCATGATCACGAAGTCCGGGTCGAGAGCCTGTTTGGCATCCATCGCCGCCCGGAGCTTTCCGACCATCTCCTCTATCGAGATACATCGGCGGCGGGAGCCGGCTTTCGGCGGAAACGTCTGGTCTTCAATGTGGGCGCCGGCGATGCCAGCCTGAATGTATTCCCGCACCGTGTAATGCGTGCTGACGGCATCACCGTAGCCTGTGTCGGCATCGGCGAAGACCGGGATCTCTACGGTCAGGACAATTTTCCGGGCGTTGTCCACCATGTCGCGCATGCTGGTCCCGGAATCGGGCCAGCCCAGCTGGTGCGCCGAGGTATTGCCCCCGGACATGTAGAAGGCGTCGTAGCCCAGCGCTTCCGCCATCTTCGCGCCAATCGGATTGATCCCGCCCGCCAAAACAAATAATTCGGGTCGTTGAAACAGGGTCTTGAGGCGGGTCGTCATCCGTTGACGCTCTGGCATATGCAGTCTCCTCGTGAGTGACCGAACCGTCCGGGCGTCGCGTTAGGCGCTCACCGGCACGGTGGCGCTGATCCGCGCAACTCCCACCGAGCGCGTCGTGTGGCCCTGGCCCGTGAGATCGTCAGCGAGGACCACATCACCCGG